>CAYHKQ010000035.1:0-25101 GCA_964357255.1 uncultured Elusimicrobia bacterium
CTGTTGTCACGTTAATGACATACTTGCCTGCCTCGCGCACAAACAATTTATAGCTATTTCCGCTCTTTAAGCCCTCAAAGCGATAAACGCCGGTGGAGCTAGTCACCTTACTTTGGAGTGTAAGCGAAGCCGTGGAATTAGCCGCGCGATAAGTTTCGTCAAGCAAGTATACGGTGACATTGGGAACGTAGCTTACGGCATAAAGGCCTCGAGTATAGACTGATCCCCAGATGGAGGCTGAACCAGCAGGCTCCAGACGAAAACTGACCGTTGAAACCTCTCCTAAATAGGAAGCGGCGCTCGAGATTGAAACCCCCCGCCGGGCCTTAAAATGACCCGAAGCGGATGCCTCCACAATATAACCGCCGGCTGGCACGCCAAAAAGTTTGTAGGCGCCGGAGGAATCAGTCACCGCGTCGTTATCCCCACTAGTATAAATACCACCGATGACGTTAATAGCGGCGTTAGCGAGCGGCGAAGGCGTTGTCGCGGTGTCCGTGACAACGCCCCAAATCGCGGCTCCTTTGCCGGCGCCGTCAAAGTTAATATTAAAAGTTGTGGTTGAACCAACCACGGAGTCAAGCGCGATCGTTTGTGTAAGCGGAGGATAATTAGGCGTATTCGCCATAACCATGATGTTTTTGCCTGTCGGCAGACCTCGAATCTCGTAGCCCAATCCCCATCCAGCCATCGAACTCATGACAAGCTGGAATAAAGTCCAATCTTGATTCTGTATGGCCTCCTCAAAGTCATCCTTGCCGTCGGGAACGGCTTCCACCTCTATATCGCCTTCTATTTTCTGAGGCGGAGGAGTAACAACGCCTGCGGCCATGAACTTCTTGTCTGAATCAAACACAGACACGATAGGTAAATACTTGACGAAATCCTCAAAGTTAGTCATCTTCTTAAAGTCCTCTTGGCGGATAAGGTTGCTTGCCGTAACAAGGCCAAAGAGCGTCACCCCCCTACTAACAGTGGCGATGGGCGACAAATTCACAACCACCTGCTTCATCGCGTCTCCGCCCTGGGTCACCATGGTAAAAGTGGAAGTCCTTTGTGACGTCACATTGTTAATGGCGATACTCACGGTGGAATTGACAACGGTAAGAAACATATATGGCGCATTGCTGGCTACGTGTTGCCCCCCTTCCTTGCCGCCATCAATGTCTCCTTTCCTCATCAAATAAAAATCAAAAACGCTGTTCATCGGCAACATCGCCGGACACCAGCCATCCACAGCCCTCAATCCTCCCTTGCACCACTGCTTATTGGGATCATCGGTGATTCGCTGTTGAATTTCACTCAACCAGGACGTCTCTCCAAACATCATCTTCGCAATGGTTGGAGGATTGAAAACAATGCCGGCCGGAAACATCATGCCGGCGAAACGGTCTCCGCGAAGTTCCCCCCATTGCGATATCTGAGCGTCTAGGGCTGGAAGCCTGGCGGGATTCACCTTAAAAACCATCATCATGCCATCGGCAAATTTAATATCCATGGAGGTATCTTGATTGGCAACGACATCGGCTTCATAGCCGCTTCCAGGAAGCGTGTACGGCAAGGTCACGTCGCCACCGCCGTTGTTTTTCCACATCCTGGCCTCAGCGCTTATTTGATAATGGCCTGGGAAAAGACCGCCAAGCACATAGGCGCCGTCCTCGCGAACCTGACCCCAGCCCCATCCATTTTCGCCTCCCGCGTTCACGTTGCCGTTAACATGTCCATCTTGCGTATCTCCGGCTTTAAATAACGAGCCGTCGGGCTTATAGACCTTGCCTACGAGACGGCCGGCAGGGGCAAAGGAGAAATTCTTGACGATTTCAGTGGCAACGCTCAGATCGTATTTTTCCTCCCCTCCATGATCATCATAAACCCTTCCCCAAAAATTCGTGTTGATCTCAAGCCAATAACTGCCTCCGGTGGAAACCCAAATTTCATAATCAATGGAAGTTTGCCCGTTGTGCGCCTCCTGATCTCCGACAACGGCAAATCCACCGTGTCGCCAGCAATCATTGGATTGATTATTTTGACAATCCCTGCGCATAATCATTGTGATTGGGCCGCCGCTAAAGTCCGATGGTTTGGCAAATTTGAGTTGGCCGCGCAAACGCCGGGCCTTGGTTCCTATCGTATCAATAACTATCGTGATCGAAGATCCATGGGATTTATATGTGCCGGACGCGTCGTAAACATAAACATTATCCCCGTTGGCATTGGCTATCGAAGAAACTGTTACCCTTAAATCGTCATAGGTTTTTGACGTGCAACCTTTATGGCCATCCCAGCCCGTCTCGCCATCAGGCCCGTTGTTATACATCGTGTCCTTGCCGGTAAACTGAGCGAATGCTCGAATTTGGTAATTGCCGGGCAAAAGACTATCAATGACAACATAGCCCGTGCTGGCCGGAAGATTAACGCGGTTTAAGCCGGGATTCCATTCATCAATTTTGACTTCTCTTTGTTGAGATTGGTCCCAATAATTGTGCCAGGGACGGTCGCTTGAAGTCAGGGTCCAGGTGCTGTTTTGCTGATTCCATTGCCATCCTTCGCAAAGCGAAGTATGCGTGGTCACCTCAACTTGGCAACCATTCTGGCCGCAATTCCACTTTTGTAAATTATAAGGCATGGTTGAATGCCAGCTGGAAAAATCCGGTTCCACGCTGATCATGGACCCAGGAATACTGCGCCCCTCGGAATTGCGCACCGCCACCCTCATCCTAAGATTCCCTGAAGCGGACCGATTAACCTTTATTCTCTTTCCATTAATAGGCGCGCCAGTGTAAACAATATCATTGGCAGTCGCGACATAAGGCCCTGTTGAGGAAAGGGTCGTATTGCTATAGCCTACAAAGCAGACGTTGTTCTGCTGTCCCCAGGCGCAACCAGGCGACACCTCTGTAAAATATGTGCCGGTTGAGGGAAGGTTAAAAAACTTAAATCGTCCATTCTGGTCCGTATTGGTCCAAGCCACATGCCAAAAATTACACCTTGTTCCAGCCTGGCAATTAGGATCCTGCTTCTTTAGAGAAACGCCCGCCCAGGGAATATAAATGGGGTTGGTCGTGTCGGTGCTGAGCACGACGCCGTCAACGACCTCCACGTTCGAAACTGACTGATAATCAGCCCCTGCCGCGGCGCTTTCCTGATTTGTTTCCGCTTTCACTGTTTCAGGGGGAAGGGCATTGTCCGAAGCCAGGTTCATCGAATCAAAGGCAACGACGTCTCCGGCTGAAATCGTAATTTTGCCGTTAGCAGGGGAACTGGCTACGCCGTTGATCGTAATATGACTTGTATCCGTGCTGATTTCCACGCCCTTGGTGACGTCAAAAGCCTTTGCCTCAAAAACAGCGAGCGCGGTTTCTATCGGCAAATTATGAATATTGCAAACGCCCGCGCCGGTCGGGTCTAAACCGGCCAAACCAAAAGCCAACTCATGCTCAATTCCCTCTTTAATAAACATGCAACCCACAACGCCGGATGCCGTGCCGCTTGATAATGGAAATTGCGCCATGGCCCCGGGGCGTTCGGCATCCTTTCCTATTTTAAGCGCAACTGTTTTAGCGTCCCCTGAGGCGATGAACGCGCGCGCGTGCGCGGGATTAAAAACTTGTTCCCTTAAAGCCGGGAAATATCCCTGACTGCTGGCAAAAACATGGTATTCCAAACCATCATGCAAGGTGGCCGGACTGGCCGCGGTGTCAAACGCGAACTGCCCGTTCGCGTCCGTGACGCCCACATGGGACTTGGCGCCCGGTCCGTTAGGGGTGAATTCAACGGCAAAAACAGTAACGCCTTTTAATGCCGTCGCGCCATCGGCCGCGTCCTTGACCGTAACGCTCAGGGTTGCCGCGAACAGGGGAATATTCGCCAAACACAAAATCGCCGCCAACAAAATTTTTTGACCAATAAAAAAGATACCGCTTCTATTATTTTTTTTCATACCGTCAACCTCCTGCCGCATGATTCTGGCATTAGTGCCATACTATTGCGCCAAAATAGATTCCTGTCAAGGCCTTAGTGTTCACTTTTAGTGAACGCCGCCTTAACGCCTCCATTTTTGGGAGAATGAACGCGATGTCTCGCGTTATTGTCATTGGAGGAGGAATCACCGGCGCCGGAATTTTTAA
This sequence comes from uncultured Elusimicrobia bacterium, assembly GCA_964357255.1. GTDB lineage: Bacteria > Elusimicrobiota > Elusimicrobia > JACQPE01 > JACQPE01 > JBBTIS01. The sequence continues at coordinate 4,128 of CAYHKQ010000035.1, forward strand.
GGCTTGCGCCGAGGCGGGACTGCGCGCCCTCTTAATTGAAAAAGATGAAACAGGCGGGCGCACCACGCTGTCCTCGAGCGGACTAATTCACGGAGGACTGCGCTACCTGCCCTACGACGCGCACACCACGGCCGAATGTTGCCGGGAAGCGCGCCGCGTTCGGGAATTCGCCGGCGATCTATTGAGCCGGCAAGTTTTCCTCTGGCCGGTATACCAAGGCCAAACCCTTGGCCTGAATCTCGTGGAATCCTTGATGGAACGTTATGACGATCTCGCCCCCTTAAAATCAGGCAAGCCCCATGTCCGCTTAAACGCCAAGGAAACATTGACAATCGAGCCTTCCTTAAATCCCAGCGGACTGCTCGGCGCCATCACCTTTGACGAATGGAGGGTCGAGCCCGGGCGTTTGGTGGAAAAAAACATTGAACTCGCTCAAAAACTCGGCGGCCAGGTCTTGGCCAAACGCAAAGTCACTGGAATCAAAGCCGGCCCTGGCAAAAAAATCCGCGTCGAAACGTCGCATGAAGGCCGCAACGAAACGCTCGAAGCCGCGATGGTGATCAATGCCACGGGCCCATGGGCGGCTCAAACGGCTTTGATGGCTGGGTCGGATAAAGTCCGTCTTGAACACCGAAAAGGCGCGCATCTGGTCATGCCAAATCAAGGGGTGCGCCACGGCGTCCTTTTCCCCGACCGCGCGGGACGCTATATCGGCGCTTATCCCAGGGACAACGAAATTTGGATTGGGCCCACGGATGATCCTTTGGACAAGCAAAGGGGCAATGATCCCCTGGATCATCCGAGCGTTACGGATGAAGAAAAAGACCGCCTGATCGAAGCGGCGAAAACTATCTTCCCAAAGCTTAATTTTAGTCAAACCCGGTTTACGGCGGGGGTGCGGCCGATTCTGGCTCAAAAGGGCAGTCCTTCCTTATTTAGCAGGGATTACCAAATTTTCGACCACGAAGCGCTCGATGGAATTGCCGGCCTGATTACCGTGACCGGAGGAAAAATGACGATTTACCGACTCATGGCTGAGGAAACCCTTGCCCTTGTGCGCTCAAAACTGGAAGGTCGCCAACTGCGCCGAGCAACCCAAGGGCTCTCAGACCTAAGCCGCCTCTTAAGAATGGCGGGCTCCGTGGTCTTACTGGCTTTCTCTTGGCTACGCCACTGGGCACGCCGGCTGAGCGGACGCACAAGAAACGGCTTGGCGCTGTTTAAAGCGACTTATGAAACATAAAACGGGAAGCGCAAACCCTCTGATCGGCGATATTCAACGATCTCTAAAAATCGAAACCGCATCCGACGATCAAAGCCGGCTTCCGGCGGCGCGGGACTGGTGGCCGCAGGCCCTTCATTGGGACGATGAAGAAATTCGAAGACAAGCGCCCTGCGCCATAGCGCGGCCCGCCGGCAACGAAGAAATCGCCAAAATTCTGCATTGGGCCGGCGAACGGGGAGTGGCCGTGACGCCCAGGGGCGGCGGCTCCGGCGTCTGCGGCGCCGCCATCGCGACAAGTCAAGATTCCATCGCGCTCGACACGACTAAACTCAACCGCGTCGGCCCGATTGAACCTGACTCCCAACTCCCAACTCCCTTCACAGAACTCAGGGACGATGGGAACCCCGCAGGGGCGCAACGTCCCAACTCGCAACTTTTCTCGCTTCGCGTGGGCGCCGGCGTATTCGGCGGCGCTCTGGAATCCACGCTCAACGCTCAGGGCTATTCCCTCCTCCATTTTCCCGCCTCCCTGGACATCTCCACAGTGGGAGGCTGGATCGCCTGCGGCTCCTACGGACAGTTTTCCACCTTGTACGGAGGCATTGCCGGTCAAACCAGGGAAATTCGCGCTATATTGCCGGACGGATCGGAATTTCGCGGACCGGCCCAAAATTTTCTGGAAAGCGAAGGAACGCTGGGAATTATCACGGAGGCTACCCTCTTGGTCCGCAAAAAACCAAGCCGGCATTTTTTTCTGTCTTATGAATTTGACAATCTCAGCGAAGCCCTGATCTGGATTAAAGACCGCGAACTCGCGCTTCGCGTCAAACCCGCGGTGGCCCGTCTATACGACCCGCTCGATTCCACGCTGAGCGGGCTCAAATCCTCCGGCGGACATTTTCTTGCCGATGAGTTCCTGCTAAAATTGCAATCCCTTGTTCTGCGCCACGGCGCGGGCCGCCGGATTCTCAAGGCCATCGCGCAAAAAAAATCAGGCTGGGTGCTGGTCCTTATTTTTGAAGAAGAACAGGAAGCGGCTTATCGCGAACTCCTAAACTCTCATGGCTCAAGCGAACGTCGCCTAAGCGAAGAGCCGGCCAAAATCTGGTGGAATAAACGTTATCAATGGAACGAAAAAAAGCTCAAGCTCATGTTCGATCACGGCTGTTTCGCCGACACGGTGGATACATGGGCCCCATGGGACCGATTGGACGAAGTTTACGAACGGTTCAACGAAACCGTAAGCCCCTGCGCGCTTTCCATGGGCCATATCAGCCACATGGACGCTGAGGGCGCGTGCCTTTACATGAGCTTGGCCGGGGCCGCAAGCAACGCTCCCGGCGCGCGCCGTCTCCACGAAGCAGTTTGGCGCGCGGCTCTCGATGCCGTGGCCAAGGCTGGAGGCCGAATCAATCATCACCACGGCATCGGCCTAGCCAAACTCCCGTGGATTCAAAACGCATGGGGCGAGGAGCGGCTCAGGGCGCATCAAAATAAAAAACGCGAATGGGACCCCAAGGGAATAATGAATCCTGGAAAATTGAGCGTGGAGCGTGGAGCGTGGAGCGTGGAGCGGCAGAAAATATGAACGTCCGCATCCTCGCCCATGGATGCGGCATGATTTCAGGAATTGAAAACACCATTGAAGGAATGCGCCGGGTAATCGAGCAGGGGGCGCATGGAATCGAATGTGACGTGCAACTAACAAAAGACGGCGAACCGGTCCTTCACCATGACCGCACGACAGAGCGCATGACCGGCCGTCGCCGGCGGGTGAGCCAAACGAACTACAAGGACCTGCGCGAGCTTCGCGTCTTAGGCCGTTATCCCATCCCCCATCTTAATGAAGCCCTGGAATTCTTGAGCGATTGGAAAGAAGGGTCGCTGTTCATGGATTTTCACAACTCGTCATTGGCGTTGGCCGAGGCCGTGGCCAAGGCGACCGCCCGATATGCGCTGGAAGAACGCGCCTACCCCTTGACTGTTTACGACGAACGGCGCTTTCTGCTTCACACCAAAGACGTCAACCCCAAGATGCGCCTGGCTCTCATGCCGGAATACCCCTGGGCCATTCTCAAAAGAGCCCGCGAGGTCCAGGCTAACCAAGTCTGCGTCGGCTGGGACCGGATATGGTACAACCGTTATCTTTTTAAAGCGGCCTCGACCCTGGTCAATCTGAGCTCTATTATTAAGGAAGCGCGCCAACAAGGCTTTGTCATCAGCGCAGGGGTGGCCAATCGGCCTGAAGATATTCGCTGGGCCGCGGCCCAGGGGGTTCAGGGAATATGGACGGACGACGCCGCGCTATGCCGTAAAATTCTGGAAGGATGAGAATGGCCGTTTTTTCGGGCCATCACAGGGGACATTTCAGCGCCCGTGGAAACATCCTCGATAGAAAAGGCTTTTTGCAAAACCAGCTTCTTGCCCGCCTGGCGCAGGCGCTCGAGCATGGCGGCTGAAACGTCTTCGTGTTTACCGAGAGCCTCAAGACAACTCTGAACAAAAGGCCAGGATGGAATTCTCTCGTCGCGCTCAATATAGGAAAGCCACGCCGTTGAGGTGCCGACCATTCGCGCGAATCCCGCGACGCTAAGGTTGGCTCCCGCCCGGATATCACGCAGTAACATTCCGTAACTTTTCGCCAACGGCGAATTGTTGTCCATTGATTCCCTCCCTTTGTCCGCGGCCCTTCCCCCGTTATATCGTCGCTTGCTTCGCCCAAGTAAACTTGGGCTCGCTACGCTGAACCCCCCGAAAAGGAATTCTTTATTCCGCGATGAATCCTACCGCGAACAAGTTTATAAAAATGTAACAGAAATCAAGTGATCCCGCAAGGGGAGTTTGGTCACACCGCGATGCGAGAGTGATCGCATTTTTTTAGGTTCACATTTTATATTTGACTTTCTTTCTTTGTTTAATAGCTCCACTATGCCACATAGCTTAAGAAGGGCGGTCATTCCGGCGCAAGCCGGAATCCAGGGACTTTAATCTAAAATTAAATCGAGAATTTATGGCCTGGACACCGGCTTTCGGATCAGCGCCTCAGGCGCCTCAAGTGCCGCGAGCTCTGCGAACGGCCGCCGGTGTGACAGAGTAGGGATAGTGAGGCTCATTAAAAATCGGAGGTAATCATGGAAAATGTATACATCGTTTCAGCGGTAAGAACGCCGATCGGCGGATTTAACGGGGCATTGGCCTTAGAGCCGGCGCCAAAGCTAGGCGCCGCGGCCATTAAAGAAGCGGTGCAGCGCTCGGGCATAAGCGCCGAGGATATCGGCGAGGTAATTTTGGGCAATGTAATTTCAGCCGGCATCGGGCAAGCTCCTGCGCGCCAAGCCACGATTTACGCCGGCCTTCCCCATTCGATCGGCGCTATGAGCGTCAACAAAGTCTGCGGTAGCGGCTTAAAAGCCGTGGTCTTGGGCTATCAGGCGATCCGCTCCGGAGACGCCAAGGCTGTGATTGCCGGCGGCATGGAAAACATGAGCCAGGCTCCCTATCTTTTGGACAAAGCGCGCACCGGCTACCGCCTTGGACACGGGCAATTAATTGACTCCAATATTAAGGACGGGCTTTGGGACCCGTACAACAACATTCATATGGGAAACTGCGCGGAAGCCTGCGCCGAAAAACATGAAATCACCCGCCAGGAACAGGATGAATTCTCCATCCTTTCATACAAACGCGCGCAAGAGGCCCAGGCTAAAGGCGCATTCAAAGAGGAAATCATCGCGGTCATGGGTCTCACGGAGGACGAGGAGCCAAAAAAAAGTAATTTTGAAAAATTCCCAAGATTAAAACCCGTGTTCAAACCCAACGGCACTATCACCGCGGCCAACGCCTCCAAGCTCAATGACGGGGCCGCGGCCCTGGCCTTAGCCGGCGAGTCATTGGTTAAAGAAAAAGGCTTAAAGCCATTAGCCAAAATCATTGGATGGGCCCAGCACGCTCAAGAGCCGCTCTGGTTTGCCACCGCGCCGGCCGGGGCTTTGCAAAATCTCGCCAAGAAACTCGGCTTGGGCTTGGCGGACTTCGACCTCTTTGAAATCAACGAGGCGTTTGCGGTGGCAACGCTGGGTTGCATGAAGCTCCTGGGAATCGAAAAAGAAAGAGTCAATGTTCATGGCGGGGCTGTGGCCCTGGGGCATCCCATCGGAGCGAGCGGAGCCAGGATCTTAACGACTTTAATCTATGCCCTTAGACAACGCCGGCTAAAACGCGGAGCAGCCGCTATATGCCTTGGCGGCGGAGAGGCCGTCAGCATCGGGATTGAAACGCTGAATTAATCCCAAACTAATTCTACAGCCGCATTAAATAACGCCCCCCCTTCTAACTCCAAACCGGCGGACGCTTTTCGATAAAGGCGGAAAATCCTTCTTTGGCCTGGGCCGATGAGCGGGTTTTAACTAGAGCGCCAAGGGAATAAGCAAGGCGCGCCTCGTGGGAGAGGCCCTGCATTTTACGCACATACTCCTTGGTAAATTTCAAAGCGTCCGGGCTGTTTTTAAGAATGCTCCCCACTAGGTTCTCGACCGCGCGGTCGAGACCGGACTCCACGGCCACCTGATGGATCAGGCCCATCTCCTTGGCCGTGGACGCGGAAAAAATATCACTGGTCAAAAACCAACGCCGCGCGTGGCCGGGCCCAATTTTAGGCAAGACAAAAGTTGAAACCACGGCCGGAATAATCCCCACGCGGCATTCGGAAAAACAAAAGGCTGTTTTCTCCTCAGCCACCACGATATCGCAGGCCGAAATCACTCCTAACGCGCCGCCGTACACCGAGCCGTGCACCCGTGCGATCGTGGGCAGGGAACATTCGTAAACAGCGCCTAGCATATCCAAAAGCCGCTTCGCGTCCCGGCGATTCTTGGCCGGGGAATATTCCGAAGCGCGTTTCATCCACTTAATATCAGCTCCGGCGCAAAAGGCCAGGCCGGCACCCTTGAGCACTACGACGCGGCTTGCCGGCGAGACGCCGACCACGGAACCGTTGCTCCTGGAAGATTTCCTTTTCCCGAGCGACCCGAAAACCTGGGCCAGCTCCTCAAGCATCGCCTCATTTAAGGCGTTTCTCGCCTCCGGCCGGTTCAAGGTCACGGTTAAAACCGAGCCTGAAGTTTCAACAAAAATGTTTTTATAAGTCATACGAGTCATGCAAATTGATTGAACCCGCTCATCCTGAGCTTGTCGAAGGATGAGCCAATCCCTTGGTCAGGCTCATGGTTCGACAAGCTCACCATGAGCGGGCGTATTTTTCATGAGTCGTGTAAGTCACTATGGTCCTCTCTTTAATCCGGCCTCGGTAATTAAATCAACTCGAAGGCGATAATGTCGGTGATCGAACCCACGCGCTTATCCGGGGCTTTGAGCAAGGGCCGCACACGCCGGCCGGACGTCAAATTTTGGCCCTTATGGATTTTTACGTGGTGAAGGATGCGAGTGCCCGCGCCGTCGAACTTGATGAGACCGACATAATAAGGTTTGGTCTTTTTTCCCTCCTGGTTGACGCTCAAAAGACTTGCGACTTCAAGGGTCCCCTCCGGGCCGACCTTTGTTTCATTCTCCAAAATCCGGCAAAGACAGCGCTCGCAAAACATCCTCGCCGGAAAATAAGTCATACGGCACGCTTCGCAAGTTGTCCCGATGAATTCACCGCGCTCTTTAAGAGCCCTTAGAGTCTTATCGCCGGCGATCCCGGAAGTGTAGGAATTCTCAATCGGTATCTTTCCTTGCACACGCGCGATTGTCGCGGGCATTAGCCGATCACCTCAAAATAACGGATGTCCGTAATCGCGCCCTTTCTCTGGCGGGCCGGCTTCCAAACCGCCTTGACGCGCTGGCCGATGCGAAGCGTCTTCGGGTCCTTCGTCTTGATCAGGTGCAAAATTCCATAGCCGGGCGTGGCCCCGTCAATGGCGATAACGGCCGGAATCTGAGGTTTTTCAAGACGCTTGACGTCCCAGGTGACATAGCTTACGGAAAACGTTTGAATAATTCCCGTGTCTTTGAGCGTCACCCACTTGTCAATATCGCGGAAACACTTTTCGCAAAATATGCGCGGCGGAATAAGCGTTCTTTGGCACTTAGAGCAATGCGTCCCCGCTAGCCGTCCTTTTTTGATTTCCGCAAGAAACCTGCCGATGGCCTTGCCCGTGTCCCAGGCGTATTCCAGCTTGGGCTTGTAAGGCTCGAAAAAGACGGCGCCTGTCTTAAAATCCCTTGTCCTTAAATCCGTTCCAATTAATTCCGTTAATTTTATTTCCGTTTCCATCTCAGTTTACTCCACAGACAAGCACGGTTCCCACCTGCATGAGGTCGCCCCAGGCTTGAGCCACGGCCTTCTTGGGATTTCCGGGAACTTGCCGCCGGCCCGCTTCGCCGCGCAATTGCCAAAAAAGTTCGCAGACTTTCATCATGCCGGCCGCAGAAATGGGATTGCCGACGCCTAAGAGTCCGCCGCTCGGGCAAACCGGCAAATTTCCCTTCTCACGGTCAAATCGCCCCAAAGCCAAGTCCTCCGGCGCCTTGCCCTTATCGCACAAAAGAAGACCCTCGAGGTGATGGAGTTCCTTGTAAGCGAACGGATCGTACGGCTCGGCAATATGAATCTCTTTTCTCGGCTCCTTGATTCCCGCCATCTCGTAAGCCATTCGGGCCGCCTTCTCTACATACTCCGGATAACACAAATCACGGTTAGTCCAATACGCCGTGTCTAAATTCCAGCCGACGCCCTCGATCCATACGGGCTTATCCGTCATAGAGCGGGCTTTCTCCTCGCTGGCCAGAATAACGGCCGCGGCGCCGTCCGTGGTTGATGAAACCATGAGACGATGCACCGGCCAAGCCATAACCTCGCTGTTTAAAACATCCCGAAGAGTCAGCCTCTCGGCCGCCTGAGCGCTAGGATGATCCATGGCGTTATTCTTATTTTTGACTGAAACCGGCGCGATGTCCTCGATTTTAAGTCCATAAGTGGACATATAGCGGTTCATCTCAAGAGCAAAAATCCAAAGAAGATTCGGCTTAAGCGGGCGCTCGAGAAAATTATCAAAAATCGTCAAAAACGCCGCTTGAGGATGAGGCTGGCAGTTAGACATCTTTTCCTCGCAAACCACAAGGCAGGTGTCAAAAGCGCCGCTCGCGATATGAAGCCAGCCCTCAATCGGCGCAAAAACGCCGGTGCCCCCGCCGACATAACAACGAAGATAAGGCTTATTCCAGCCGCCGCTTGCCTCAGCCAGGTATTCGCCTTTCATGTGAACGCCGTCGAACGCGTCCGGGGCCGTGCCATGAACCACGGCGTCAATTTCGGAAAGTTTAAGGCCGGAAGAATCCAGGGCCATCTTTGACGCAGCCCAAGCCAGTTCCTTTGGAGTTTCCTTGGCTTTATGGACGAATTTCGTTATCCCGGCTCCGACAATGGCGACTTTCCTGTATGGCTTCATTCTAATTCCCCAGTATAACGCAGGCTCCGGACGTTGTCGGCACTCCTCTCCAGGCAAAAGCAAGTCCGCGCCGGGCATTGGCAACCTGCCTTTTGCCTGCCTTAACGCGCAATTGCGTCACAAGCTCATAAATCTGATAAAGACCTTTAGTTTCAAGCGTTTCACCCAGGCCGAGACAGCCGCCGGACACGTTAACAGGCTTGGCTCCCTTTGGCGAAGTTTCGCCTTCAAGCGTCTTTTTCCAAGCGTCGCCTTTCTCGAAAATTCCCAGGGCTTCCAAATGCTGTAATTCCTTAAATGCATAAGTGTCGTCCACTTCAAAAATATGGATGTCGCGTCTGGGGTCTGAAACACCAGCCATCCGATAAGCCCTTTTCGCGGAAATCGAAGCATAGGCCGCCTGTGTCCAGTTCCTTGATTCAACGGATGACGTTTCCGTGGCCCAGCCGAAACCCTCGACCCAGATGGGCACAGACCCATTGCTCTTGGCATAATTTTCGCAGGCTAAAACCAATACGCAAACCCCGTCCGCATGCCGGGCAATTTCGATATCACGCAGGGGCGTATAGCGGCTGGGAGAACGCTGATAATCCTTGAAAGTTGTGTTTTTAGGATAAGCCGCAAAAGGATTAAGCCGGGCGTTGCCCTTGTTCTTCCTGACGATTTCGTATAGGGCCTCCCCGGACGCGCCGGTTTCCCTTATATAATACGCCGCCTCAAGCGCGGCCAGGGCCTGGGCCGGTATGCCCAACGGCCGGACCCAGTTGGGGTCTAAGGCATAGGCTTCAACGCAGGCCTTATTTTTTATGTTCGAGGCCTTGGAATGAGCCTCGACAACGACGATATCGAAAAGGCCGCTCGCAATCTGCATGGCCGCGTCTGCGACGCCGACTAAACCGTCATGGCAAAGCGTGTGCATGGGCTTCTGGGCCGCGCCAAGCTGGTCGGGGGTATACTCATCGAAAATGCTGGTCCCTTCGTTCATATCCTCGGCCAAGGTGACAAAACTTTGGAGTTTGCTGGGATCAACGCCGGCATCGTGATACGCGAGTTTGGCCGCCGCGTAGGTCATCTCCTTGTAGGAGAGTTCTTTGGACGTCGCGCCGGCCTTGACTGCGCCGATTCCGATAATCGCCACCTTGCGCATAATAAAATTTTACATAAATATTTTGCGCCCGCCTGATTTTTTGTGCTATAAATAATCCGTGAAGGAAGTCTTTATCCTTGGCGGGGCCAGGACGCCGTTTGCCGTTTGGGCAAAAAGCAAACAGGACGACGGCCGTCCGTGCGGCGCTTTGAAAACTTTCGATCCTTTTGATTTAGGCGCGGCCGCGCTCCGCGCGGCGCTGGAACGATCGGGACTTAGCGGTGAATCTTTAGACCGCGTAGTTTTCGCCAACACCTACCACGTGGGTCCCCATGCCTGCTACGGAGCCCGCTATGTAACGCTACGGGCCGGATTGCCCAGCCGCATCCCCGGCATCACGGTCAATATGGCTTGCGGCTCCGGACTCTTGGCCGTGATTTGCGTAGCTCAGGATATTGCCGACGGCAGGGCTCATCTCGCAGCCGCGGCCGGAGCGGACAGCCCGAGTCTCATCCCTAAAAACATTTTTATCCCTTCCTTCAATGACATCTCCTGCGGCAAGCAGATCGGGCTCGGCGTGGATGATTTAGCCCGGCATTATGGAATCAGCCGTCAGGCTCAAGACCGATGGGCTTTAATCAGCCACGAGCGGGCCAATAAGGCAAAACAAGAAGGACGCTTGGCGGAGGAAATCACCGCCGTCGGCGAAGCGCGGGAGGACGACGCGCCGCTTAAGAATCCTTCCCGCGAATATTTTGCCGCCCTGGCCCCCGTGTATAGCGATACCGGCACGATTACCCGAGGCAGTTCGCACGCTATCGTAGATGGCGGCTCCGCCTTGATTTTTGCCTCAAACGAAGGCGCTCAAAAAACCAAAACCGCGCCGCTCGGTCGCTATGTGGCCGGCGCCCTCGCGGCCCTGGACCCGGATCAGATGGGCTATGCTTCGATCCCTGCCATCCGACAACTTTTAGAAAACACCAAGCTGGCCGTCAAGGATATAGATTTGTTTGAAATCAATGAAACCTTCGCGGCGCAGATCATGATTGACATCAAAGAACTGAACATCCCGGAGGACAAAATCAATGTCCTAGGCGGCGCCATCGCGATCGGACATCCTTTTGCCGCGACCGGCCCGCGACAAATTCTTTCGCTTCTTCTGGAACTCAAACGCCGAGGGCTTCGCCGGGGCCTCGCCTCCATCTCCATCGGAGGCGGCCAGGGCCTCGCGGCGCTTTTAGAAAGAATTTAAGCCATGACAGACCTTTCTATCTCCATTGTCAGTTATAACAACAAAAACTTGCTCCAAACGTGCCTCTCCACAATTTTTGAGCACGCGCGCGGGATCTCTTTGGAAATTTTTGTAGTTGACAATGCGTCAAACGACGGTAGCGGCGCCATGGTGCTCGAAAAATTCCCCTCCGTGCGGCTAATCCAAAATTCGGAAAACCGCTACTTTGCCAGAGCCAATAATCAGGCCTTACGCCAAGCCCAAGGCCGCTACCTGTTGATTCTAAATCCCGACACCTACTTGACGGACAATGCCTTCAGGGTCCTCATCGAGTTCATGGACGCCCATCCCCGCGCCGGCGCGTGCGGACCCAAAATCCTCAACCCCGACGGCACGTATCAAGGAAGCGGCGACCGCGTGGCAACGGCGGCCTATGCGCTTTGCGAGGCCGGCTTGATCAACGCTCTGTTTCCCCGCAATCCCGTAAAAACCGCCAGAATACGCCTGGGCTGGAACAGGGATACTACGGAGCAGGTGGATTCCATCAGCGGCGCCTGCATGATGGTCCGCAAAAAAACGGTGGATCAGGCGGGGCTAATGGACGAGCGGTTCTTGCTTTATTGGGAGGAAACAGATTGGTGCCGCAGTATTAAACAGGCGGGATGGGAAGTCTACTTTGTCCACTCATCTCAAATCCATCATCATCAGGGCAAAGCCACTAATAAGGTCAACAAAGAAAAAATTGAAAAAATTTTTTACGAGAGTATGTGCCAATACTACACGAAATGGCAGGGGCCGATATTTGGATTGGCGCTCAGAGCCTGTCTAAAATTTTTTACCTTTCCCGCCCTAAAAGCGATTAAGACGATCAAAGACTTCAGGTAGCTATTTGCGGCCTGGGCGGCAGGATGTGAATCGCCTGGCCTACGGCGGCTTCGCAGGCTTCTACAAAAGCCTCGGGCAGGGTAGGATGGGGATGAACGGTTGAGGCAATGTCCTCGATCGTGGCGCCCAGGCGCACGGCAAGGCACGCCTCGCTGATCAAATCCGAGGCTTCCGGACCGACCATGGAAACTCCTAAAACCTTCTGCGTAGCTTTGTCCGCCACGACTTTGACAAATCCCTCCGGCTCGCCCGCGGCCATGGCGCGACCCGATGCGGCAAATGGAAATTTTCCGATTAAAACCGGTCTTCCCTTCTCTTTAGCTTCTTTCTCACTCAATCCCACGCAGGCGATTTGAGGGTCGGTAAAAACGGCCCAAGGAATAAAAGATGGAGGGATGGGGGGATGGGGGGATGGGGGCAAAGCGATAGCCTGGGCTACCGCGATTCCTTCGCTTGAGGAGCGATGCGCCAAAAGCGGGCCGGGCGTGACATCGCCGATGGCGTAGATGCCGGAAGCCGTGGTTTCGCCATGCTCATTGACCTGAATAAATCCCTTATTGTCCACTTCAATGCCGGCCGCTTCCAGGCCCAGATTTTGAGAATTAGGGCGGCGGCCAACGCACAGGAAAATTTTCTCAGCGCTCATTTGGGCTTCGCCTTCCGAAATTTTTAGTTTCACCACGGCCCGGCCGCCTTCGACGCTATAGCCAAGGGCTTGAGCGCCCAGATAAATCTTAACGCCCAGCTTTCCAAGCGAGCGCAAAACATAAGCGGCTAAATCCGGCTCCAAGCCGGGCAAAAGCTGACTCATAAACTCAACAACTGTAACCTGCGCGCCGAGCTTGGCATACAAGGTTCCAATTTCAAGCCCGATGACGCCGCCGCCAATCACAAGGAGGCTCTCGGGAAGCCGGATTAAATCCAACGCTTCTTTAGAACCCAGGACCCATTGTCCGTCCACGGCAAAACCGGGAATCTCCATGGGCTTGGAGCCGGTGGCTAAAATCGCATGCTCAAAAACAATCTCCTCATCACCGCCTGCCGCCTTCACCTTAGCCGAGCGGGGACCGGTCAAAACCGCCTCGCCGGCCAAAAAATTTACGCTATTTCCTTTTAAGAGGCCTTGAATTCCCCGGCCCAGATTGCCGACCATGTTATTTTTCCACGCCTGAAATTTTTCCAAATTGACCGAAAGCCCTTGGATCTCGACCCCCATCTCCTTGGCCTTTTTAATTTTATGGACATTATTGGCTAGCGCGATCAGAGCTTTGGAAGGGATACAGCCGTAATTGAGACACTCGCCGCCCAATTTGTGCTTATCCACAAGAAGAACTTTTTTGCCGAGTTTGGCAAGCTTGATGGCCGCCACATAACCGCCCGGCCCGGCGCCGATGACAAGAACTTGGGTTTGAATCATGAATTTTTATTCCTACGCTTCCCGCTTCACGATAGGTTTCCAGGATTCTCAAGGCATTTGATCAAAGCCGCGGTAAAACGCGCGGCCCGGGCGCCGTCTAAAACGCGATGATCGAAGGAAAGGCAAAGATTCATCATATCGCGGATCACGATCTGCCCTTCCCTGACCACGGGACGCTTGATTATTTTCATCACGCCCAAAATCGCGACTTCCGGATAATTGACGATAGGCGTGGCGGCTAGGCCGCCAATAGAACCGACATTTGTGATAGTAAACGTTCCCCCCTGCAAATCCGCCGCCACGATCCGCCCGGCCCTAGCTTTTGCGACCAAATCATCCAATTCCTTGGCTATTTCAAAAACGCTCTTTGTTTCGCAATTTTTTATGACCGGAGTTATGAGCCCCTTTTCCGTATCAACGGCGACGGCGATATTAAAATAAGACTTTAATACGATTTCCTGACGCTCCTCATCCAACGTGGAGTTAAGATATGGAAATTCCCCAAGCGTCCGGGCCGTAGCCTTGATGATATAAGCAAGATACGCAGGCTTGACATCTCCTGGCCCGGCTCTAAATTTTACTTTCTCCCGAAGGGCGACGAGTTCGCTCATGTCCGCTTCATCCACGTGGGTGACATGGGCCACGATGCGCTTGGACTCGGCCATTTTTTCGGCTGTCCGGCGCCGGATGCCAATGAAAGGAACGCGCTGTTCGAATTCAAGATGGGGCGAGAGGGCGAGAGGGAACGAGGGATCGGGGCACAAAGGACGAGAAGGAATCGCCGCCTGGCGAACATCCTCTTCGGTGATGCGGCCCTGCGGCCCTGTGCCGGGTAAAACATCCAAGTCAACGCCCAAATCCTTGGCCAGTTTTCGAACGCCTGGGGTAGCCAAAACAGCGGCGCCGGCCGATGTCCCCTTTCCCCCTCGCCCCATCTCCCCCTCGCTCACTCTAAATATCTCCCCTTCCTGTCCAAAAACCACCAGTGTTTGGCCCACCCGAATCTTGTCGCCGGATTTAGCCATAAGCTTTAAAACTTTCCCGGGTTTTGGACAAGTGATTTCCACCGTGGCCTTATCGGTTAAAACGTCCACCAAATGCTGCTCCGAAACGACGGCGTCGCCTTCGTGAACATACCATTGGACAACCTCGCCTTCATGCAGGCCTTCGCCCACGTCGGGGAGTTTAAATTCAAACATCTTAAAATTGCAACGTCTCTTTGACGCCGCTCACGATGCGATCTGCGTCAGGAAAATAATACTTTTCCAGCCGGAACAGGGGCGCGCGCGTATCGTAGCCGCTCACGCGCTTGACCGGCGCCTGGAGTTTAAGTAACAGCCGCTCCTGAATCAACGCCGCGATTTCCGAGGCCACGCTGGTCGAGCGCGGCGACTCTTGAACCACCACGGCGCGCCCGGTTTTTCCGACAGACTCCACAATCGCCTCCAGATCAATGGGCGCTAAACTGCGTAAATCCAAAACCTCGGCCTCAACCCGTTCCAAAGCCAAGCGCTCCGCCGCGCCAAGGCAACTGTGCACCATGGCTCCCCATGAAATTAGCGTGACGTCCTTGCCCGGCCGCGCAATCCGCGCCTTGCCGATCGGCGTTTCATAAGGCTCCTGGGGCACATCTTCCTTAATTGAACGATAAATCCTCTTGGGCTCGAAAAAAACTACCGGATCCGGGTCACGCACCGCGGCTATGATCAAGCCCTTAGCGTCACGCGGCGTCGAGGGAATCACGACCTTAATGCCCGGAGTATGAGTGAAATAAGCCTCTGGCGACTCGGAATGATGCTCCGGCGCGTGAACAAGACCGCCATGAGGCGAGCGAATCACCAAAGACAATGCGTGGCGGCCCCCGCTACGTTGCCTCAAACGTCCGATATGACTGATCACTTGGTCTAAGATGGAAGGAAGAAATCCGTCAAATTGAATCTCGCAAACAGGCTTTAAGCCATAGACGGCCAGCCCCACGGATACTCCGGCAATAGCCAGTTCGGCGAGCGGAGTATCTATCACACGCTCGGCTCCAAAAATTTTTTGCAATCCTTCGGTCACGCGAAAAACGCCGCCATTGGCGCCAACGTCCTCGCCCAGAAGAATGACGCGGCCATCCTCCTTCATCGCTTGGTTCAAACCCTGATTAATCGCTTGGACAAGATTAAGTTCAGGCATAAAAATAGCGGTTAAGCGGATAATCCACTGGGCGGATAAATGACAAAAGAAACTTCCTCTTTTCACTTAACCGCCGAACCGCCGAACCGCCGAACCGCTTTCCTCTCACGGGAAGCTCCCTTCTCCCTGGGCAATAATCGTAGCTTGGCGGGCGCGTTTAGTTTTTAAAATCTCTTCGAGCTCCCGGCGCTGCTCCTCGATCATCCAGGGCGGATTTTGGTACATATTTTCAAAAATATCGAGCGGATTGGGCTGGGGATAAGACTCGTAAGCCTCGATCGCGGCGGCGACTTGCTCGCGGGCCTGGGCAAGCAACGCGCCATCCATATCCTCGCTCATATATCCCTTCCTCATCAAATACGCACGAAAACGCGCTATCGGATCCCTGGCTTTCCAGTATTCGACTTCCTCCTTGCTTCGATAACGAGACGCGTCATCAGCGGTCGTATGATCGCCAAGGCGGTAGGTCTCGGCCTCGATCAGCGTTGTTCCCTCGCCGCGGCGCGCGCGCTCCAAGGCCTCGGACACCGCGCGATAAATGGCAAAAACGTCATTGCCGTCCACTTGAATACCGCACACGTTATAGCCGAACGCTTTTTGGGCGATCGTCTCGGAAGCGGTTTGCTGTTTTCGAGAAACCGAAATGGCCCACTGATTATTCTCCACTAAATAAACGGCCGGAAGTTTGAACACCCCGCAAAAATTCAAAGCCTCATGGAAATCGCCCTTGGAAGAAGCCCCGTCTCCCAAATAAACCAACACCGCCGAAGGGTCTTTGCGCAATTTTATCCCCAGGGCTATCCCTGCCGCCTGCGTCAGATGCGTGCCGACTGGAATCGAAAAAATCATGTCGTTTTGACCCTCCGGAAAACGCGCCCCCCTGTCATCCCCTCCCCAATAAAGAAGGGAGTTGACCGGCGGCATACCCCGCGCGATATAAGCCCCCTGGCCCCGGTAGGTGGGAATGAGCCAATCTTTTTTGTTCAAGCATAACGGCGGGACCACCTGCGCCGCCTCCTGGCCTAAAATCTGAGGATAAGTCCCCAATCGCCCCTGGCGTTGAAGCAGAAACGCCTTCTCGTCAAAAACCCGAATCAACACCATGAGCCGAAAAATTTCGAGCATCTTCTCTTTGGAAAGAGAGGGCGCCAAGGATTCGTCGCAAATCCCGTCCGGACCCAGAATGGCCAAGCGCTCGATTTTAAAATCCGCGACTTTAGTGATAGGCATAAAAATAGCGGTTTAGCGGATAAGCCGTTGAGCGGATAAATGACAAAAGAAACTTCCTCTTTTCACTTAACCGCCGAACCGCTGAACTGCCGAACCGCTTTCCTGTCACGGCCTTCAAAATAAAGCTCAGCCGCGCGATAAGAGCTTCGCACAAAAGGCCCTGACGCGACATAAAGAAAACCGAAGCCTTTAGCCGTCTGTTCCATTTCTTGAAATTTCTCCGGTGACACATATTCAATAACCGGCAAATTACGTCCGCCCGAACTCGGCCGCAAATATTGGCCTAATGTTACTATTTCCACTCCCACCGCTCGCAAATCACGAAACGCGTCTTGAATCTCCGCCTGCGTTTCACCTAATCCCACCATTAAAGAAGACTTCGTTGGCGCTTGGGGCCGCAACGCCTTAGCCTGGCGCAGAACCTCCAAAGACTGATGGTATCCGGCCCGCCGGTCGCGCACATGAGGGGTCAAGCGCTCCACAGTTTCAAGATTGTGACAAAGCACATGGGGACCCGCCTGCACAACCGCTTTTAAAAGTTCCGAATCGCCCTGAAAATCCCCTGTTAAAATCTCCAAAATCATACCGGGAATACGCTCTCGAACTTCGCGTATGCACTCGGCGATATGAGCCGCGCCCTGGTCGGCCAGATCGTCGCGACAAACCGTGGTAATTACCGCATATTTGAGATTCAAGGCGGCTAGAGCCTCGGCTAAATGCCGCGGCTCCCCAAGGTCGAGCGCGCCTGGGCGCGCCGCGCTCGCCACGGAGCAAAAACGGCAACCCCGAGTGCACGCGTTCCCCATAATCATAAAAGTCGCGGTCCCCCCGCCCCAGCACTCCGAAACATTAGGGCAACTCGCCTCCTCGCAAACCGTGTTGAGCCCGTGCCGGCCCAAGAGGCCCTTAATCCGGACATAATTTTCGCCGCCGGGGGGCTTAATGCGCAACCAGGGGGGCAAGGGAATCTTTGTCACAGGCATAAAGGAATAATTCTAGCGTTTTGCGCATAATCCCGCCAAATTTCTAAAATCATAGCGTGGAAACGTTAATGGCGCCCGGGGTAGCGGCTTTGATCTCCGCCAAGGATGAACGATTCCTGCTCAAGCTTCGCGCCGCGCTTGAGGCCGAACTGCCTCGGCTCGATGAGTATAACCGGCAGGAAAAATTTCCATGGGACTGCGTCAAAGCCCTGGCCCCCCTGGGCGTCTGGGGCATGATTTTCCCGACGGAATACGGAGGATTGGGCCTTTCCCATGCGACATATCTCAGAGCCCTCGAGGAGTTCGGCCGCATTGATTCGTCCCTGGCGCTCACCGCGGAATCCCATAATTCCCTTTGCGGCAACACCATCGCCATTGCCGGCACTGAAGAACAAAAACGCAAATATCTTCCCCGCATGGCCAAGAGCGAAATTATGGGCGCTTGGGCGCTCACCGAGTCAGAGGCCGGCTCGGACGCGAAAGCGATTAAAACCCAAGCCCAACTCGAAGGCGAGTTCTGGATATTGAACGGCTCTAAGACCTTCACAACCCAAGGTAGCGTGGCCGGTGTTTACGTTATTTTTGCCGTGACCTCGCCGGACGCGGAAGGCCAAGGAATTTCCGCCTTCGTAGCGGAACCCGGTCCGGGACTCGAAATCGGCAAGGTTGAGAAAAAAATGGGGCTTCGCGCCTCGGACACGGCCCAGGTTCATCTTGTTAATTTTAAAATTCCCAAAGACAATCTCCTGGGCGGTTTAAACCGAGGGTTCCCCATTGCCATGAAAGTCCTCGACGCGGGCCGCGTGGCGATTTCAGGAGTTTCAATCGGCATGGCCAGGGGCGCGATTGAATGGACTCTCAAGAGTCTGAGAAAACAGCCCAAGGAAATTCCGGGCCAAGCAGGACCAGGCGTTCGCGCCTCGCACAAGACCCTGGCTAATTTTACGGCCCGGCTTCACAGCGTACGGATGCTGGCCATCTGCGCCGCAGAACTTCTCGACCAAAAAAGGAAGCGATTTTCTTTCTATGGCTCCATGGCCAAGCTCCTCTCCGGAGAGCTCGCCATGCAGACCGCCGCAGAAATGATGAATCTGATCGGCGAAGAATCCATCCTCATGAACCATCAGGTCGGGAAAATTTTCCGGGACAGCAAGCTCTACCAAATCGGCGAAGGAACCAGCGAAATCCAATCCCTTCTCATCTCCCGCCAAATTTTCGGCAACCCCGATCTCTTGCGGAGCCTCCCGATAATCCGGGAAAATTCAGCGGACTAACATCATAATTCCGACTGCGACGAGTAGCCACTCCACCATCACCCGAAAGGACTCACGGGAAATCCTGGTCAAAATCTTGGTCGCCAGATAGGATCCCAGGCTCATAATGACGCCATAGAAAAGACCAAGCCTAAATTCCTGTGGACCCAAGACGCCTAGTTTGCCGTAACTCAATATCTTGACGAAATGCATCCCCATGGCGCAAAGCGACTCAGTGCCGACGAAAGCTTCTTTCGTGAGTCCGTAGGCCAGAAAAAAAGGCGCGGTGAGCGGCCCAGTGCCGCCAACCACCGCGGAAATAAATCCTGAAACAACGCCAAGCGGCACGAATGCCTTGGCGTTTTGAATCCGCACGGGCCGCGCTAGTTTCTGATACAACACGGTGAAAATCAAAAAGACGCCAATAAATTTCTTAATCCAAAAACCGGAAATTGACACATAAACCAGCGATCCAAGAATAGCCGAAGGCAAGGCGCCGGCCCAAAATAATCCGGCCAAATGAAAACGTAAATCCCGGCGATAAAAGTAAACGCGCGAGGCGTTTGCCATAAAAATACAAATCGTCAAAATAGGAACCGAGGCCCTGACTCCATGGGCCGCCACTAGGATGGGCAAAAAAATCATGGCTCCGCCAAACCCTGCGACCCCGGAAATCATCGAGGTCGCCAAAGCCATAACAACTGTCAGGATTTCCATGCCCGAGATGCTCATTTGGCCTTCAACGGACAATCCGCGCAAACGCCAGGCAATTTTCTAGCGAAAAATTTTTTCATCCCCGCTCGTTCCAACAGCCGTAGCGTCGTCCATAATGGCAACCCCATCACATTGCAATAGCAACCTTTGTAATTTTCAACCGGAGCAAACTTCGAGTTCTGGATAGCGTAAGCCCCTGCCTTGTCGAACGGACTGCCGGATTTGACGTACCGGGCGATCTCTAGGTCCGAATAGCGCCGCATCCGGACCTTGGTTTCAACATGGGTCAGTCGCGGCCTTTGTCCTGGCGCTAAAACAGCCACCCCCGTAATCACCCGATGGGTCCGGCCGCGAAGAGCCCTGATCATCGAAACCGCTCCCTCCGCATCGGAAGGCTTGCCCAACACGCGCCGCCCCAAAACCACGATCGTGTCCGCCGCCAGAATAATAGATCCCGCAAATCTCCCGGCCACGCATCGGGCCTTAGCCAGCGCCAATCTTCGCGTCAAACTTGCCGGGGATTTGGCCAAAATCCCGCTCTCCGCCACCCCGCTAGCCGCGACTCGAAAAGAAACCCCCGCTCCCCGAAGCAAGCGCCGCCGCCTCCGGGACGCAGAGGCCAAAATAAGAGGACCCTTTTGATAAGTCAAAAAATTTAAAAGTTAGCCGGCGAGAGGATTTGAACCCCCGACCCACCGCTTACAAAGCGGTTGCTCTACCACTGAGCTACACCGGCAATCTCCTCGGAGAATTGTCAAAATTCTATCAAACGCCGGAGGGGGCAGTGATCGGATTAGTGATCGGTTCGGCTTCACTTAGCCCTCTTTCACCCACTTGAGGCAACGCCAACCGCTTGTCCAACGCCATGGCCACCTTCCGCAAGTGCGCTGGCGACAAATGGGCGTACCGGTCCACGAGGTAGGCAAGAAGGGGGATGGGGAGCAGGCCGCGCGGCTTGGATTTTAAAAATTCGGCGCGCTTAAAGCGGGGAATTCTTAACTGCCGTTAAACTGGGGAATTTAATACTGCTGAAAACTGGGGAGAATTAAACTGCTGCTATCACCGGTGGATGCAAAGGTAGTGGTTTTGGCAAAAAGGCACTGCTTGGCATATACCAGATTCGTGGATTCCCACCTTGAGGAGTTCCAACCTCTGTCGCCAAGTAGCTTCCTGCCTTCAATCCCTTACTGACAAGTTAGGGACCCGGCGGCCTCTCTAAGGTAAAGGCTTACATCTTCGCTCAGATCAACCTGAGCTTGTTGGTAGTTTAACCCGACTTCCTTTTTTAAGCCCTAAAATTCTTGCCTAAATTCGTTTTTTTGA
>CAYHKQ010000036.1:0-24975 GCA_964357255.1 uncultured Elusimicrobia bacterium
AAAAACACCCCCCGCTTCATATCGGGCCCGGGGGGGGGGGGTGTGGGCCCGCCCCCACGGCGGTAATTGCCGATATCGTCATCAAGGCAAGGGTCAGAGCAATCAAGACCGGCCCCGTTAGATTTGGAGCCAGACCATAAATAACCGGCGCTACAATCAAAGGCAGGACGATGAGAATTTGGGCAGTCTCGATGCGGTTAGTCAAGAATTTTTGGGGTCACGAAAACTAGAAGCTCGGTGCGCGGCTCGTCCCTGGACGTGCGGCGGAACAACCACCCGATAAGAGGCAAATCCCCCAATATGGGGACCTTGACGACTTGATGGTCCGTCCGCTGGGTAATCAATCCGCCGATAACGGCTGTTTCCGCGTCCTTAACGATTAAATTGGTGGATGCGGTTCGGGTCAGGAGAGCGGGGGCTACGCCTGCTAGTCCGCCGGCGCCGACCTGGCTGACGGTCGGAGTAATTTTCATGCGGACATAGCGGTCGCTTGTAATCACCGGCGTAACATTAAGGAGGACTCCGACGCTTAGATAGCTTACGCTTTGAGTGGTTCCGACTCCGGGGCTTACCGTTGTTTGAACCGTGGGGACCTGGCTTCCGGCTTGGATCGTGGCGGCTTGATTGTTCAAGGTGACGATCTTAGGATTGGAAAGCACCTTGAGTCTGCCTTGGCGCGCGGCCATTGTCAGGGCCGCGGTTAAAAATGTGGCGTTGGTGACGCGACCGAACGTAATGCCCATGGTTGTGAGGGCCGTGCCTCCGGGCGGCAGGCTCACGCGCAAGGGATTCGCAGGCATGGCTCCTGTTAATCCTCCAATCGGGGTGGCGTCATTGGGATTTAAAGAACCGATGGTGCGCTTGTCCATGTCGGCTCCCGAACTTTTATCCCAATCCTTGGCCCATTGCCATTCAATGCCATAATCCATGGCCTTGTCAATTTGCAAATCAATAATTTTGGCCTCGATGGAAACCGCCTTGGGCCGAACATCCAATTCCCTGATCAGCTTAGTTGTTTTTTGAAGGCCCTCGGCGGTATCCGTCACAATAAGGGCGTTGATATCATTGGCGATAAGAATGTTCCCTTTTCTGCCTTCAAGAACGCGGATCGTGTCAAGGTGGGCTTTCATTTCCGACGCCGCGATATAGTTAAGAACAAAAATTTGGGTTGTAGTGATGGCTTGTTGCTGTTCGGCTAAATATCCGCTTTGGCCCATAACCTTGATGATATTGGAACCCGTCTGCACGGCTGTCAACTGCCTCATATTCAGGATGGTTTGAAAAGCCTCCTTAAATGGCACTTGGTTTAACTGGAGCGTGACGGAACCGGTGACGTCTTGCGCCGTGAGCAGGTTAAGTTTTCTGCCGCTTAATGATTCGAGTTTTTCGATCATAATCCCGAAAACGGCCCGCGCGTCCACGTTTTGAAAATTGACGTCAATGGGAGTCGTCGGCAAATCCCTCAAAATATCATAACTTCGGTCCGGCTCCGCTTTGGCGGGCGCGGATTTTGACGGAATATTGCCCGCAGGCGGCGATTGCAACTTTGAAGGCAGGGCCGCTGTCGCGCCAAATGCAAGAGTCACGGTGCCGTCTAATTGCAGAGCTTTGTAGGGTATGGATTTTTTAAGATCAACGACAACGCGGGCGATGTGCGTGGGAGAGTTGGCAAACTGGGCCACGCGGATTTTATCCACGCCGATCGCGTCATCAGCGCTAAAGGCCACGGACTCTTGGAATCCTGCGGGGACCCAGGTGTCGTACAATTCCAGAACCACCTTCGGCGGCTCGGAAACGGCGAAGGTTTTGACCTTGGCATGAGCGCCTTGAGTGCGTATGTGGATTTGATTATCCTTGGTTTCAACGGCGGTGAGTTTCGTTGGGGCCTTCCATGCGGCGCTATCCGGCCCGACTGGGGCCGCCGCAGAAAGGGCCAATGATGCCAATAACGCTAAAAAGGCCAACGGGGCTGAAACAGAAAAAAGATTTATTTTTGTCGCGTCCTTGGCCTTTATTTTATTCATGGTTTTCCTTCCTCTTGTTTCGGAAAATTTACAACGCTCATCAGAGGCTCGCCTCGCGTCTTTTTAATAATCACGCTGTCACGTTGAATCAGCGCCGAAAACGAATTAAGCGATAAGCCTGATCCGACATGGCGAATTTTTGAGCCTTTGATAACGTATTCATCATCCGGATTGGAGGAGTTGGCGAGCAGGGCTATGGGGGCGCCCTGGGACTTATCGGTCAGGACGGCCTTTAAGACAAGGCTGTCAGGGTCAAAATTATCCTCGATTTCTTCGGCTGATCTCTGAGCCTGCCGCTCAGTCTTGGCGGCTTGGCCGGAACTCGTCGATCCCAACATCCCTGCCGCCGACAATAACGGAACAAAAGGATCTCGCAGGGAAGATGCCTTGTAGACGTAAGAAGCTGTGCTAGCGCTAGGAGGCTCCGCGAAAATGGTCGTGAAACATAAAACGTGAAACGTGAAAAGAGCAAGAACGGGAAACGAAAGAAAAAAATTTCCACTCTTTTGACGCTTCCCGCTTCCCGCTTCCCGCTTCCCGTTCATTATTATTAGCTTCCCTTGTATTGATAAGTAATTAACGTTAGGCTGGCTCCAACGCTGACATTTGGGGCCTCCGGCGTCGGCGCCGCCGGAGTTAACGAAAGATTTTCAGCGCGGTAAATCCTATCGAGATTGCCCACTGAGACTAAAAACTGGGCTATATCGTGATACGTCCCGGTAATCGTGATGTTAAAAGGATACTCATTATAGAGATCGGATCCCCTCGATTGCATGGGGCTGATTGTCGAAAGAGTGAGCCGATGTTTGTGAGTAATCTGAGTGATGGTATTGATAATGCCGGGCAGGTCGCGCTTATCCGGCAACCGCGCCCTGAGTCCTTGCCAATCCTGCTCCGCGGCCGCAAGCTCGGTTTTAAGGCGGTCGAGGCGCTTAGCCCTGCGATCGAGCTCTTCGACGCGCTTGCTCATTTCTTCAATTTTGATCTTTTTTTCCTTAATCGCAGCGGTCGTCGGCTTTAGAAAATACCGCCAATAAACAAAGACAAAAAGAAAAGCAAACAGCGCGCCTATCGCGATTTGCTGAATTTGATCCTTGCTAAATTTTTTCATGGCGCCGCATAAGTAAAGGTCATGGGGAACGTCACCTCGCCGGCCGCATAATTAACGGCGCCGAGGCCGATCTTAGAAAAACCGGGCGTGGACTCCAATCGCTCGATCCACTGAACTAAAGTTCGAATACCGGCGGCATGGGCCTGAACGTTTAAATCAAATCCTCCCGCGACGAGTTTTATTCCGAGATTTCCCAGCCATATTTCGTTGGACGGCAGACTCGTTACCAAGGCTTCCATCATTTTGGGGTAATCAAAGCGACCGGTCAACAATTTATTAATAATGGCATTTTTGGCTTCAATATCCTTCTTTTTGATTTCCAGCGCGTCAACCTGCCTGGCGACTTCCTCAAGAGACTTAATTCGGGAGTCGAGTTCTTGGATGTTGCGAATCAACGCGTTTTTTTCATGAATTTTATAGCCTGAAAAAATTGTTACCCCGATGACAATAAAGCCGGCCGTAGAGGCCGCGGCCAGACTGGTCGCCTTTTTTTTCTCTTTCTCAATATATTCCGGCGGGATGAGATTAATCTTAACCATAATGTTTATCGCTTTTCCAAATCATTCTACCGTCTCATCGTCATCTCGCAGGTCATGCCAAAGGCCGGCCCCGGTCCGGGGTGGAAGCCGCATTTTTTTGAACAACAAAGCGATTGTCTCCTCCCTTTTTGGCGCTATCATCCATTTGGAGTGTATCAGGACTACGGGGTGATTTCAAGTGGAAAATTGATTATTTTGAGATATTTTGGCCAATGCTCGCCGCTCCATAAAACGATGATAGCGGCCATGACCAAAAAAGGTCCATAAGGAATAGGGGAGCGGCGTTTAAGTTTGCCGCCGAGGAGCAAGGGCGCGGCATAGACTAAACCCAAGGCTGAAGAAAGAAAAACAACGGCTAAGAGCGGGCGCCAGCCCAGTCCCGCGCCAATGCCGAACGCCAACTTAATATCCCCCCCTCCCATAGCCTCAGTTTTATAAATTTTTTCACCGACTGCGGCTAAAACATAAAAAACAAAGCCTGCCCCGGCGGCTCCAATGACGGCCGAGGCCAATCTCCCTGTCATCGTAGGACTCGATAAACAAGGATTCCAGGGGGCTATAATGAGCATCGAAAGGGCCAGGCCTAAGCTCAAAAGATCGGGAATCAGATAAGTTTGAAAATCAATAATGGCAATGGCGATCAAAATAGCTTGAAACCACAAAAGTCCGGCAAAGCCAAACCAGTCAAAATGAGGCAAGCTTCCCAAATTCCACAGCGTAATCAGCCCGAGTCCGGCTAGAGTCGCTTCAACCAAAGGGTAGCGCCATGAGATGCTCGAGCGGCATAGCCGGCAACGGCCCCGAAGCAACAGCCAGCTTATAATCGGGATGTTATCCATGGCCCGAATAGGCGCGCGGCAATTCGGACAGTATGACGTAGCCGGTTTCCAGGGAAATTCGCCCTTGGGAAGCCTCCAGACAAGGACATTAACGAAACTGCCTAGAATAGCGCCCGCGATTGCGGCGCTTAGATAGGGCAAGCCTGAACTTGACACGGGCAATTATTGCGCTAACAAAAAAATCGAAACCCCGCCCGATTGCGCCGGGCGGGGTTTAAGTTTGCGATTAGCGGTTATTCCAGATGACAGTCTTGCTGTCGTTGTGCGCGCAACCAATGTAGAAGTGGCCCCAGTTGACTGACGTGTTGTTGTTGACGTAGACCCACAATCCCGTGTCCGTTTGAGACGAGAACTCTCCGGCCACTCCGGCGGTTGAGCCTTTGGTATGACCAGGGTTGGCCACCTCCGAGAAGGGCGGAACAAACACCTCGGGGATTGACTTGAGGTACTTTTGGTTAGTGGCAAGTACGTCAATGGTTCCCAACGGATTGATGCCCTCGCTGTCGCCGTAGTAGATGGACAGCGCGCTTCTGACCGCTGACAAGTTTCCCCTTGTCTTGCCTTCCTGCGCTTTTTTCACGAGGTCAGCGAACTTGGGGATCGCGATTGCCGCGAGAATACCAATAATAGCCACCACGATCATAAGTTCGATCAGGGTGAAGCCCCGTTCGCCGGACCTTAACGTTTTTGTTTTCATCATTTTTTTCACCTCCCTCGCATGAAACACCGCGCCTATGAATGACGCTCATAACAGCATAGCGCAAAAGACTTTTCTTTTGCAATGCCGGGCGCGACTGTGCTTATTTTTAGCATAAATTAAAAGACTTGCAGTCGCCATGTAATCTTAAACACTTCTTCGGGGAGTCCGGCAAAAAAAGCTAAAAGGGTTCATGCGAACGTTGATGATTCTTCCGACATTTAACGAAAGAGGAAACTATTCAGGCGCGGCGCTCCCCCTGCCGTCATTCCCGCGAAGGCGGGGGTCCAGGCCTGGACCCCCGCCTTCGCGTGAGCGACGAACCTGAACAGTTACCGAAAGAGATAATATTGTGGCGCTCATCGCGAGAATTTTTGAGCTTCCCATTCCGGATTTGGAGGTCTATTGAAAATGCTTGCTCGACAAAAACATTCCGAATTTGTGTTTATTATTGTTGCGCTATTATTTTCTTATTACTTGACGCAACTAAGAGCCACTCTGAATCAACAGAACGAACCCGGCAGCCTGCTTGCCTTGACGAGCTATTCCGCCTACAAGCCGTTTCAATACAGAATTCTTATGCCTTGGATCGCAAATCAATTATATAAATTGAAATTTTATCCTTTTCATTCGTTATCGAATATTTTTTCAATATTGGAAACAACATCAATTTTTTTCATCATTCTCTCATTCCGTTGTTATATTTCCTTATTTATTAAAAAAAATAAATTTGTCAGTTCTCTTCTAGCGTTTTCGATTCTTTACATTCTGCCGTTCAATTTTTTGTTCCCCCGCATACAACCCACATATTATCCTTATGATATGCCGTCTATCTTTTTCTTTACCCTAGGCCTAGTTTTAATGTATCAACAAAAATGGATTTTATTCTATATTATATTTACGCTGGCGACCCTCAATCGAGAAACCTCCTGTTTTTTGACGTTTATATACTTACTCACTTCCATAAAAACAGAAAAATTAACCAAAGTTATTCTACACTGTTGCGCCCAATTTCTTATTTGGGCAACGATTAAAACAATACTTTTTAAGTTATTTTTTCACAACCCCGGGCAAAATGGATTTGAGTGGCATCATATAGGCAGCCACGTCACTCATCTTTCCACAAACATATCTTTTCTATTGGATATAAAAAATTATTCATTTTTTTTCAGTAATCTAGGTTTCATTTGGATTATTGATTTTTACTATTACCATAAAATTAAAATTGAATTTATTAGAAGATCCATGCTTGTAATTTTTCCATTTTTTATTGGCATGATGTTCGTAGGCAATGTATATGAAATACGGATTTTTGGGGAACTTATCCCCGTCTTCTTAATGGCATTTTTGGTTATTTTAATGGAGCCTAGCGTTTCCCGTCAGGCTATCCGAAATTCAAAATTAACTTAACGGAATTTCTTTAGCCATTTGAAGTTACACCGCTCATCCTGAGCTTGTCGAAGGATGAGCCAAGGCGAAGTTCGCGTTTTGCTCATGGTTCGACAAGCTCACCACGAGCGGCCTTCCTTGGCCACTTCGATTGGCTAAAGAAATTCACTTAACGACTATGGCGTTAAAACTCCCAGGTGGCTCGTAAATTCCGTTTTTGGCCGATGGTAGATTCTTTGTCAACGACTTTTCACATTTTTACCGGGGCGACCAAAATTACGTGGCCAGGATAAAATGCGCAGTCGGATTTTGTGGACGGCCTCGATGAAAATAATAAACTTTCATTGATCGCATGAAAGTTTTGGTCATGCTTCCGACGCTGAATGAAAAAGAGAATATTGCCGCGCTGATCATAAAAATTTTTGAACTTCCTATTGCGAATTTAGAAATTGTCGTCGTGGATGACCAAAGCCCTGACGGCACTGCCCGGATTGTCGAGGATCTGACCCGGACCTTTGCGCGACTTCACCTGATCCGGCGCTCGGGACCAGGCGGACGCGGCTTGGCGGGACGAGAGGGTTACATCTACGGATTAAAATCGGAGATGGATTTCCTTGTCGAAATGGACGGAGATTTTTCCCATGATCCAAAGCACATCCCGTCAATGCTCGATGCGATGAGCCGGTGCGATCTTGCAATCGGCTCGCGATTTGTGGCCGGCGGCGCTGACTTGGACCGTCCTTTTTTCCGGCATTGGTTGACTATCGCAGCCAATGCCTATGCCCGCAGTCTTCTTGGCCTTGAGGTTCGCGATACCAATTCCGGATTTCGTTGCTTTAGCCGCGAGGCGCTAGCTCGAATCGCTCCCGAAAGCCTTCGTTCCCGCGGCCCTTCCATCGTTCACGAAGTTCTCTTTAAGGCCCGACGAGCGCGTTTGCGCATTGCTGAAATACCTATTGAATTTGTGGACCGTAAGAAGGGAAGCTCAAAGCTAAATTTAGCGCGTTTGGCCGCGGGATACTTATGGATTTTAAAAATGAGGTTAGGACCCGTCCACAAATAACCTATACATCTTGCATCCCATCTTTTGGTCATCTTTGAACGCGCCTCAATCGAAAAAGCCTCAAAATAGCTCTGCTATTCCTCGGCTTTGTCTCAATCGTTGCGTCCAAATCTGACCAAAATCTGGGCGCAATCTGTATAGGTTATTTGTGGACGGGTCCTTACTTATTCATTTCCCTTTTTTCGGCGGTAAATTCTGATCTCCGGGTCTACGAATTCCGGCCTTGGGGCCCACCAATGTTGCGGAAAAAATTTATAGTTCCAGGCGAGCGCATAGTTATCCATCCGGCCTTCCCAAAAATCGAGATAGTAGCGTGCGTGCGCCGGGTTGGCCTGGGCAAAGACCGCGTAACGATACCGTTGCACATAGAGGTCCGACAAAATCACAAATTGAGGCCGGCGCTGGGATAATGCCTCCAGACTAAATCGCCCGGGGGCCGGCTCTGGAATAAGGCGGCGGCGTTCACGCTCGGCTAATTCGAGCTCCTCGGCCATAACCAGCGAGGCAAGAGGCTTTAAAAAAAATGGGATGGGCTTAATCATCAAGGGCTGGCGGGCCGGAACATAACCGGTCCAGATTAAAACACCCTGCGGGGGTTTAGCGGTATAGGGAGAGAGCTCGATGGTTGAGCCTTGCGGAGCTTGATTTGCCAGCCATTCCGAGGCGCTGGAGCGTGAATTAAAAAGAAAACCCAGATCGAGCCACAAAGCAAACGCAAAAGCGCCGACAGCGGCGATCCTTTGTATAAGTTTAGGCCAGCGGGACAATTCCCATCCCGCGTAAAAAATCATGGCCGGCAGAACTCCCAAGCTAAAACGCGCCGGGGTAAAACGAAACGAGCCCGTGAGTAAATAAAAAGGCGTCCAGGCGGCCAAAAGAATAATTGAGGGAAACCGGCGCAATCGGATTTCAATTATGGAACGAACCAGTCCCATGAGGCAGGGGATCAGTAAAACCGGACCGAGCAACGCGGGCAAATTTTTTGCGTGGGCCAGCCAGGCCGCGGATCCGGCCATCCCTCGCTGGACAGGGACGCTCAACGCATTGTACAGCCACCACTTTAAGGCAAGCCAAGGATCGGTCCAAAGCCAAGGCATTCCAATAAAAAATCCCAGTATTAATCCAAATGCCAAAAATACCATCAAAAAATATGACCGCGGCCGGTTTTCCAATGGACCCAGCGGCCGCCGAGCGCTCACAAGAGCCACAAATCCCATGAGCCAGCCTTGATATTTCAGGGCCGTTCCAAGGCCCAAAATAAGACCTGTCAACACAAAATCACGCGGGCTGTGATTCTTTATAAGACGAACCGCGCTCCAAAATCCGACGGCAAGGCCGGCCAACTGCGGCATATCAGCCGTGGCAAAATGTCCGTAAGTGACGACGGCCGGAGTGAGCGCGGCCGTCCATGAGACCGCCTTGGCCTCTTTTTCGCCAAGAAGCATTTTAGCGGCATTGCCCAGGATTAAAGGCAGGCAGGCCGCGAGAAACGCCGAAGCCAAGCGGCCAAGCGCCAAGGCAACGGCGGTCTCGTGAGCAGGGAATAATGACGCCGGCCATATAAACAACAGATAAAAAATTTGCGTGAGATTTCCGTAAGAAAAAAAAACGCCGTCTTTTAAAGAACCGTGAAGGATGGCCAGATTGAATTCTTGAAGAACGGATTCATCCGGATGAAGCGGTTGCGGCAGTCCCCACCATAAGCCAAGCAGGCACAAAAGGAAAGCGATTCCGGAAGGGGCAAATTGACTCAGGCAACTAAATCGGCTGAGGTTTAAGAAATTTTTTTTTATTCCGGGCGCAACCACTTGCTAAACCAGATTACCGTGTCGGAACCGCTGAAATTGTGGGCCTTGTGATGTTTTAAAAACATCAGGCGGTCGTGGGCTCCGATTTTTTCATAAACCTCGACGAGCGAATGGGCGATATCTTCGACTGTCTCGAAAGGGGCCGTCGCGTCGTTCGAGGCATGTTCGATCAGCAATGGTCGCGGCGCGACAAGGGCGCCGACGCGATCTTTGTCTCCAAAACGCCAGATGCCGGGGATGTAATTGTCCGGACTTTGCAAGGGGCTTTGACTCAACCAACGGTAGGAATCAAAGGCATTCGAGATGTAAACGGCGTTGATATCCGGGTCAAAGGCCGTTGCGTAAAGAGCGATCTGTCCTCCCATGGACCAGCCAAGGCACCCCATCCGGCCCCTTTCCGCATCCGGGCGGTTTCTTAAATAATGAACCCATTTTAATACGCTTTCGACGCGTTGGCCCATCAAGGTTTTGCTTTCCATGGCCAGGAGCAATGCGGTTTTGGTTTCCTTTTTCATGTCGCGATAGTCAATTTCGATGTCTGGAGCCAGCACGATAAAACCATTCTTGGCCAATTCAAGACCTACGGCCGAAATATGTTTGGATTTTGTCAAACCAACAATATCCGTTGCTTTCGAATAATGGCCATGAATGACCGCAACGCAAGGGCGCGCGAGCGGTCCGGCGGCAGTTTTGATGACATACGCCGTCCGCGCCCCGGCCAGTTCTTTTAAGGAAAGTTTTTCGATCTCTACCCCCTTAAAAACGGAACGCTCCAGGATCTCCGGCCTCAGGGCTTGCCGGCGCCACTCGGAAACGCCCAATATCTGTTGGAGTTGCCGGCGTGGATCAATTTGATCGCGGGATTGGCAACCGCAGAAAATGAAAATCAAAGCGGCTGAGCGGCTTAAAAAAAAAGTAACTGCCCAGGTCCTTCCTGCCCTTTTTTCCGTCATTCCCGCGAAAGCGGGAATCCAGAACGAATTTTTTGGACTATTCATAGCCTGGATTCCCGCAAAATTTTTATTCACCGAACCGCTTAGCTATTCAACTGCTCCGCCTACTCTCCTACTCCGCCCGCCGCTTGGGAGATTTGGAACATGGGCAAAAACATGGCCACGACAATCGCTCCGATCACCACGCCCATAAAACAAATGACCAGAGGCTCGATCATGCTAGTCAATCCCTTGACAGCGGCGTCCACTTCGCCGTCATAAAAATCCGCGATTTTGGCTAGCATGGTGTCAAGATTGCCTGTTTCCTCTCCAATCGCGATCATTTGCACGACCATGGAAGGAAAAATGTCGCCTTTTTTTCGAAAGGGCTCGACTAGGCGCATCCCGTCTTGAACCGATTTTTTTGATTCCATAATGGCGCCTTCGATAACTTTATTACCGCTGGCCTTGGCCACCGTATCGAGGCCTTCGAGAATGTTGACCCCTGATTTAACCAAGGTGGATAAAGTCCGGCAAAATTTAGCGATAGCGACTTTTTTAAGAATATCCCCGAACATGGGGGATTTGAGCATAAAACGGTCAATCCTGTAGGCCCATTTTTCGTCCTTCTTAAGATACTTTAACAACTGCCATGCGCCCATGGGAACAATAAACAGCATATAGAAATAACGCGTCATTGTCGCCGACATCTCCAACAGAACGCGAGTAGGCATCGGAAGCTCCTGTCCGAACGATGAAAATATCTCTTTGAACTTTGGAATGATCGCAATCATCAGGAAGGCGGTCACGCCCACGGCGATTCCCGCCATCACGGCAGGATACATCATGGCGCCCTTGACCTTATGCTTTAATTCCTCGGCTGATTCCAAGTAAGCGCTAAGCCGGTCAAGAATAATATCCAACACCCCGCCTAACTCGCCGGCCCGGACCATGGCCACGTAGAGATCGCTGAAAGCGTCGGGGTATTTTTTCATAGATTCGTTAATGGTGACGCCGCCTTGAATGTCATTTTGGACCCCCTCAACGACGGCCTTAAACCTTTTATGTTGGATTTGTCCGCTGATCATGCCTAAGCCTTGAACAATGGGAACGCCGGCCGACACCAAGGTCGCCAACTGTCGCGAAAATATCACCAGGTCTTTACTGGGAACGCCGCCTTTGAAAGGGTTGTATTTTTTGAGAGTCCCTAAAAATCCCGCCTCTTCCACGGCATTAATTTCCAAAACAACGCAATTCCTGGCCTTAAGCTGAGCGAGAGCCGCTTGCAATTCACGGGCTTCCAAATTCCCTTGCGTCACCGAGCCGCTGGGCAACTTGGCTTTATAGGTAAATAACATATCAGACGAAAAAGCTACAAGGGGATTTTTTGTTATTTTGAGTCATGGGCACGCTCATTCATCATTTGGCGGCCTTCGCCGCGCGCTCGTCGATCAAACGTTTTAAATCTTCGGGGCTAGGCGTGTTATTTAGCGCCGTATCGTAAAGAATTAATTTTCTTCGGTAAAGTTCGGCCAACGAATGGTTCATAGTCTGCATGCCAAATTTTGTTCCCGTTTGAATCAACGAGGGGATTTGAGCTACCTTGGCTTCGCGGACCATGTTACGAACCGCAGGGGTGGCGATCAACACTTCGCAGGCCATTACGCGGCCATTGCCTGAGGCATGAGCGAGCAATTGTTGGCAAAAGACGGCCTCCAGAACAAAGGACAACTGAACCCGGACCTGCTCCTGCTGATAAGCGGGAAAGACGTCAATGATACGGTTGACGGACTGGGTCGCGTCGTTAGTATGAAGCGTGGCAAAAACAATATGTCCCGTTTCCGCGATATTAAGCGCCGTCTGGATTGTTTCTAAATCGCGAAGCTCGCCGATTAAAACGGTGTCGGGGTCCTGACGCAAAATATGGCGCAGGGCGGTGGCGAAATTTTGCGTATCCTGACCCACCTCGCGCTGATTGATAAGGCAACGCTTGTGATGATGCAAAAATTCAATAGGATCCTCGATGGTCATGATATGCCCCGAGCGATTTTCGTTAATAAAATTAATAATGGAGGCGAGCGTAGTCGTTTTTCCGCAACCGGTCGGCCCTGTCACCAGCACCAAGCCCTTAGACAACTTCGCGACTTCGTAGATTACGGCCGGCAATCCAAGTTGCTCAAACGTCATACTGGCCTCTTGAATCACGCGCAAAACCGCGCCCGTCGCGCCTTTTTGACGGAAAACATTAATTCGGAATCGTCCCATATTTTGAAAAGTGAGGGCGGCGTCAAGCTCGTTCGTTTCCTCGAAACGGCGCTTTTGCTCTTCCGCGAGAATCGAGTAGATGAGGTTTCTGGTCTGCTCGGCATCCATCGGATCCCCGGGCAGGGGCATGAGCAGACCGTCAATGCGCACGGCCGCGGGGCTGTCCGCGGTGATATGAAGGTCGCTGCCTCCCTTCATTTTTACATACTGAAGCATTTCTTCAATAGTCATTTAAAAAACTCGTGAAACGCGATAAACCATTTCAAATTCCCCCTTCAATGTTTTAACTGCTTTATGGAATAAAGTCAATGGGGAAAGCCGCGGCGAAAGCGCCCAGCCTAATGTTCAAATTACTGCGCGCAGACTCCTTAATGCCCGGGCCACGCAACGGGGAACGAATTTGGCCGGGGTTTGGCCCAGGCCGGCGATTTCTTTGACGATGGTCGAAGAAAGATAGATATGCTTTTCATCGGGCATAAGATAAACCGTTTCCATGTCGGGATAAAGATGCCTGTTGGTCAAGGCCATTTGAAGTTCGTACTCGAAATCGGAAATAAAGCGAATCCCTCGGATAACGACGAAGCATGATTTCTTTTTTGCATAGTCCGCCAAGAGTCCTTGGAAGGAATCCACTTCGATCCCTTTGTTTAAATTGGATTCGCGCAGAGACTCTCGAATCAGGTCCATTCGGTCTTCAACGCTAAACATCGGTTGCTTGACGGAAGCGTGGCTTACGGCGATAATAATTCGGTCAAAAAGCCTCCCTGCTCTTGCCACGATATCCAAATGTCCGTAAGTAATGGGATCAAACGATCCGGGATAAATAGCCAGCGAGGGCCGTCTCTTAAATTGTTTTTGATTCATTGATGATTCCTCCTGTAAAAATATGAGTAGTTATGAAATATCGCTTTTAAAAAAATCCTTTCCGAAACGTTCCTCTACGAAGCAACGCAGTCTGGGATAGCGCCGCCAATCAGGGTCCTCCTCCATAATTTTTCCAGCCAAAAGACGCGCCGGCGCGATCAACCCCACGTCGTCCTTCCAATCAAAATGACGAAGCCCTGAACCCCCGTGTTGACTCCATCCCAAAAGGTCCCCCTGTCCGCGCCACTCAAGGTCCAACTGCCCAATCTCAAAACCGTTGCGGCATAGGCAAAACTTTTCCAGACGATCCAAGGATTTAGAAGAATCCTCTTCAAAAAAAACCGACTCGTCGGGCCCTTTGGTCCGGGCCTCTTTAGACGCGTTTGCCTGTTGGATTTTTGGACTGGGCACCAAAATGCACAGGCCATCGTGATTGCCCCGCCCGACCCGACCGCGAAGCTGATGGAGCGTGGCTAGACCAAAATGGTCCGCTCCTAGAATCACGATTGTGGCGGCTTGCCTGACGTCAATGCCGACTTCAATGACCGTGGTGGCCGCTAATATCACCGTTTGCCCTTGGGTGAATTGACTAAGAGCCTGTTCCTTTTGTGAGGCCGGCATTCTTCCGTGGAGCGCGGAAATATTGACGCCGGGAAATACTCGGTTTAACTCCTCGACTTCCTGTTCAAGATTGAAAGATTCGCTGGTCATCTCAATGGCAGGCACGACAACGTACGCTTGGAGTCCTTCCTTGAGACGCTCCGCCACCATTGGCCAGGCCTCCTCCGGCGTCTTGGCGATGACGGTCTTGGCGATGAC
Source organism: uncultured Elusimicrobia bacterium (assembly GCA_964357255.1). Classification (GTDB taxonomy): domain Bacteria; phylum Elusimicrobiota; class Elusimicrobia; order JACQPE01; family JACQPE01; genus JBBTIS01. Next base: position 14,351 of record CAYHKQ010000036.1, read on the forward strand.
ATGACCGGGAGGCAAATCTTCAATCGTAGAGATGTCCAGATCGCCATAGAGCGCCAAAGCCAACGTTCTGGGAATGGGCGTTGCCGAAAGAATAAGACAGTCCGGATGGAAAGACTTGGATCTGAGTTTCCAGCGTTGATCAACGCCGAAGCGATGCTGTTCGTCAATGATGACAAGGCCCAGGCTGGCAAACATCACCTCAGCTTCAAGGAGTGAATGGGTGCCAATAATTAAGTTAATCAGGCCTTTTTTGAGATCATCCAGCGTTTGCCTGCGCTCTTTGGCCGGAGTTTCGCTCGTTAGGCAGGCCAAACGTATGCCCAAGGGATCGAGTAGCGGGCGCAAATTTACATAGTGCTGAAATACCAAAATTTCAGTTGGAGCGATGAAAGCGGCTTGATGGCCGGAATCAATCGCCTGACAAATCGCGGCCATCGCCACCATCGTCTTGCCTGAGCCGACTTCCCCCTGAATCAAGCGATTCATGGGTTGAGGCTTGGCCAAATCAGTCAAAATATCGCCAATCGCTCGCTCTTGCCCCTTGGTCAATACATGGCCGGTTTTCTGAGTTAACCGGACAAAAAAAGGCGAAATTTCACGCGCTCGGTATTGATGCGATTTACGAATTAAAATAGTGGCGCGTCGGCGCCATTCCATAGCCAGGGCAAGTTGCATAATTTCCCAAAAGGCCAGCGTCTTTCTAGCCAAATCCCGATGCCGTTCATCCGAGGGAAAATGAATGGCTTCGTATGCCCCGCCGACTTCCAGAAGCGGCTTGGGCAAAAAAGATTGCCATTCTTCCGGCCAGCGCCAAGGATCCGGCGAATTCCTCCAAACACTCAAAGCCTTCCATCTCCATTCTCGAAGTTGCCGATTATAAATCCCATCGGCCGCAGGATAAACCGGCACAAGGCGAAGCCAATGAGGGGAGGATTTCGGCAACAATCCGGAATCGAGCGGCTCATATTCTTCGACAAACATCTCGACATGACCGCTGGCCGGATGGCTCGCCCCCAGTCGTCCAAAAACTAACAGACGGCTCGCTACCCGGCACTCGCGACGGAGTTTGCCGAAGGGGTCAAAACGGGAACGCCGCCTTATCCAGGTTAAAGTCAAACGGGGCAGATAATGGTGATCGGTTTGACTCTCCGCTTTATAAAAAATGAAATTTTTCGTAGGGCTCGAAATTTCCTGGGTTTTGAGCACGCGGCAACAGAAGCTCGCGCGCCCATTCTTTAAGCCGGGAGGCTCTTGAGGTTTCAAACGCCGGTCCTCCCAAGCCCTGGGGGTTTGGATAATCAAATCTCTAATCGTAGCAAGGCCCAAATGGGCCAAAATTTTTTCCCGGCGTGGCCCCACGCCCTTTAAGTAACGCACGCTGGAATCCAAATTCAGGTCTGGAGCTAAAACCACGAATTTTTTCCTCGTTTCCCGCTCATAGTTTTGTATAATTTTTTGTAATCATGGCATACAAATGCGAGATATGCGCAAAAGGCCCCCGCGCGGGCAAAAATGTCAGTCATTCTAACCGGCACACCGTGCGCACCTTCAACCCCAACTTAGCCACGCGCACCGTTTATTTTGGCCAAGAGCCCAGGCGCGTTTACGTATGTATGAACTGTCTAAAGTCCGGCAAAGCCAAACTTCAGCCAGCATAAGTCACCTCTTCGCTCAAAAGGCTCAAGGGGCTCAAAATTTTATTCTCCCGCCGCCTCTTTAAGGGCCTTCCTGATCCGGGAACGAGCCTTAGCTGTCTTGACAAAACCAAGCCAGTCTTCATTGGGGCGGATATTTTTTCGCGTTAAAATTTCACAAACATCCCCGCTTTTGAGATCATAATCAAGCTTAACCATTTTGCCGTTGACCTTGGCTCCGAAACAATGAGTTCCGATGTCCGTGTGAATAGCAAAGGCAAAGTCTACCGGAACGGCTCCTTCGGGGAGGGCCTTGACTTCCATGCGAGGGGTAAACACAAAAATTTGATGCACCTTCAGTTCCGTTTTCAGGCTTTCCAAAAATTCAGATGGATTCTTGAGATCCTGAAGCCAATCCATCCATTCCTTAAGCCAGTTAAGATTAGCCTGCAAATCCCGCTCTGAAATTTTAGACCCGTCGCCGAGCTTGTATTTCCAATGAGCCGCGATTCCGTATTCCGAGCGGCGGTGCATCTCCTCGGTGCGGATCTGGACTTCGACCACCTTGCCCCCGGGGCCGTAAACCGTCGTGTGGATGCTTTGATAAAGATTGGCTTTGGGTTGAGCGATGTAATCGGTGAAGCTCTCGGGCACGGGCTTAAAATTACCGTGGATTTCCCCCAAGATCGCATAACAATTTGCCACCGTATCCGTAATTAAACGAATTCCCATGGTGTCATGGATCTCTTCAAGATTTTTATTCTGGCGCAACATTTTTTGATAAATCGAATAGATGTGTTTTGGCCGAAAATTTAAACGGAACGGGATATTAAATTTGGCCAAATGCGAAGAAACAAGATCGCCAAATTTCTTAACATACTCCTCGCGGCTGAGCGTCTCCTTGTCTAAGCGCGAAGAAATGTCCCGAAAAAGTTCGGGCTCTAAAACGCCGAAGGCCAAATCTTCAAATTCAGATTTCACCGCAAACATGCCGACCCGGTCGGCGACCGGCGCGTATAGAGTCAGGGTTTCCTGCGCTATGCGCCGCTGGGACTCGGCAGGCAAGTGCCTTAAGGTCCGCATATTGTGCAGACGGTCCGCCAGCTTAATGACGATCACCCGAATATCCTTGGCCATGGCGAGCAACATCTTGCGCCAGTTCTCCGCCTGGAACTCATCGAAACTGGTAAATTTTAACCGATCCAATTTAGTCACGCCGGCGACCAACAAGGCGATTTCTTCGCTGAATTCTGTCTTGAGTTGATCGTAGGAAACGCCGGCGTCTTCGAGACTGTCGTGCAAAAGCCCCGCGCAAATCGTTGCCAAATCGAGTTTAAATTCCAAAAGAATCGAAGCGACGGCATAGCAATGAATAAAAAAAGGCTCTTTGCTCGCGCGTCGTTGATCCTGATGAACCTTGCAGGAAAAACGAAATGCCTTCTCAAGAAGATCGGTTTGTATCTGCGGCGAATAGCTTCTAAAACGCTCTACGAGCTGTCCTAATTCCCGTTCATCGTTCACCCCGGAATCCTCGGTTGAAATGGGTTTACTCTCGCAAACGCGCGGATTTTCTTGTTCCCCCTCTCGCGAACCCTCTCCCCCTGAGGGGCCGTTCGCAGAGCCCGAGGCGCCCCAGGCGCCTCGGGCTCTGTTCCGAGAAGGCAGGGCAAGAGGGTCTTCTGAGGAATTTGGGTTCATGAGACCTAGGATACAGAATCCAAAAGGAAAAGGCGACTGACCCGCTATGCCGGGTTCTTAATGGGCGAAGGTCTTGAGCAGGCCGACCATGGAGGCCAGGCCGGCCAAATAATAGAAGAAACAAGGAGAATCGTTTAATCGGTGGATACGGGGCAAAATATCGCTCGCGCCGATGTAGAGCAGGCAACCGGCGGAAAACCCGGTCATGGAAGGCAGGAGCCACGCCACCGATTCCGGGTCCGGCAAGGCGTGAGTCAAAAAGGCCCCCAGGGGGGTCATCAGCGTCACGCCCAGAACGATGGCCAGATGAATAAAATAGCCGAGTCTCATTTCGGATTCCAAAAGGGCCATCATGGTCATTGCGTCGGCAAACTTATGGATGGACATGCCCACTAGAACGCTCCAAAATTCTTGCGGCCCCAGCTTCGCGCTGATTCCCAAAATAACGCCGTCGAGCAAGCTGTGAAACGTCAGCGCCATGGCCGTGAGACCGCTCATCGAGTGAACTGAACATTCCTCCAAATACTCGGGACAGGAATGAACCACCGCGTAATTTTCGAGCGCAAAAAAGAAACTAAATCCCGCAATAGCTCCAAACAGCGGCTCACGCCCGGCCGATGGAACCAACAGGTTAAGCCCGCTGACCAGAAGCGTCCCGCTACCGAAAGCTAAAATTCTCCAGAGCTCGCGGCGCGACCATGATCGCGCCTTATAAAGAATCACGGCGACCATTGCGCTTCCGGTAATACTCAATGTCAGCAGGGCGGTCATCTTAAAACCGTCAAGCGAGACGAGCGGGGGCGGATCTCCTCTACAATTTCACCGTTTTCCACAACGATTATACGATCGGCGCTCTCTAAGGTTTTTGCGCGATGACTAATAACGATAGCCGTTTTATTCTTTAGTAGATTAACGAGAGCCGAAAGCACATAATCTTCCGATTCAGGATCAAGATTAGACGTCGCTTCGTCAAGAATAAGGATTTGCGGGTTTTTCAAAACAGCGCGCGCGATGCCCAGGCGCTGGCGCTGTCCGGCCGAAAAGCTCAAACCGCGTTCTCCGGCCATGGTCCTTAAGCCCTCGGGTAAACGCTCGATAAATTCCATGGCATTGGCGGCTTTTGCAGCGGCTTCAATTTCGGCGAGAGTGGCCGAAGGCCGGCCTACGGCGATGTTGGCCGCGATGGTATCGTTAAACAAGAACGATTCTTGAGTAACGAAGGCGAAAAGCCTGCGCAGTTTAGCCGTATCCCAATAACTGATATCCTGCCCATCAATTAAAATCGTTCCTGCGGCCGGATCGTAAAACCGCACCAGGAGATTAACCAAGGTTGACTTGCCCGAACCGCTGGGACCGGCAATGCCTAAAATTTCCCCTTTATTAATTTTGAGATTGATAGATTTTAACGCTCTGCGGCCGTCCGGATAAACAAAACCGACGTCGCGCAATTCAATATCCTTATGGAAATCAAGCGCGTCCGTCGAGCGCGAGTTGACCGCGCTTGAAATCACAAGCGGCGCGTCTTTGATTTCGGCGATACGATTCCAACCGGCGATTCCCATCTGAACGATGGAGTTCACCTGCGCCAAATGCTTGATGGGCTGATAACTGGCAAATGCCGCCCCCAAAAATGCCATAAAATCGCCCGCGCTCCACGATCCCCGAATGACCTCCGAACCGCCCCAAAAAAGAACCAGGGTCATCACGATGCCGCTCAAGAACTCCATCAGCGACGGCGACATGGCGCCTAGGCGCTGAAACTTAACCATGGCTTTATAATGATCCTCGTTTTGTCGGTTAAAACGCTCGATCCAGGGCCGTTCATAAAGATAAATTTTGATAATGGAAAGCCCGCCAAGCGCCTCCGCGATGCTCGAATAAATCTGCCCCACCAAGTTCTGCGCCCGAGTGGTGACGCGACGCAGGCTGGCGTTAAAACCAATAAACAAAACGACGAAAATTGGAATAGCCGCAAAAATCGCCAAGGCGAATTTGGCATTAAGATAAAAAATCAAACCCAGCAGAAAAATGACGGTCATGCCGTCGCGCATGACAAAAAGCGGAACATTGGAAATCATGTTAAGGACGGCGGCAACGTCGTTGGTGGCGCGGGCTAAAAGATCGGCGCCCATAATTTTGGAATGAAATTCGTGATCCTGAAGAAGAATTTTTTCGACCAGCTCGGAACGGATGGAGCGGGCCACGGCGTGGCCGATTTTGCTCATGAGGTAATTGAGAAGATAAGAAAAAATGCTCTTAAAAAGAAAAAGAACCGGCACAATCCAAGTTAAATCCACCAGCATTTGCCGGTCGTTATCAATGAATATTTGATCCACTAAAAATTTAATCAGCCCCATGGAGGCTGAAGAAATAGCCGCAACGACTCCCATGCTGAGCGCGGCGACGACAAAATCATTTCTCAGAGGCCGGAGATAGGGCGCCAATTGGCCCAAGGTGGCGAGATCCTTGAGAATATTTTTAAAAATTTCCTTTTTCATGGATGCGAGACGCGCGCCGGCGCGCCTGAGAGCGCGCGCATAATAAGGCCGGCCGCGGCGTCAACAGGATTGCCGTGCTCGCCGAGGAGGGTTTCGGCAAGATTTGCGAATTGGCGCTTCAGTTCATCGCGGCGGTCTTTGTCGTTTAAGAGGCCCAGGGCCGAGGCGGCGATTTCGCGCGCTTGGCGAAGATTGCCTGATTCGTTCATGCCCCAGGCAATTTCCGGCACTATTTTTTTTCCCGCCAGAATGTTCGGCATCCCGATAAACGGCGTTTTGATCATTCTGCGGCCAAGCCAATAGACCCAAGCCGGTTTGACGCCATAAAAAATCACCATAGGCACGCCCATCACCATATTCTCTAATGTGGCCAACCCGCTGGCCGTCAAGGCCAGGGTTAATCGGGAACGATTTTCCCAAGCAGGCCCAGGCTCGACATCGATGCCTTCTTGCCGTAACGACTCGGCGCCGGGATACAATTTTTCCAGTCCTGGGCGGCTGTACAAAACAGCGCGGGCCGCGGGCTGTTGTTGCCTAATGAATTTAAAGGCTGAAATCAAAACCGGCAAGTGGCGTTTTATTTCTTGGGGTCGGCTACCCGGCAGAAGCCCTATGGTCATACCGCCGGCTTGCCCGTCAGATGCGGCGGCGCCCGAGAGGCCGGCCAAACGAAGACTTTGCACCAAAGGGTGTCCCACAAAATCCGCCTCAATTCCCCGCTTACGCAAAAATGCCGGCTCAAAAGGAAACAGGCACAAAATCCGGTCAACGTATTTTTTTAGCTGCCTGGCTCTGCCCTCCCGGCTGGCCCAAATTTGAGGACAGACATAGTAGATGACCGGAATGGCGCGTTTTTTTGCGATTTGGGCGACGCGGATGTTGAATCCGTAATAATCAACGGGTATTGCTAAATCAAAATTCCGTTCCGCAAAAACAGCCTTAATTTTGGCTCCCAATCGCGTTAAATACGGCAAGCGGCGCACCGGCTCTAGAAACCCCATGATTCCCTTGGAGGCGAGATCTTCTAAAAAAACGTCAGACTGGCCGGCGAGTTCCCGGCCTCCGACCGCCCAGACTTCCAAATCCGGGGCAAGCTCCTTGAGCCGTTCAATCAGCCGGGCCGCTAGTAGGTCCCCAGAGGGGTCGCCGGCGCTAACAAAAAGCCGCCGCAACGCGCTCCTTGCGGGCGTAAAGATTTTTCCGGTCAATGGCGTGCACGAGCTGCAAGGCCAATTCCAGCGCGTCCCAGGCTTCGCGCGGATGAACATCATGGCCGGTGTTTTTTCGGATGGATTCGAGAAAATGCTCAAGCTCCCGGCGTAAAGGGTTGGTGGTTTTGAGTTTCGGCAGAGTGCTTTTGATGTCTGTTAATTTTTTCAGCGGAAGGCGCTTCGCTTTGGAATATTGCAGGCGATGATTCATTAAATCAAGCGATAAATAGGAATCCTGCTGAAAAATTCTTATCTTACGCATTTTCTCCATGGACAAGCGATTAGCCGTGAGATCCACGTAAATCGACGAGCCGCTCGACGCCTCCACGAAACGCAGGCGCGCTTTCACCAGATCCTCGTGCGGAGAAATCAGCGAAAGGCCCTGGCCGCCGTAGTCCTCAAGCCGCACGTCAAGATCGGAAAGCATCCACAAAACCAAATCAAGATCATGAATCATCAAATCAAGGATGACGCCAATATCGCGGACTCTGGCCTCGTATGGGCTAAAGCGCACGGTCTCGATAAAGATGGGCCTGTCGATGAATTGTTTAGCTTTAATGACGGCGGGGTTGAAGCGTTCGATGTGGCCGATATGAAGATGAGTAGACGTGGCTTGGCTCGCCCAAAGCATTTTTTCCGCCTCGGTCAAATTCGATGCAATGGGTTTTTCAACGAGAGTTGGAATTCTGTTTTCCAAAAAAAATTCAGCAATTTCGCAGTGGGTTTCGGTCGGCGTGCAAATGCTGAGGGCGTCCACCGCGCCCAACAATTGTCTATAGTCCGAAGCAACCAACGCTTGCGGGAATTGCTTTTTTGCTTGGCGCAACTTTTTAGGTTGCGTGTCTGAAAGAGCGGCGACAATGGCTTTATCCCGAAGCTCTTGAATAAGCTTAAGGTGCAAACTCCCCATTCTGCCCAAGCCGACAACACCGTAGCGTATACGGTCATGAGGGACGATTAAAGGCTTGCTTTTATTCGGAATGCTATATGGCAATGCCGTAAATTACATTATAACTTTTCAACGAGAGAAGAAATCACGCCGTCTAAATTTATCGTCCCGTGACCGCCGCTTTAATCCGGCGGTCGAGGTTGTAGAAATGGCTATAAATGGCGGAAAAAGGCCGGCGGTAGAGCCAGAGCCGGCGCGCCAATGAAGCGGTGTCTTCGCGCGAGACCTTAAAACGCCTAATAAGAAAAGGGTCGCTCTTGGGCATATTGGGGCCTACCCGCGTGGTAAAGGCTAGGCGATAGCCTGACTCAAGAAGAAGCCCGACCCAATCTTGGCTGAATTGCCCCCAAGGCCAGGCGATTGCGCCACACCATTGGCCGAGGCGGCGCTCGATTTCCTTTTTGGAGCGCGCGAGCTCCTCATTCATATTAAGATAGGCGCGACGTTCGTCGAATTGACGGTGGGTATGCGTGTGGGAGCCAAATTCCACCAGGCCGGAGGCGGCCATGGCCATGATCTCGGTCCAATTGAGGAATCCCTCAGAGGCGCGCTCGGCGCTCTGTGTATCTGAAATTTTTCCCCCTTCCTCGCAGGTCGGCCGCAACTTTCCCTCGGGTTGAATAAACTTCGTGACCACAAAAATGATCGCCCGGAAATTGAACTTTTTAAGCGAAGGAAAAGCATAGACCCAATTGTCGGCGTAACCGTCATCAAAGGTGATGACCACCGATCGTTCGTTCGCTGGTTTAGCGCCGGTCAGATGAGCTAAAAACTCGCTCGAGGAGAGACAATGGTAGCCGTTTTCGCTAAGCCATTGGAGCTGATTTTTGAATCCCTGCGGCGTGATCTCCCGGTCTGGAGCCACGTGATGGTACATGAGAACGGGAACTGAATTCATTGAGCACCTCTTTGTAGAGATTTTCCAGCCGGTCAACCATGACGTGATGAGAAAACTTTCGGCGCGCTTCCTCATATCCTTGGGCCGCCAGGCGCGCCGCTTCCTCCGGGCAGGTCAAAAGCCGAATAATCGCCTGGGCCAAGGCCTCGGGATTGCCGGCAGGAACCAAAAGTCCCGTTTCCCCGTCTTTGATGATTTGTTTTAACCCGCCTACCGCCGAAGCTACCGCGGGAACCATAGCGGACTGAGCCTCGATGAGGGAAATTCCAAAACCCTCCATTAACGAAGGCATGACAAAAAGATGGGCCAGGCTCAACAAATCGGCCACGTCGGAGCGCTCTCCCAAGAGTTCGACGTTCTTGCCGAGATTCAATTTTTCAACCAACGGTTTGAGTTTCTCGGTATCGCGGCCTGCCAGACGAAAGAGCGTCCCAGGCAACGCCCGGCGCACCTCGACGGCGGCTTGAAGCAAAACTTGATGGCCCTTAAAGGAAGAATAATTGCCGACCATGAGCACGCTCATCGGCTCCTTGGGAAGGACGGCGTTTCTTTGTTGGCGAACTTTTTCCCAAATGTCAAGATCAATGCCCGGCGGAATAACCGTGATTTTTTCTTTATCAATGCCGATGGTCGCAATCTCGGCGGCCACGGCTTCGCTGACAACCTCATAGCGGCTAATGCGCCGTGAGCGGTACTTAAACTTGCTGAAGGGATTTTTTCTCATTCGAAAAACAACATGACGGGTTACAATGATCGGCAAAGGATCCATGAAATAGCTCGCCAACAAAGCCACGGCGTGAGCCTGCGAATGTTGGGCATGCAGAATTTCGGCCTTCCATTGACGAACCAAACGCGCAAGGCGGTAAGCGCAAATAACGTCGTAATCCTGCCGAATCTTGAGCGGATAAATCTCGACCCCTGCTTGGGCTAGTCGCCGGCCCAGTTCCCCATCGCGGGGACAAGCCGCGGCGACTCGATGCCCCCTTCGCAAAAGCTCCCGAGCGGCGCTCAAGAGCCGACTGCCGCCGCCGGTCCAGCCCGTGGCCTCGCTAACGTAAAGAATCCGCATTGATTCCATAAACGGCAATGCCGTGATTTAACGCGAGTTTTAACGTTTCTTCATAGTCTAAAACCAACGTCCAGCCCGCCTCGGCCGCTAAGCATTTAGCGCCGGCCCGGCTGGCCGTCAGGATTGTTTGGGGCCCGATGACAGGCAGATCAAAACGCGGGTCTTGTTGCGGCCTGGCTACTTTCACCACGGTTAATTGGCCTTTATTCGACGAGCGCTTTGTCAAAATTTCGCCGGCACGCGCAATGCATTGGTCTGTCCCCTCCATCGCTTCCACCGCCACTACAGCGCCGGCCGCGACACAACAACTCAGTCCGATATCCAGGCCGCTAAGCGTTTTGGCCGCGCGATAACCTGTTTCAATGTCTTCTAACTGACTCTTGCTGGGTTTAATGGGACCGGCCGGGCCGGGCTTCAAAAGATGGTCTTCCAAATAGGCGAAGGAGGGCAGGACGCGCATGCCGTCTTTCTCAATTTCGGCAATAACCGCGCTCAGCAAGGATACCGCGTTTTTTTTACGCACGGAAAGAATCATTTTAAGGGCTCTTGGATCGGTCAGGGTTTGAATAGCCTCCTTGGTTTGTAGGGCCTTGGCATGATCCACGGTTCCGGCCAGCATCACTCCCTCAACGCCTTCCTGACGAAAAAATTTTAAAAAACGGGAAAGC
>CAYHKQ010000037.1:0-24464 GCA_964357255.1 uncultured Elusimicrobia bacterium
ACCTACCGGGGCCGCTTGGGTGTTGATGTAATCGGGGTGCGTGGGGTTTTGGGGCGGGGGGGGCCCGGGGAGCGCTTGCACCTCGCGCCAAGTTTTAGGGGTCGGCGTGCCGCAGATCACGGCTATTGTGGACGTGGCGCAGGCCCGCGACGCTTATTTTAAGAAGACCGGCCGTCGCGCCGCCATTATCGCGGACGGGGGGATGAGAACGGGCGGTGATATCTGCAAAGCCGTTGTGGCCGGGGCTGATTTTGTGATGCTGGGGGGGACCTTTTCCCGGGCCCACGAAGCGCCGGGCAAGGGGTATCACTGGGGCATGGCCATGCCGTCGAGATATTTGCCGCGCGGCACTAGGATTTACGCGGGCCAAGAGGCGCCTTTGGAAACGATTCTGTTCGGACCGGCATTCAAGGACGACGGCACGCAAAATTTGGCCGGAGCCCTTCGCACGTCCATGGGCTATGTCGGCGCTAAATCAATTCGGGAATTTCAGCAGGCCGAACTCATTATCGCTCCTGAAATCAGCCACGAGGGCAAGGCGCTCCAAAAAATACAAAAGGTGGGGATGGGATGAGGGCAACCGCCCAACCGCTCAACCGCTATTAATTATGATCGTCATCCTCGACTTCGGTTCCCAATACACCCAGCTTTTGGCCCGGCGTGTTCGGGAGTTGAAGGTTTACTGCGAGATTTTACCTTACTCCACACCGTTGGATGTGATCCGGCGCTGTGGGCCGGAGGGGATTATTCTTTCCGGAGGACCCGGCTCCGTGGCCGTGGAAAATAACGGCAACGGCAAGGACATGCCCATGCCGCATCCGGGCGTGTTCATGCTGGGGGTTCCGATTCTTGGCGTGTGTTACGGGCATCAGATTTTGGCCAAGGTTATGGGCGGTAAAGTTAAGCGTTCGTCGCGGCGCGAGTTTGGACTGTCCAAGCTGGCGTTGACCCGCTCGGCCAGCCTTTTTAATGGAATCAAGCCCAAATTTGACGTGTGGATGAGCCACGGCGACGAGGTGACAGCGCTACCTTTTGGTTTCGTTTCTTTGGGCGCCACGGAGAACGCTCCTTATGCGGCCATCGCCAACACGGCCAAAAAGATTTATGGCGTGCAGTTTCACCCCGAGGTTAGCCACACCGAGTTTGGCGGCATGATTTTGAAAAATTTTGTGTTCGAGGTTTGCGAAGCCAAGCCGGATTGGGTGATCAAGGATTGGGCTTTGGACGCATGCCGGTCCATAGAAAAAGAAGTGGGTCCTTATCGCGTGCTCGTGGCGCTTTCGGGAGGAGTGGATTCTTCGGTAGCCGCCACTCTGGTGCATCGCGCGGTGGACAAGCAGTTGTGCGCTGTTTTTGTGGATACCGGACTGCTCAAGGCCGGGGAGGCGGAGCGAACCCGGCGGCTTTTTGGAAAACTTTTTGAAGACTCGCTCATTGTCGTTGACGCCGCTGAACGTTTTTTTAGCGCCTTAAAAGGCGTGATGGACCCCGAGGCCAAGCGTCGCGCCATCGGACTTTTATTTGCCAGGATTTTTGAAGAGGTGGCGGCCGCTCAGAAGGGACTTCTTTATCTCGCCCAGGGCACGCTCTACACCGATATTATTGAGTCGGGAAAAAGCGTTTCTGGAAAAGCCCATGTGATCAAAACGCATCACAATGTCGGCGGGTTGCCCAAGGATTTAAAGTTGAAGCTCCTGGAGCCTTTGAAATTATTGTTTAAGGATGAGGTGCGTGAACTGGGCCGCGAATTGGGCCTAGGCGAGGAGATTCTATGGCGGCATCCGTTTCCGGGGCCGGGCTTTGCCGTTCGCATTATCGGGGAGGCGACGCGGGCCAGGGCTGAAATTTTGCGTTCCGTGGATTCGATTGTCGAGGAAGAAATTCGGCGCGCCGGCTATTATGAGAGGCTCTGGCAGGTTTTCCCCGTGCTTTTGGGAGTCCGCACTGTCGGCGTGATGGGGGACATGAGGAGTTATCGAGAGGTGGTAGCCTTGCGGGCCGTGGAATCTTTAGACGGCATGACAGCGGATTGGTCGTGGCTTCCTCATGAGCTTTTGGGCGAAATTTCACGCCGAATTGTCAACGAAGTGTCTCAGATCAGCCGCGTGGTCTACGACATCACTAGCAAACCGCCGGCCACGATTGAGTGGGAATAAGATGAAGCAAGGTTCAAAAGGGTGAACAGTTCAAAAGGTTCAAAAATAGGAGTAATTCCAATGGTCAATGCTTTTGACGTGCCCAAGACGTGGAAACATTTATTCTCCGGCAAGGTGCGCGAGATTTACGAACTGCCGGGGAATTGGCTTGCCTTGGTTGCCACGGACAGGGTTAGCGCTTTTGACTGGGTGTTGCCTAATGAAATTCCGGACAAGGGCAAGGCGCTGACCCAGCTTGCCAAATACTGGTTTGAGGAGTTAAGGCCCATCCTTCCTAATCACTGGGAGCCGAAGAAAGAGGCGTTGCAGACGCCTTCGCCGCTTGCGCCGCGCACAATGATTGTTAAGAAACTCAAGATTTTTCCTTTTGAGTTTATCGTGCGCGGGTATTTGGCGGGAAGCGCCTGGAAGTCTTATAAGATAACAGGACGAATAGGGCCTGATCGCAAGATGCCCGAAGGTTTAGCCTGGGGCCAAAAATTATCAGAGCCGCTGTTGACGCCGACCACCAAGGCGAGAGAGGCCGGCGTTCATGACGAGGATGTTTCTTGGGATTCGGTCCAGGGGGCGCTGGGCCAGGAACATGCCCGCTGTATCGAGCAAGCCCTTTTAGAGATATTCCGCTTGGCGAGCGAGAAATTATCGGCCCGGGGGTTAATTTTGGTGGATACTAAATTTGAACTCGGCGAAGATGAAGAGGGCCGCATTGTTTTGGCTGATGAAGTCCTGACGCCGGACTCCTCGCGTTTTTGGTGGGTTCGCGACTGGGAGCGTCATCGAAAGTCTTCCGGCTCTGAATCGGATTTACCTTCCCTCGATAAGCAAGTAGTGCGCGATTATTTGGAAAAGACGATTCAGTGGGATAAGAAGCCGCCGGCGCCCTATTTGCCCCAGGAGCTTATTGAAAAGACCAGAGCGACTTATTTTGAGCTCTTCCGCGCCGTGACCGGCCGGGAACCGGAACTTTAGGGAGGGGATTTGTCCGCCAGGCCTTTGCCCGCCGTCCATCAGCGGATTTTTTTAATACCCAAAGAAAAGGCGGACACCTTTCGGGTTTATGAAATCGCGTCCACGGATGACGGCGAGATTGGCGAGCCGATGGCCGAGCGTCTTGCCCGGACTTTTTTTATTGATCCGGTGACTGAGCGTTTTGAGTTTCAGCCGCCTGACGCGGCGCCCCCTCTTAAAGCCTGCATTGTTTGGTACAAGGACGGCGTCTATGACGCCGAGGGCGATATGGCGCTTTACGCAATCCGGCGACTGGGTCTCGCGCAAGGGATCGCGAAGATCAAATTCGGTCGCGGTCATTGGCTTAAAGAAATTCCACCCGGTCTTTTTAATCCCCTGGTGGAAAGGCTTCAGATGCCGTGAATTCCCGGGTTGGAATGCCTTCAAAGTTATCCTTGCTTGATTGCCTCGAGACCATCTCGCGCGAACGGCTCTTGAGTCTTTCTGCCGAGGAAATCAGGGGTATCCGCCGGTATTTTTTTAGCCTCCGTCGCGATCCCACGATGGCTGAGATTGAAATGATCGCCCAGGCCTGGAGCGAGCATACGCGGCATAAAACCCTGCGGGCAGGATTTAAGATTCATGAATCAGGAAGCAGGGATGGAAAACGCAAGACGTATAAGAATCTTCTTGAGGAAACTGTCTTCGCGGCTACAGCGAGACTCAAAAAGCCATGGGTGCTTTCGGCTTTCAAGGATAACGCGGGAATCGTCGCCTTTGACCGGCAATGGGCATTAGCCATTAAGGTTGAGACCCATAATCATCCTTCGGCGCTTCATCCTTATGGCGGGGCTTCGACCGGCATGGGCGGAGTAATTCGCGATGTGTTGGGCGCCGGGCTCGGGGCCCGGCCTATTGCCGGCATTGATATTTTTTGCGTAGCGCCCACGAAGGGAGCGGGGGAGCGCGGGAGCGGGGGAGTGGGAGATGGATTGCATGGTCATCCTGTTTTAGATGGTCTAGTGGCGGGCGTGCGTGATTATGGCAATCGCATGGGCATTCCCACGGTGGCCGGCTTGGTTTATTTTGACGAGGTTTTCGATGGGTTGCCCTTGGTGTTTGCGGGAACCTTGGGTCTTATTCCGAGAAACCGTGTCAGGAAAACCGGTCCCCAGGCCGGGGACTGGGCCTATTTGATTGGAGGCAAAACCGGGCGCGATGGGATTCATGGCGCCACATTTTCGTCTCAGGAGTTGACCCTGGAGGATCCCATCGGCGTGGTTCAAATCGGCAATCCGATTTTGGAGAAAAAAGTGTTGGATTTTTTTATGGAGGCGCGCGCTGCCGGTCTTTACAACAGCGTGACGGATTTGGGGGCCGGAGGAATCGCTTGCGCGATTTGGGAGTTGGCCGTTTCTTCGCTAGAGCGGGAGAATAGAAGATTAGGCGTGCAAGTCGAACTCGATGGGGTTGCGTTTAAGGAGCCGGGCATGGAGGGCTGGGAGATTTTGGTTTCCGAGTCTCAGGAGCGCATGATGATTTCGGCGCCTACTTCCAAGAAAAAGGCGATAGAGGAAATGCTGAATCGTTTTGAGCTTGATTTTGCGTGCCTGGGACGTTTTGTGCGGGGGGGCAAAGTTCAAATCAGCTTTCAAAATCAGACGTTAGTTGATTTGCCTTTGAGATTTTTAAAAGAGCATCCCAAGAAGAGTTTTGAGTTGCGAATTGAGGGCCGCGAATCGAAGATTTTGCGAGAGTCGCCCGTCTCGCGTCTCATGTCGGAGGTCTCACGATCCGAGCTTCATTCCCTGGGTCTTAAACTTTTGTCTTCCGCGAATATCGCCTCCAAAGAAAATATTATCCGTCAATATGATCACGAGGTCGGCGGCCGCACCGTGGCCAAACCCCTGTCCGGCCCCGGGGGCATTGCGCCGGCTGACGGCGTTGTTGTTCGTCCGCTTTACGGTTCTTGGCAGGCGGCGACTATTGGGCTTGGCTGGGCCGGGCGGCTCGCCAAGAAAAATCCGCGCGCCGCGGCCCTGGCTTCGGTGGACGAGGCTTTACGAAATATCGCGGCCGTGGGCGGAGGGCTTCTTCATTGGAGTCTGCTCGATAATTATTGCGCGGGTTCCAGCTCGGATCTTCGCGTTTTGTGCGAACTTGTGGAAGTTTCCGAGGCTTTAAAAGAGGCGTCGCTCGCCTATGGCGCGCCTTTTGTCTCGGGCAAGGACAGCTTGAACAACGCCTTGGCTGATGGCCGAGGGTCGCCGACAGTGTGCCTGACGACGGCCTTGGGCGTCATTCGGGATGCGCGGAGGATTGTTTCTGTTTCGGTCAAAAAGGCGGGGAACCTGATTTATTTGGCAGGCGCCGCGCAGAAGGGATTGGGCGGCTCTGAAATTGAATTTTTGTCCGGCTCAAATGAGCCGTCGCATCCGGCGGTGGATTTACCTTTGGCCTCCCGTCTTCTTATGACTGTGCGCCGGGCGCTGGGCCTGGGGCTCGCTGTTTCATGTCACGATTTGAGTGAGGGGGGCCTCTGGGTGGCTTTGGCTGAGATGATGTTGGGGGGAACTTTGGGGATTTCGGCGGCCCTCGACGCCGTTGACGGCGGATCGGATTTACAGGACCTTCTTTTTGGCGAGTCGCCATCTAGATTTTTGTTTGAGGTCCCTCTCGCTAAAAGCGGGACATTGGAGAAAATAATGAGAGGGTTGCCGCTCGTCAAGATTGCTCAAGTGTCAGGTTCGCCCCAATTGCAAATCAAGCAGGGCGCCGGTCTTCTGGGCCGGTGGGATATCGCAGAGTTGGAGGAGGCTTTTCGTGGCCGTTAAAGCATTGGTTCTTAAAGCGCCGGGAACCAATTGCGACGAGGAGACCGTTTGGGCGCTTTCTAAGGCAGGCGCCAAGGTTGAGGTTAGATATTTTGTTGATCTCGAGCTTCATCCGGAGATTTTGGAGCGCTTTGGACTTTTATTTTTGCCGGGCGGATTTTCTTACGGCGATTATCTTGGCTCCGGCAAGGTGTGGGCCTTGTTTTTAGAGTCGGCGCTCGGCGATCGGTTGCGGCGTTTCGTAGAACAGGGCCGGATGCTCATCGGCGTTTGCAACGGTTTTCAGGTCCTGGTTAAGATGGGGCTTTTGCCGGGAAACGGGCACGGAAAAACGGGAAGCGAAGATAAACCTGCCGTAAGTTTAACATCCAACGCATCCGGACGGTTTGAATGCCGCTGGGTCCCTTTGAAATTGGAAGAAAATTCGATTTTTTTAAATCGCCTCGCGCCCCGGCGCCCCGGCGCTCTCGCGTTTTCCTTCGATCTTCCCATTGCTCACGCAGAGGGCCGTTTCATGGCATCTTCGCCCGACACGTTGCGCTGGTTGGACGCGAAAGGCCTGGTTTTTTTGCGCTACAACGGTATCAATCCTAACGGCTCCACAGACAACATTGCCGGCATTACCAACGTCGGCGGCAATGTCATCGGACTCATGCCCCATCCGGAGCGTTGGGTCATCCGCGAACAACATTACGATTGGCAGGGCCAACGCAACATTCAACCCTGGGGCCTGGAATTCTTAAGAGCCATAGTGAGGATGGCAAGGTAATATGTGCGGCATTGTCGGCGTAGCGGGGCATTTGGAGGCGAGTTATCTTGCCTACCTTAGTCTTCACGCTCTTCAGCATCGGGGAGAGGAGGCGGCCGGAATTGTGAGTTCCGACGGCGAAGCTTCGTTTCGGGCCGTGGCGCAGGGCTTGGTGGATGAGGGCTTTGGACCCGAGACGCTGGCTAAGCTTAGGGGTGATTTTGCCATCGGCCACGCGCGTTATTCCACGGCCGGCGGTTCTATAGAGAGAAACTGCCAGCCTTTAATGGCGTACAACACGCCGCTTGGCGAAATCGCCCTCGCCCATAACGGCAATATTCCAGGGTTTGAGGCGCTACGGTCCGTTTTACAGCGCCAGGGCGCCCTGTTTTACACGGAATCCGACACGGAAATTTTGCTTGTGGCCATCGTGCGCGAGCTCCAGCGTTTGGGAGATAAAAAACTCATGAACGCTGAACTTTTTGCCGAGGTCTTAAAAAAAACCTTGACGCCGATCGAGGGAACTTATTCGCTGGTGATTCTGTCGCGCCAATTTTTGGCTCTGGTGCGCGACCCTTGGGGCGTGCGGCCCTTGGCGCTTGGCCGTCTCGGCGATGCGATAGTCGGAGCCTCGGAAACCAGCGCCTTTGATCTCATTGGCGCAGGCATGACGGAGGAGGTCAAGCCTGGCGAAATTGTAGTCGTTGAGCGCGGTAGCCTTGGTCTGACGCGAGCTAAGATCGAGCCTCGTCAAACCAAAGGCCAGGCCCCGGCCGGCGCTATTCCTTGCATTTTTGAGTTGGTCTATTTTGCCCGGCCCAATTCTTCCGTTTTGGGTCGCGACGTCTATCAGGCGCGCGAGGCCATGGGTCGGCGCCTTGCCGAAGAGGCCCCGGCCCAGGCGGATTGTGTGATCGCCGTTCCGGACAGCGCCAGCGTTCAGGCATTGGGTTACGCTCAGCGTTTGGGCCTGCCCTATGAGTTGGGCCTGGTGCGAAGCCATTATATCGGCCGCACGTTTATCGCCCCGACGCAGACGGTCCGCGATTTTGCCGCCAAGTTGAAATACAGCCCCGTGCGTTCGCTTTTAGCCGGCAAGAGAGTCGTCGTGGTGGATGATTCCGTTGTTCGCGGCACTACGTCCAAGAAAATTATCCGTTTAATTCGCGAGCAGGGCGGAGCCCGCGAGGTTCATCTGCGGGTGGCCAGTCCCCCTGTGGCCTGGCCTTGTTTTTATGGCATTGACATGCCGACCAAAAAAGAGCTGGTCGCCTCGGGCCGGAGCGTTGAGGAGATCAGGGATTTTTTGGGCGTGGAAACCTTGAATTATCTTTCGCTCGATGGAATGTTGGGGGCCTGCTCAGGCGTTAAAGAGAATTTTTGCCACGCCTGTTTTAGCGGGGAATACCGGATCGCCAAGGATGTGATTCGCGCGGTGATTTCTAAAGAGGAGAAAAAGGCAACGGTATGATGAAAATTTTGACGAGTAAAATTTTTGTCGTTGGTTATTGGTTGCCAGGGATTGATTTTTTGGATTATGAGCGAAGCGAGGACTGCCGGTGAAGATTCTTATCGTGGGTGGCGGGGCTCGTGAACATGCCCTGGGCTGGAAATTCAAGAAGGACCACCCGGCTTTTTCTTTGACTTTTATGCCGGGCAATGCCGGCACCGTCGAAATCGGGGAGAATTCGTCCAATGGCTACGCTCCGCTGGATTTGGCCAAAAAACTCAAGCCTGATCTTGTGGTCATCGGGCCGGAGGCGCCGTTGGCCCAAGGCTTGGCGGACGAGCTCAAAGACAAGGGGTTTAAAGCCTTTGGTCCCTCTCGGGCCGCGGCCCGGCTTGAGTCCTCAAAGATTTTCGCCAAGGACTTTTGCGCCCGGAATAAAATTCCGACGGCTAAGTATGGAGTTTTTGATAGGTTTGACGAGGCGTTTGGGTTTATTCGTTCCTCGCCGTTGCCCCTGGTGATCAAAGCGGACGGCTTAGCCCAGGGCAAGGGCGTCAAAATCGTCCACACTTTGGGCGAGGCCGAGGCGGCCCTGCGTTTTTTTATAGATGAAGGCGGCTTGGGCGTCGCGGGCCGGCGGGTTGTGATCGAGGAGTTTTTAGAGGGACGCGAATTGTCTTTGATGGCTTTTTTTGACGGACAAAGTTTCGTTTATTTGCCCCCGGCTCGGGATTACAAGAGGCTTTTGGACGCGGATCAAGGACCCAACACCGGCGGTATGGGCAGCGTGGCCCCGGTTATGAACGAGCCCAGATTTTGGTCTGCGGTTGAGAGCGACATTACGGCGCCTTGGCGCCGGGCGCTCGAGCAGGAGGGTTTGTTGTATCAAGGTGTGATTTATTTCGGCTTGATGCTCACAAAAAAGGGTATAAAAGTTTTAGAGTTTAACGCGCGATTCGGCGACCCTGAAACCCAGGTATTAATGCCTTTGGTCCAAGTGCCGCTCATTGAGTTGATGGAGGCGGTTTGCGAGGGGTTGCTGGGCAAATTTCCAAAGGATATTCTTCTTCGTTCTCTGGCCGTCGGGCATAAAGAGAGGGATGCGGTGGGGGTGAGCTTGGCTTCGCAGGGTTACCCCGATCATCCTAAGACAGGATCGGTTATTGAGGGGTTGGATTTGGCGGCCCGCCGGCCTGGCGTTGAGGTTTTTCATGCGGGCACTGCCAAAGAATCCGGTCGTTTGGTAAGCTCGGGGGGCAGGGTGCTCTCGGTTGTGGGCCTTGGAATCAATAGCCGGGAGGCGCGGTCTCGCGCGTACGGAGCCGTAAGCGTCATAAAATTTGAAGGTATGCAATACCGAAAGGACATAGGAATGTGAAGAAAGGTTCAAATTTTTTTTTAACCCTTTTAACCCTTTTGAACCTTTTGACCCTGCGCTAATTTATGAGGCATCTTCTTGATATACCCAGCCTGACGAAAGAATGGATTCTTAAGATTTTTGATACAGCCGCTTCGTTTAAAAAGGAAATCATCGTCGCGCGGCGCCAAAGTGATCGTTTCAAAGGGCTTCACGCAGGGCTTTTATTTTTTGAGCCTTCGACCAGGACCAAGGCCAGCTTTCACATGGCGGCCTCGATGTTGGGCGCGGACCCGGTGAGCGTGGAGGCGGCGTTCTCCAGCGTCCAAAAGGGGGAGTCGTTGCAAGACACGGTCATGACCTTGGACGCGATGGGATGTCATTTTTTGATTATCCGTCACAGTCAAGATGGGGCCGCGGCCGCGGCCGCCCGCGTGGCGCGCCAAGCCCATGTGATCAATGCCGGCGACGGCGCGCACGAGCACCCTACGCAGGCGTTGTTGGACGCCTTTACGATGCTGGACAAGAAAAAGCGTTTTGAGGATTTGACGGTTCTTTTCTTAGGCGATGCGCTTCATTCCCGGGTCACGAACAGTAATTTAGCGCTTTTAAAAATTTTAGGCGCGCGCCGCGTGATCGTGAGTGGGCCCGCCGATTTAATGCTTCCTGAGAGCTCCAGGGGCGGCGCAGTGTATGTGCCCGCCCTCGACGAGGCGCTGGCTCAGGCGGATGTCATTTATGTGCTTCGCCCGCAAAGGGAGCGCCACACCGAGGAAGCCAGGGGCGCCATGTCGCGTTATCGCGAGGACTGGGGGCTGACCAGGGAGCGCCTGGCTAGGATTCCAAGAAAAGACTTTTTGATTTTCCATCCCGGCCCTATGAATATTGGCCTGGAGATTGACCGTGAGATCGCCGACGGCCCAAACTCCTGCGTTTTAGATCAGGTGGCCAACGGACTGTTCGTGCGAATGGCCGTGCTCGACGCCCTCCACCTCGATTGCCGCAGATAAAGAGAGGGCCGCCAAAGAGGCCTTTTTATTTAGATTCCGTGATTGTAGGAGCCCGATGCCGTGGCCGCGAAATCGCTCTCGCCATTGAAATAGCGGTAGGTGATTTTGCCGATTTTAGAGATGTACCGTTTTGTCGTGCGGTAGTCAGGACCTTTCCAGGTCATCACGACGAGGATATAGTCGCCGGCGGGGCTGTAGATAATCCCCGCGTCATGGCAGGCCCGACGTAGGAGTCCGGTTTTATGCGCGATCCCCCAGCCCGGGGGCAGGGTTTTGGCCAGACGCTCCCTGTGTTTTAAGTTCTTCATGAGTTCCAGCAGAATTTGGCTGGAGGGTTTGCTGACCAGCGTTCCTTTATAAGCGCTCTCCAGCAGTTCCGCCATTTCTCGGGCGGAGGTGTAATTTTCTTGTGGCACGGCGCGGGAACTAAGTCTTAATCCTTCCTCGTTGATATTAGTCACGAGAAGGCCGAGATCGCTGAATGTTTTTTGGAAATAGTCCATTCCTAGTTGATTGACCAACATACGCATGGCCGTGTTATCGCTCTCCGTAATCATGTGATAGAGAAGTTCCATAACGGTCAGCTTGGCGCCGGATTTTTGCCATTTGAGGGAGCCGGAGCCGGACATACGGTTTTTCTTGGTCAAGATCAGAGGCGTGTCGAGCGAGAGGCCGCCGTCCTTGATTTTTTTGAGCACGGCCGCTGTCAAGGGAATTTTAATCAGGCTGGCGCTCGGCACAAGTTGGTCCGGGTTATGGGTCCATTCTTTGCCTGAATTAAGTTCTTTTAAGTAAATCGAGATTCTTCCGGGAAATCGCAACGCATGATAGTCCAACTCCGAAACCAGTTGTTGCCATCTTGGATTTGAAAGGGTCTGGGCGGGGGCGTTGATACTGCTCATCTTGTGCGCCCGGAAAAATTTATGAATTGTCGCCATGATCCCGGCGCTGGCTACAAAAAAAACGCCGCCCAGCGCTACCGACTGCCACAGGAAGCCCTTGCGCTTTTTCCGGTACACGATTTTATTCATAACGATTCATATTAACCTTAACAGGTATTTCATCATTTTTCAATAAGAGCCGGCGCCTAAATTTTATTAATAAAGCATTGCGCCCACCAGGAATCGAACCTGGATAACGGGTTTAGAAGACCCGGACTCTATCCATTGAGCTATGGGCGCATTAAAGATTATTTTAGCAAGGCTGTTCCGAGTATATGTTCGAGGCGTTCTTTGCCCGACGGGTGCGTGCTCAAGCAGGCAACCACCGGCGCTTCTCGTGATTTTTCGATTTCTTCGATTTTGATGAGCAGTTTTTTCATCGTGTCCGGCGGGTAGTGAAGTTTTTGAAGATAGCGGAGCCCGGCCGAATCCGCCTCGAGTTCCAAGTTCCGTCCATAACCCAGCGTTTGCATGGCGCCCGCGATATTGCCGGCCACTCGAGCGGCCGGCTGATCAACGCCGAAGAGGGCGGAAAGGGCCGCCCACCATCCGAGCTCTTTGGCCAAGCGTGAGCGACCGTGCCGCAAGGCGATATGTCCGATTTCGTGGGCCAGGACCGCGGCGATGGCGTCTTTTTTATATTCCAACGCCCTGATTAAACCGGTGGTCACAAAGATGGTTCCGTCCGGGGAGGCGAAGGCATTGGGTCTGGATGATTGGGTTACCACAAAGCGGTAGTCGAACAGGGGCCGTTCGCAAACCCGGGTGATTGGAACGCCGATCGAGCGTAAGTAATTTTGCCAACCCGGATCGTCATAGGCCGGCATGATTTCTAAAAATATTTTTGTAGTCAGGCTTCCCAGGAGAATTTCGAGGTCGTCAGAGACTTGGGACTGGGCATTGGAGCAACCTGAGAGAAAGAGCGAGAAGTGAGAAATGAGAAGTGAGATCAGAAGAAATGTGACGCCCTTAAAAAACCGGTATTCTTTTTTTTGTCTCACGCTTTATATCTTACGTCTTACGAATTTACGCGCTCCAAAATGGATACCACCGGTCGCGATTGAAGACATTGATCGAAATCGCGCAGGCGAACACAAGCCTGGGGTCGAGTTCCGCCGGGCAGGAGGCGCTGAGCGTTTGGCGGTTGAAAGGGCTTCGGGCGCTTTTGATCTGACCGATCGTTTGGCCTTGGCTTGAGATTGTAAAATTTGCCCGAAAGAGACCCCAGAGATGCCCGATGAAACGCCGCGCAATAGACTTGATCAAGGAATCTTCGGTCATTTGACCCACCGTCTCGCCTTTTTTATTCAAAATCCACCATTGTTTGCGAATGAAGTTGGAGAGCGATGACATTTTGAGATAGCCCAGAACCTCATTTTTCGTCGGGTCGGTTACGATGAAACGGTAGGCGAAGAGTCCTAGCTGGCGGCGGATTTTAAAAACCAGAAGTCCCTGTTCGTCGTAAATCCAGCAGGGCGTTCCCTTGAAGGACCATCCGATTGCGACGGCGAACACGATGGCCGCGATGATCAGCGCCACGCTTAAGACGGCGAGCGCCTTTTCGAGGCCGAAATAAACGGCGACCCATCGGGCCAGAAATATCAGGCCCAGGGCCTGCGCCATGGGCGGCCGGCGCCGCACGGCCGCCAAGCGAACGCCCCCGGGGGCAAAGACAATTACCGTCGGAAAAAGCGTTAAATACCAGCCGCCGGTAAAAAGTTCAAGCTGTCCGACTTCGGGCTTGGACGCGAAAGCCCTGCCGTTCTGCAAGAGTTTTTTGTCGTTGAGCCATAAGAAAAAAATATAGCCAAGGACGACCAGGGCGGCCGTCGTCGAAGCAAGGGGAAAATATTTGTCCAAAATCATTTTAATTCTTGGGTCCGGGGCGGGAAGGCGGGGCAGGTTTTCCTTGGGGATGGCGGCGATGGTCCCGATCGCGCTCGGAGCGGGGGGGAGTTCGTCGGCGCCTGGCGCGCCGGGGGCCGGGCTTGAGGCTTTGACTTGGGCCGCGTCAATAGGCTCTATAGTCGAGAAAACGCGTTTGGTTTCTTGAAAGTCAATATTGGGATAACCGTAAATATTGACCGGGTAGCGCGCGTCGTTGAAATCGAGCAGGCCGAACAGTTCGGTTTTATCCTGGGAGAGTATATAAAGGAGGTTTTGGCCCGGGCCGAATTCCATGACGACCGGCGCTTTGGTTTTGGGGCCAAGGGATTTTTTCCATTGCTCCATTTGTTCATCGGCGGAGATTTGGCCGGCCGCCGGACGCGAGACGGTGATATTGAGAACCTGCCCTTCAAAATATCCGGATAAAAAAAGAATATCGCTTCCCTGCGGCGTTTCCGCGGTCCAGCCTTCCTGGGCCACCCGGATCATCCATTGCTCGTCGAGGTCGGCCGTCCATTGGCCCGCGATCAGACGTCTGGGTTTGGGTTTTGGGGTCGCGCGAAACGCGTCCGGGTCAATATCGCCGATGGTCCCTAAAATTCCTTTGACGGCGCTCCAGTCTGACGAAGCGGAAGGCGAAGCCGAGAATTCGTAAGCGTTGACGTTGTGCAGGAAAGTGCCCAGGATTTTTGAATCATAGATAAAGTAACGAATGGACATGCCGTTGGCCAAGGTATTCCTCGCTTCCTGAAGGGGTTCCTGCGCGCGTCCGGCTTTGATCGCGCCGAGCCGCTCTTGCTCCGCGTCCGCGTTGGAGGAGCCGGCTGGAATGGAAAGGCTGCGGATTTCGACTAAGGCCCGCGCTTCGGCCGTGGTTTCGATTCTTAGGACAGGGTCGGAGTTTTTGGCCGCCGCTAGAAGCTCCCATTCTTTTGGTACAAAAATCATGAAGGAGTCGTTGCCGGCCGTCATCCATCTGGCGCCGGATGGAGTCGCGGGTCCCACGCGATTTTTTGGGGTAGCGGCTTGGAGGGGGGCGGTCCAGGAAGGGCGGTTGAGCGCCCAAGCGCTTAAGCAGACAAGTAAAAAAAAGAATTTCCTTAATCGTTTAATCGCCAGGGCGCTTGGCCGTTTGCTCATCTTTAGACTATTCTAGCGAGTCCGGACGCCTAGAATCCGTCCTTTGAGATTGGCCGCGGCAATAAAATAGATTCGTTCCCCGGTTTTAGGATTTTTCCAGTCACGCGAGTCGCCTGATTCATCGCGATTGTCTCCTAATAGAAAAACGCAGTCATTTGGAATTTTGAGCGGACCGAGATTGTCTCCGGCCAGCAGCTCTTCACCTCGCGTATGTTGCACGTAAGGCTCTTTGAGTTCCTGGCCATTGACCAACACCATTTTATCTCGAATTTCAATTGTGTCCCCGGTCACGGCGACGACCCTTTTAATCAAATCTTTTTCGGAGTTAACCGGCGAGGCTAGGACCACAACGTCGCCTTTGGCCGGTCCCCACAGGCGGAGAGTGACTTTGTCCACCCACCAGCGTGAATTGACCGGCATCGTGGGCTCCATGGAGGCGGTGGCCACGTAAATCCGTTCGGCGAAGAAATCTCTGAACATTAGCGCGCCGCAAATACTGACCGTCGCGATGATTAAGAGCCGTAGCGGAGTTGTGGTATTCATTACTATAATTATGGAGGTAATATGTTTAATTTGCTAGCGCCAGTAGTTTTGAGTGTCACGTCCGTTGGGTTGTTTGGCGAACTGTTCTCTCAGCCCAGGCAGAGGGATCAGCTGGGGGTTCACAAGGGCGATTGGCTGACCGTATCCCTGGGTCTTCTGCCCGGCTTGGGGGTTCTTGCCGTCAATGTTGAGGCTTGGGTGCGCGGGCCCGTTGATGTCAACCCGTTGGCGTTTGGTTTGGGTTTGGTTCTTTGCTTGGCCTGCATCGTTATTCGCACCTGGGGCAAATATACGCTCGGTTACTACTACACCTTTTCGATTGACTTGCGCGATGATCACAGGGTGATCGAGGATGGTCCCTATCGGTTTGTCCGGCACCCTCTTTATTTGGGCGCTTTTTTAGGCGTGGCCGGACTTCCTTTATTGGCCCATAGCTGGATCGCTGTTTTGGCTTTAACTCTGCCGACGGGGTTTGCCTTTGGCTTGCGTTTAATTCTGGAAGATAAGTTTTTGTTGCAGAATCTCGGCGATTCTTATCGGGAATATGCCGGCCGCACCTCGCGGCTGATTCCTTTCGTTTGGTAGACGTTATTCTTTCGGCGTGTCGCCGGAATGTTTAGAAACGAATTTTTTAATGTCTTCGACGTGCTCCAAGACGAGCTTGGCTTTTCTTAAACCAAACTGAAATGGAAATTTGTCATCCGGGCCATTGGCCAGAACAATCATCGGATTTCCTTTAAATTCGGACTCTCGCGCTTCTCCCATAATTTGCCTCCTGTTTAGTTTAACTTGACTCTAAAAAATCGGGGGAGAGCATTTTGCTCTCCCTCCACTTTTTTCTCCTCGTCCGTCGTTGGCCAACTTTTTTTGAGGAGTTAGCCGCGTATTCACTCGGCTACATAAATAAAGTATGAACTATAATTTCTTTTTTTGCAAGGGGGTCTTTGAAAAACTGGGGTGAGCGACGGGATTTGAACCCGCAACCTTCCGGGCCACAGCCGGACGCTCTAACCATTGAGCTACGCCCACCAAAAACAGCAACGAGCAACGAGTGTAAAGTATAGAGGAATTAGTCTTTTTTGACTAGGTGCTCGTTACTCGTTACTCGGCGCTGATTGTGCGCCCAGGAGGAATCGAACCTCCACCAACAGCTTCGAAGGCTGCTACACTATCCGTTGTGCTATGGGCGCGTTTGTCTCAAGGAAACGCTTAATTTTACTAAAGCCCTTCAGGGGCCGGTGATCGTTTTAGCGATCGGCGCTCTGGCCGCTCGCCCTGCGTGGCCCATTAGAACCAAAGAGAGCCAAGAAGAACATCCGGCGGGCGGTATTACCCCTATTACGCCAAACACGTTCGGGAATATTTTGGCTTAAGGCTTCTTTCCGAGATTACGCCCGAGGACGTGCGCCAGTTCCGGTATTACCTGCGGACTCAAAAGAGCTTGCATCCTGTCAGCGTCAACCACGCCCAGAAGGTCCTGCGCCGGATGTTTAACTGGCTAAGGGAGGCTGGCCATTTCACCGGGGACAATCCGGCCTCTGGAGCCAATGTCAAGCTGGAAAACGAAAGGAAATACTGGCGCAAGGAGTTTTTGGAACAGGAGCAGCTCGGGCGCCTTTTGGAGGTTGCGGCTTCGAGCCTAAAACCTATCGTCTTAACGGCGGCATTCACCGGAATGCGTTTAGGGGAATTAAAACGCGTGAAAAAGAAGGACGTTAATCTGGACTCCTGTACCATATTCATCCCTGAGAGCAAAAACGATGAGCCCGGGTCCCCGTTCCCATCGCCGACAGCCTTTTCGCGGTCCTAGGGCCCATTGTGAAGGTTTTACCTAGCCCCGAAAGCCCTGTGTTTGATTTCTCAAACTTTCGCAAGCTTTGGAATAAAGCCAGGAAGGAGGCCGGTGTAGACGGTTTCCGCTTCTACGGCCTGCGCCATACCTGCGCCTCCCATGTCATGATGGCCTCGGGAAACCATGCCGCTGTCCAGGGGCTCCTGCGGCTCAAGACTCCCGGTCTCGTCATGCGCTACGGCCACTTGGCCCCAGGATTCTTGCGTCAGATAGCTCAATCGCTGGATCAGAGATTATTCCTAAAAGTGGCCGAAAGTGCCCAAATTGAGCCCAAGGCGATCACCAATCCGATCACCACGCCTGTCGAGGCATTGCCAGTTTAGGCTGGTTTCCGAGGGGAAACGGTCCGTGGGGTGGCAATGGTGTAGTAGCCTTCTGAGCTGTTAATCACCTGGAAAAGCAAGAGGTTAGATTTCTTTTAAGATTTTATTGAAGCGTTCGTAATCTATGCCCAGGGTTCGCAGGTTCGTTCGAATGATGAAATCGGGAAGATTTTTGTCTTGGGGAATCACAACCGGACGCCTCAAGCCTTGCCGCCAGTAGATTCTGTGATCTCCCTTTTGTCGTTTAAAAGAGCAACCTATATGCAGGACAAATTTTTCAAACTCTTTCCAGTGGATGGTAGGTCCTCGTTAGGCGTGAAGAGGGATTTTGATCGGCTGTGTTGTTTGGCCGATAATGTGGGGGGGAATCCAGGTGGGCTCCCCTCGTTTTTTTCCTTGCTCCCAGCCTAATTCTTGGAGGGCTTGTTCGAAGGTGCCATGGCGGATAGTCTCTTCTACAAAGATGGTCACCAGTTCCGAGGCGCGTTTTTGTACCTGCTCAAAAGTATCTCCACAAGTAGACATATCGAGGGCAGGAGCATAGGCAACAAATTTATTCCCTTCTTTCAGGACTATAAATTCGATTTGGCTTGTAACTGCTAACTTTTTTGCCATCGGTAACTTAAGTATACCAGAAGAAAGTTATCCGCAGGGAGAGGAGTTTTATCTTAGACCGGTAGCCGGCGATCGTTTTAGCGATCGGCGCTCTGGCCGCTCGCCCTGCGTGGCCCATTAGAACCAAAGAGAGCCAAGGGGAACCCAAAAGAAGTTGATTTCAGTTCTATTTGGCGTCTGGGCACACCCCTCTCCCCGCTATGCGGGGCGAGGGGAAGGAAGAAAGAAAGAAAAACAAGAGCGATTGTGATATTTTCGCATGCCAAAATCATGCCGGATTTTTTGACCTTTAAAAAAGCCAAATAGTCGTTGCGCTTAAATTTTTAAATGTGGCAAACTACTTGAGCGTTTTAAAAATTAACCATAGAAGGAAAGCATGGATCACAAGATATTTTTAGGTGCGCCTTCGCGGCCTTTGCGCGTGGCCATTGTCGGTTCGGGGCCGTCGGGTTTTTATGCGGCCGAGGCTTTGTTTAAACAGCCGGGTTTGAACGCGCGGGTGGATATGTTTGAGCGCCTGCCTACGCCCTACGGCCTGGTGCGCGGGGGAGTCGCCCCAGATCACCAAAAAATTAAATCAGTGACCGTCGTTTATGAAAGGATCGCGTCTTTGCCGGGTTTTCGTTTTTTCGGCAACGTGACGATGGGACGGGATATTCAAGTCGAGGATTTGCGCCGCCATTATGATCAAATCATTTACGCCGTAGGTTGCCAGAAAGACCGGAGCCTTGGAATTCCCGGCGAAGAGATGGCCGGCAATCATTCGGCCACTTCGTTTGTCGGATGGTACAACGGGCATCCGGATTATCGTAACGAGGTCTTTGACCTTTCCCAGGAAAAAGTCGCGGTTATCGGAGTCGGCAACGTGGCGATGGACGTCGCTCGGATTTTGGTCGAAAATCCCGAGCGTTTGGCCAAGACGGATATAGCGCCCTACGCGATCGAGGCTTTGAGAAAAAGCAGGGTCAAAGAAATTTATATTTTGGGGCGGCGCGGTCCGGCGCAAGCGGCATTTTCCCTGGCTGAAATTCAGGAAATTGCCGGACTCGAACTTTCCGATTTAGTAATTAAGCCCGACGAGGCGGCCATTGACGAACTTTCCAGGACCGGACTGAGCGACCCTATTATTAAAAAGAAGGTGGATTTTTTGACGGAGCAGTCTAAGCGCGGCACGGGAAGTAAGACCAAGAAGGTCCATTTGCGTTTTTGTGTTTCGCCGATAGAGGTGTTGGCGGAGGGGGAAAAGGTCAAGACTTTGAAAATTGAAAAAAATGTTTTGACGTTAGACGGCAAGGGCGGCGCGCGCGCCAAGGGAACCGGCCGGTTCGAGACTCTTGCCGTGGGACTCGTGTTTCGCTCCGTGGGTTATCATGGCGCGCCTATTGACGGCGTGTCGTTTGACCAAGAGAGCGGGCATATTCCCAATGAGCAAGGCCGGGTCCTTAACTCCGCGACCGCAACGGTTCGGGTCGGCGAATATGTGGTGGGTTGGGCCAAGCGGGGTCCGAGCGGTTTAGTCGGCGCCAATCGCGCGGATTCGCAGGCTCTCGTTAAGGTGATGGCCGAGGATGTCTCGGCCCGACGTTTTGGCTGGGATAATCCGGACCCCTCTTGCGGGCCAATCGAGACCCTGTTGGCCGCAAGAGGGGTCAAGGCCGTCAGCTTTGCCGACTGGAAGATTTTGGACAAAATTGAAGTGGAGCGCGGGGCCCGTTTAGGAAAAGTCCGTGAGAAATTTACAAGCGTGCCGGAAATGCTCGACGCCTTGGCCTTAAAATTGAATTTTTAGCCTAAGCCCCAAGGCATCCTTGGCGAGAAGGGCCGGGGCAATCTCCACGGGCGCGCTCACGCTTGAGGCGCGGCTTCGACCCCGGCGCGTAATGATTTTTCCAAAACTGTAGCCCATCCAAAGCGGCAGGGGGTAATCGCTCGCCCAATGAACGCCGTTGTTGAGCATTTGATAGCCCAAGAGTCCCATTAAAGAATACCCGATCGGCCGGATAAAACCGTATTCCGGGTAATTTTCCGCTATGACCGTGACGGTCGCCATGGCGCTGGCCATATGCCCTGATACGAAGGCGTCGTAGCGCGATACATTTTTTTGATAGTCCTTGGGATTTGGAAAAGGCCTCCATCGGCCTCCGGGTTTGGTGCCGGCGTTGGGCGTTTCGCGGCCGGTCGTGCGCTTTAAGAGTTGGACAATGATGCCGCTTGAGAGAATCCCTTCGGGAATTTGGCTCGCCGTTCGCAGGGCCCGGTTGTCGGAGGCGCCGAGGCCATAAATTAGGAAGCCGCCGGCAAATCCTAAATGGAGCCAGCCATCGCCTAGAAAATAAAGCCAAGTGCCCCTGTCGCTTGGTCCTTGGAAGTTTATCTCTTTGTTGCCGATGGAGATTCCAGTTTTAATAAGATCATTTTGTCTTCCCGCGTGAGAAATTTTGAGCCGATCCCCAAGGGCATTGGCTTCGTCCACCAGGCGCTGGTCATTGGGAATTAGAATGAGAGTGCCGGCCGCGACTAAGGCCAGGGGCAGGGCGCTTTCTTTTTTAATGACAATGCGTCCGAATTCCGCGATATTGCTTGGAATATGCCGGATAAAGTCAGCCGGCTTGGGCTTCGTATAAAGGAAGCCGCCTTTTAATTGGACGGCGCTTAGGTTTAAGGATGGACTGGGCTGGTTCATCTGAGACGGCGCTTGGCCATTTGCGTTATTGGCCAGAAGGGCCAATGTCGTAAGAAGCAATGAAGGCCGATTCACGTCTAAAAGCGGTAGGCCAGAGTTATGCCGGGAGTTTCCAGGTCAAGGCCCATGCTCCACTCCGTTTTGTTGTGGCGGGCCGCAATTTTACCTGAACTATATCCCAGGATAGCTCCGGCCGCCACATCGCTGGTCCAATGACGGTCTTGAAGAACCCGTCCGCCTCCGACTAGGCCCGCCGTCGCATAGCTCGCGCCGGCTACCCACCAAGAGGGATATTGTTCGGCGATGACGCTGGCCGCGGCAAAGGCTGTGGAGGTGTGGCCTGATGGAAAGGAGGCCTGGCCGCTGAATGGTTTGAATTGGTTGGGATCGAGGCTGTTCGAGGAGATCGGACGGGTTCTGCCCACGGCCTCTTTGAGGGTGAGGACGAAAAAACTGTTAAGGGCAAAGGCTTGAATAATTAGGCCCGCGGTGGCCTTGGCTTTGGGTGAGTCCGCGGCCAACCCTCCTAAATAAAAAGCGCCGGCAAGTCCTGTCGCGGCAAGCGGTCCGCCCATTAACTCGAACAGGGTTCCGTTGTTTCCAAAAGCGTTTAGGTTTAGATTTTGCGCCTGGGGGCTTTTGCGGAATTCACGGACATGCCGTTGAATTTTTTTGTCTTGAGCGCCGAGAGCCAATAGGCCCGCTCCGCCCAGCGCTACCGCGGTCAGGGAAACATCGAGGGGCAGTTTTGTGCGGTTGTGCTTTGGGGACGTTTGCGCCGCGTTCAGTAGCGCGCAAGTCGGAAAAATCCACGCCCATGCCAATGGCCAGGCACGCCAGCCGGCGATCCTACGCACGATTCCTCCTTTTTGTGAAATGTAACGGTCAGTTAAAGTTTAATGTGAGGCGGATGATTTTCAAGGGGCAGTTTGTCTCCTATGGAATTTATTAGATTCAGGAGCGGTTTCGTCTTTCATAAAAAAAATGGGCCTGGCGTCGGTAATGACAGCCTTTGATTTTTTTAAGCGCTCGAGGTAATACTTGGGCGGACGCATCAGGCCGATCAGGCTTTCCCCGTCAAGGAAGGCGAGCCGGCCACGGATTCTTCGGCGGATCGCATGTTCCACGACCGTTGCCGTCCACCGCAGGGGGTCCTGGGATTTTTGTGTCGAGCAAAGAGCGAAGCCCCAGGGGATGTCAAAGGAAGGTATGTAGACATAGTAAGGCCGCACAACGGGAAAAACGCGCCGCAAGGTGGCGACGATGGCGTGATGAGCGGAAAATTGCAGAAGATTGCCCGAACTCGACTGCAAAGCAAAAATTCCGCCGGGAGCCAGTCGTTTTCTTAGCTTGCGATAAAATTCAACAGTGTAGAGCCGCCATGCCGGTCCTTCGGGCAGAGGAGATGGCAAGTCGGATAATATTATGTCGTAAAGGCCTCGTTCTTCCTCAATTACTTTTCGTCCATCCTTGACGACGAGTTTTAAGCGCGGATCGTCGAAGGCGCCCTGATGCCATTGGTCTAAATATTTTTTCGCAAAATTTAAAATTTCGCCGTCAATGTCCACCATCGTTGTCTCGCGCACCCCCTTGTGCCGCAGGACCTCGCGCGCCGTGGCGCCTTCGCCGCCGCCTAAAATCAACACCCGCCCGGGGTTGCGATGGAGCAACATGGCTGGATGGACTAAGGATTCGTGATAAAACGCTTCGTCCAGAGCGGCCGACTGTGTTTCCCCGTCTAAAATCAGGCAACGGCCGAAGGAGCGGGACTGCACAAGCGCGGCTTCTTGGAAAGCGGTGCGCTTGTGGATTAGAATTCGTTCTAAGCGATGGCTGTGAAATTCATGAGGGGTAAAAGTTTCGGTAAACCAGGGACCCGGGCCGGGGATTTTTGGTTTAGCGCTTAACCAGGAGAATTTACTCATCGAATTTCTTTGAAAATTTTATACGGTAAATTTTTATAAGAAATAATACCACATCGGCTTGCCTAAGCGGCCTAGCGTGGCTAAAATGTGGCGTGACAAAAAGAATGCCGCCGGGGGGACGGACGCCATTGGCCCCAACCGCCTTCCTTCGGGCCAAAGGGCCGGATTTTGGTCGGCAAGGAGGCGGGGGGGTGACCCTCGGAAAGCATCTCATGATGGAACTCTATGATTGCGACCCCGGAGTTATCCGCGACGCGGCCGCGGTGGAACGGGTCCTGGTGGCTTCCGCCAAGTTATGCAAGGCCACGGTCGTACAGAGCGTGTTTCACCTGTTTAATCCTTTCGGGGTCAGCGGTGTGGTGATTATCGCCGAGTCGCATTTGGCCATTCACACATGGCCCGAGTACGCTTACGTCTCGATTGACATTTTTACCTGCGGAGACGCCCTAGATCCTATCGTGGCCGCCGGATATATCGTTAGTCAATTCAAGGCCGGCCGGTATCAGATTTACAAGATCCGGCGCGGTAAATTCGACGCCCGGAAACGTCCCCTTATGACCAAGCCGGAATTAAGCGAAGAATTGGTTTTCGGCCGTCCATTGCTAAAATAGAGCGTCTTCCATGAATCAACGCAATTCCACTCGGTCGGTTCGCGCCGGTTCGGTCCAGATCGGCGGCGGGGCTCCCATTGTGGTGCAGTCCATGTGCGCCACGCGCACTAAGGACATTGACGCTACGGTGGCCCAGGCCGAACGTTTGCGCCAAGCCGGGGCGGGCTTAGTCCGTATCGCGGTGGATAACGATCGCGACGTCGAGGCATTAAAGGAAATTCGCCGCCAAACGAAGGCCAACCTAGTCGTTGATCTTCAGGAAAATTATCCGTTGGCCGCTAAAATTGCTTCCTGCGTGGATAAGATTCGTTACAATCCCGGACACCTCCACCATGTCGAGCCGGAGAAATCCGTCCCTGAAAAAGTTCGCTGGCTCTCGGTTGTGGCCAGGGATCATGGGTGCGCCCTGCGTATCGGGGTCAATTGCGGCTCCGTGGCGCCGGAGTTTTTAAGCCGTTTTCCAGGCGACGCAACGGAAGCCATTATTGAGTCGGCGCTTTATCATGTGACGCTTTTAGAAGAATCCGGTTTTACCCGTTTTGTCGTGTCCCTGAAAGATTCCGATCCCGCAAAGGTCATCGAGGTCAACCGTCGTTTTGCCTCGGCCCGGCCCGACATCCCCGTGCATCTGGGCGTGACCGAAGCCGGCCTGCCTCCGGACGGTATCATCAAGACCAGGATCGCCTTTGAGAAGTTGATCTCCCAGGGAATAGGCGACACGATTCGCGTTTCCTTGACGCTGGCCAACGACGAGAAGCACGAAGAGGTGCTGGCCGGATTGCAGATTCTTCAGGACATCAAAGACGGCCGCTTCCTTAATGTTCCTGATTTTGACAAGGGCCTGAATATCGTTTCGTGTCCTAGTTGCTCGCGCGTGGAGAATGAGCGTTTTGTCGAACTCGCTCAGGAAGTCAAGAAATTGACGGCCTATGCTAAAGATTATCGCCTGACTATCGCGATCATGGGTTGCCGGGTTAATGGTCCGGGCGAAACCGACGACGCAGACCTCGGCCTTTGGTGCGGCCCGACAACGGTGCATTTGAAGAAAAAATATCGAGAGATCGGCGTCTTTTCTTATGACCAAGTTTTGTTTCACCTCAAAAGAGAGATGGATGATTTGATCCGCCAAACACAAGAATCTTCTGTTTGAGCTTGCTAAAATAAACGTTTCTATCGGGGGTCGCTAGCTCAACTGGTTAGAGCAGGCGCCTCTTAAGCGCAAGGTTCCGAGTTCGAGTCTCGGGCGACCCAAAAAAAGCGACTAAAGCGAATAAGGGCGACAGAGGCGGAAGGGATTTAACCTCAGCCCGCTTTTGGCAAGGGCGCACGTGGCGGAATGGCAGACGCGTACGGCTTAGGACCGTATGGGGCAACCCGTAGAGGTTCAAGTCCTCTCGTGCGCAGTCAACAGGGGCGGCCGGGGCGACTAAAGCGACAAGAG
>CAYHKQ010000038.1:0-24380 GCA_964357255.1 uncultured Elusimicrobia bacterium
TTCACGAAGCCGTCAATTTTACTCTTGTCAGCGCGGACGAGGTTCGTAGCCTTTGCGGGGAGATGGCGCTGGAAGCGTCGCCGGCACTGTCTAACCCGGTCTCGAGCGAATTAGAGATACTGCGTCCTTCATTGTTGCCCGGACTTTACAAGAATTGGCGTCAAAACAGCCATCATGTCAAACGACGGGTTTTTTTGCAGGAGACAGGCCATGCCTACCGCTTACGCGCCAATTCCGGCGATCCCCGATCGAGCGTTAAATATTGGGGCGCTATTAGCTACGGTCCGGTAGCCCTGCCTTACTGGAAGGAAAAAGAGCCGGTTGAGATGGGATTTTGGGAAATGGCCGGACTTATGGAGTCGGCGCTGGCTGGGTTGCGCGTGCCGGTTTTGCGCGAACTTTGCGCTTTTGCCTACGATTCTTTCCATCCGCATTTCCAATGGGATTGGACGGTTGAAGGTCGTCCAATCGGTTCGATGGCTACTTTAGCCACCAAGGATTCTCTTGATCAGCGCCATGCCTCCAGTTTGGTCTACGCTGAAATTAATCTTGACATTTTAGGGGATTGGATGAGCCGACAGGAAGCGTATCGTTATGCGCCGGCCCTTGGCGCGGATTTGATTGAGCGCGATTTGGCGATTATTGTGGGCAGGGAGGTTTCCTGGGCGGCAATTTTAGGGTGCGCTCGCCGGGCGCTTGGGAGCCTGTTGCGGGAAATACGGCCTTTTGACCTCTACGTTTCCAAAAAGTTGGGCGCAGATAAAAAAAGCGTAGCTTTCCGCCTGGCCTTTGAACCCCAAGACAAAACACCCTCTGCGCAGGAAATTCAGAATTGGCTTAACGCGGTAATCGCTCAACTTGCCCAAGATTTGGGAGCCGCTTTGCGTGATTAATGGATAAGATTTTTCGTGAAGAATTCGACGCCGTAGAGTCCTTATTGCGGGAACTGGCCAAGCGCCATAAGTCGGCATATCAGGAAACAAGCCAACTCCATAGCCTGGTGGCGGCCATGGAATCGGATTATAAGAAGGCGTCCCGTTTGCTTAACGAGCACGAGAAAATGCTCAAAGAGCGCGAACGCGCCAAGGATAAGATTGGCGCTCTTTTGGTGAAACTCGAAGAACTCAGGATTTCATGATTAAGGAAAAAATCGCCGTTGAAATTTTGGGGCGCACCTACGAGCTTGACGCGGAGGGCATGACTCCGATGGAAGCCGGCGCTTTGGCCCAGTTCGTTTCCGAACGAATGGAAGAGCTTGCCCGGAACAACCATGTGGTGGACACGTCGCGTTTGGCCGTTTTGACGGCTTTAAATTTCGCCGATGAGTTAAGGCGCTTGGAGGCGCAACACGAAGAACTGACGCAGACGATTGACCGGCGTCTTGGTATTTTTAAAAAAATATTGGAGGAGGCGTTGAAGGTGGCGGGGTGAGCGTAAAATCTCATCTGATTGAATGTCCGTTTTGCAGGGGAACCCTGGAGGTGGGGGCTGATTCTGGAAAAGTGCTCCAAAAATGGCCCTCCGGCCGGCTTCAAGGGGGGTCCCCCGAGGAGCGATTTGGCGACGCCTTAAAAAAGATGGACGAAGCCAAGAAAAAAAGAGAAGACTATTTTTCCAACGCCGCTTCTGAAATGCAAGACAAAAAAAAGAAGGCTCAACGGCTTTTTGAGGAACAGGTCAAAAAGATCAAAAAGGAGGGGCTGGAAACGCCGCCCGAACGCCCATTCGATTTTGACTGATTCTTGGGTCTCACCGCCGATGGAACTTTTCGCAAAAAAGGAAAATATTTTATTGCCTCTGGCGCGCAGGGCGGCGCCCGCAGGCCTTGGCGAGTTCGCCGGCCAGCGACATTTGGTGGGACCGGATGCGCCGATTCGTTGCGCGCTCGAAGCAGGCCGGCCGTTTAATGCCATTTTTTTCGGTCCGCCCGGTTGCGGCAAAACGGCTTTGGCCCGGGTTATGGCCAAGGGGTTGGGTTTGGAGGCGGTGGAGATCAGTTGTGTGACGACCGGCGTCCCCGTCATCCGCCAGACTATGGAGGCGGCCCGCCTGCGCCACGAAGGCGGCGGCAAGCCCACCTTTTTTGTTTTAGACGAAATCCACCATCTCAATCGCACTCAACAGGACATTCTTTTGCCTTATATGGAGTCGGGCGCCATCGCTTTAATAGGGCTGACCACGGAAAATCCGTTTTTCTACATTCACCGCGCCGTTCTTTCGCGGGCCTTAGTTTATGAATTCAATCGTCTTGAGGATGAGGACCTTGACCATATCTTAAAAAACGGCCTTGAACTTTGCGCTAAAGAAGGTAAAGACTTGCGCCTTGACCGGGAGGCGGCGCGGTATTTGGTCCGTTTTGCCTCAGGCGATGCGAGAAAACTTATGAATGCGTTGGAATTTTTAGCGGGACACGGAGGAAAGGGCGCGCGGGAGGGGGAATTCAAACGCCAGGACTTAGAACGGCTTCTTGGCTTAAAACAGCTCACCTATGACAAAAAAGAGGACAGTCATTACGATACGGCCAGCGCCTTTATCAAGGCGATGCGCGGTAGCGATCCGGACGCTACCGTCTACTGGCTGGCCAAAATGATCGCGGGCGGGGAAGACCCTAGATTTGTCGCCCGGCGCATCGTGATCGCGGCGAGCGAAGACGTGGGCAACGCCGATCCATTGGCGTTGGTTGTGGCCCAAAGCGCTTTTCATGCGGTCGAAGTATTGGGGCTTCCCGAAGGCGCCATCCCCTTGGCTCAAGCCGCGATTTATGTGGCATCGGCGCCCAAATCCAATGCCTCTTATCTTGCGCTTGGGGCGGCGCAAGAAGAATTGCGCCACGGTCAATCCCAGGAAGTTCCCAATTGCCTCAAGGACGCCAATAATGACGCCAAGTTGGGCCACGGGCAAGACTATCTCTATGCCCATGACTATCCGGACCATTTCGTCGAGCAGAAATATATGGAAAATTTTAAATTGTTTTACCGGCCTACGGACCTGGGGGCTGAATCCGCCATCCGCGCCCGCTTAGAAAAACTCTGGAAAAGAAAATATGGCTCATGACGGTATATTGAATACGCTTTTTGAATCTCAAAAAAAGCTTGTTGATCTGGCTCTCAAAAAGCATCTTTGCCAATTTTTTGCTCCCGGCCTGTTGCGGACCGCGGCCGTGTACGCCCTTTTTCCCGGCGGCAAACGAATCCGTCCGCTTTTAGCCTTGATCGTGGCCGATGGCGTCAATGCTTCACCCCAAGAAGCGTTGACATTTGCCTGCGCCCTGGAGATCCTCCATAATTACACCTTAATCCACGACGACTTGCCGGCCATGGATAATGATGATTTTCGCCGCGGTAAACCCACCGTCCATCGCAAATTTGGCGAAGCCTGCGCCATTCTTTTAGGTGACGCATTTCTGACTCATTCCTTCGAACTCTTGGGCCTATTAAATCGGCCCGAATTGATCCGATTGGTCGCCCAATCCGCAGGCGGCCAGGGGATTATTTTAGGCCAGACCTTGGACCTGAATTTGGACAAAAGAACGAAAAAAAACGTCTCAACCCTCGATCATATCAATGAACTCAAAACCGCC
This sequence comes from uncultured Elusimicrobia bacterium, assembly GCA_964357255.1. Classification (GTDB taxonomy): domain Bacteria; phylum Elusimicrobiota; class Elusimicrobia; order JACQPE01; family JACQPE01; genus JBBTIS01. Next base: position 3,581 of record CAYHKQ010000038.1, read on the forward strand.
CGTCTTTTTGAAGCCACAATCGTCGGCGCGGCTCTTTTGGCGCCCCAGCCCTTGCACATTCCGGCCATCCGGCAATTTCAAAAATTCGCTCAATTTTTCGGCCTTTGTTTTCAAATGGCGGACGATTTGGCTGACGCGTCCCAAGAATCTCAAAAAGGCGTGGGAACGCTCTCTAGCCTCCAAAGCCGACAGAATTTGGTCCAAGCGCTGGATGCCTCCGGCAAACGCCTGGAAATCCAAACCGCTCTACTGCCTTTAAAAAATTCAAGCCGCCGGTCGTTGACGAAACTTGTCCAGTTTCTTTTTAATTCCTCTGTTGCGCAATCGAATTGTGCATAAAAATAGGGACCAAGAGGTATTGGCTTTCCGATGAAAGAAAGGGGAAGTCGTAAGAGGTGTTTTTGTAGGCTCGATGAGATGCTCGTTCAGCGAGGGCTGGCCCACACGCGTTTTAAGGCATTGGCTCTCATTATGTCCGGCCGCGTCCTGGTTAAAGGGCAAGCTCAAACAAAAGGGGGGAGCCGGTTTGCGATGGATGCAGTCCTCGATATCCTGCCCGGCAAAATTCTCAAATATGTTTCGCGCGGCGGTTTAAAACTCGAAGCCGCGCTTCAAAGCCTCAATCTCGATGTTTCAGGTCGGATCGCTTTGGACATAGGAGCTTCGACCGGCGGCTTCACTGACTGTTTGCTTCAGGCCGGCGCCCAGTTGGTTTGGGCCGTTGATGTGGGCAAAGGTTTGCTCGATTCACGTCTGCGTAACAACCCCAAGGTGCGTTTGATGGAAAAATTAAACGCGCGTTATTTAATGCCGGATTTTTTTGACCCCAAACCTGATTTCGCCGTCATTGACGTTTCGTTTATTTCTCTCACCAAAATTCTCCCCGCCTTGGTCCCTTGTTTGGCGCGGCCTTTTGAAATTTTGGCCATGGTCAAACCGCAGTTTGAGGCCGGACGAGGTCAGACCAAAGGAGGCGTCGTCAAAGACGCTCAAATTCGCGAGCAGGCCATTGAGAAAATCCGGCGATTCGCCGAGGATAATCTAAGCCTTCGGCTCGCGGGCGAATGTCCCAGCGCCTTGAGCGGCCCGGAAGGCAACGTGGAACATTTTCTTTATTTTAAAAACGGCGCCGCTTAACTGGGCCGGATTAATTAAAATACTTCCTATGAGATACGAACCCCAAGCTATTGAGCCTAAGTGGCAGGAAAAATGGGAAGCGGCTGGGGTGTTTAAGACTCCATGGGCGGCCTCGGAGCGGAAGTTTTATATTCTGGACATGTTTCCTTATCCCTCGGCCGCGGGGCTTCATGTGGGGCATCCGGAGGGATATACGGCCACGGACATCATTGCCCGAATGAAGCGAATGCAGGGGATGGCCGTTTTGCACCCGATGGGTTGGGACGCATTCGGCCTGCCCACGGAAAATTACGCTATTCAAACGGGAATTCATCCGGCCAAGGCTACCGAGGCTTGCGTTGCCAATTTTAAACGCCAGATTAAGTCGCTCGGCTTCTCTTATGACTGGGAGCGCGAAATTAATACGACGGAGCCAAGGTATTATCGCTGGACGCAATGGATTTTTCTTCAGCTTTTTAAAAAGGGATTGGCATACGAAGCCGAGGCGGCGATTAATTTTTGTCCGTCCTGCAGAACCGGTTTGGCCAATGAAGAAGTTCATCGAGGCGGCTGTGAGCGTTGCGGCGCGGCCGTCGAAAAAAAGGCTCTGCGCCAGTGGATGCTCAAGATTACGGCCTACGCGGACCGCTTGCTCGAAGACTTAGACGGCCTGGACTGGCCGGAATCTACGCTTGCCATGCAGAAGAATTGGATTGGCCGCTCAGACGGGGCGGAAGTGGATTTTGAAATTGCCCAGCCGGCCCAGGCGAGCGGCGAAATCATAAAAATTTTTACCACGCGGCCGGACACTCTTTTCGGCGCGACCTACATTGTGCTGGCGCCGGAGCATCCGTTGATCGGGAGAGTCACGACGCCTCTGCAGCGTCAAGCCGTTGAGGAATATTGCCGCGCGGCAATTTATAAATCGGATATCGAACGCGCGGAGATTGGCCGCGTCAAGACCGGCGTTTTTACCGGCGGCTATGCCGTCAATCCCGTCAACCAAGAAAAAATTCCCGTGTGGGCCGCTGATTACGTTTTGATCCATTATGGCGCCGGCGCCATAATGGCGGTGCCGGGTCATGACCAACGGGATTTTGAATTTGCCAAGACCTTTGATCTTCCCATCAGGCAGGTGGTCCGGCCCGCGGCTGGAAAACATTTTCCCGTGGATAGGGCATACGAAGAGGAAGGCTACGCTTGTCATTCAGGGGAGTTTGACGGCACGCCGACCGAGGAATTCAAGGTCAAAATTACCAAACGTCTTAATGAAAAAGGCTTGGGCCGGGCCAAGCGCGCCTATAAACTTCGCGACTGGGTGTTCTCCCGCCAGCGCTATTGGGGCGAGCCCATTCCCATCGTGCATTGCAAGGGCGCTTGCGCTAAGGCCGTGCCGGTGCCGGACGATCAATTGCCGCTAGAGCTTCCCAATGTCGGCGAATTTGAGCCTACCGGGACCGGCGACTCGCCGCTGGCCTTAATTCGAGGATGGGTTGAAACGAAATGTCCGGCCTGCGGCGGGCCTGCGGAGCGCGAAACCAACACCATGCCGCAATGGGCGGGGTCATGTTGGTATTATCTTCGTTTTCTCGATCCCTGCAATGACGACGCTCCTTGGGACAAAGCGTTGCAAGAGCGTTGGTCTCCCGTGGACCTTTATGTGGGCGGTTGCGAACATGCGGTGCTCCATCTCCTTTATGCGCGTTTTTGGCACAAAGTCCTTTATGACATTGGTTGGGTTTCGACGAAGGAGCCTTTCTTGAAACTTCGCCATCAGGGCATGATTCTTTCTTATAGCTATCAAGACCGCCTTGGCGCTTATCATGGGTATGACGAGGTGGACTTTGACTCCAAGCCCGCTAAACTCAAAGCCAACGGCGAATCTTTGGAGAAAAAAATCGAGAAGATGTCAAAGTCCAAAAAAAACGTGGTGAACCCCGATGAGGTGATCCGGCGATGGGGGGCGGACACCATGAGGCTTTATGAAATGTTTATGGGGGAATTTGAACTTTCCAAACCTTGGGACATGCGTTCCATTGAGGGGGTTCATCGCTTTTTGCAACGCGTGGCGAGGCTTTTTAAGGGAGAGGCGAGACCCGGAATGGAAAACGGCGATACGCATTTGCGTTTGAGGCATAAGACCATTAAATTAGTCACGGAGCGGATCGAAGCGTTCAAATTTAATACCGCCATTAGCGCGATTATGGAATATGTCAACGCCTTGACTGCCGGACCCGTCGCCCTGGATGATCTTGAAACCTTGGTCAAACTCCTCTCGCCCTTTGCCCCGCATTTGGCCGAGGAGTGCTGGCAAGTTCTGGGAAACGCGCCATTTGTCTCCGTCGCGCCCTGGCCTTCCTTTGAATTAGCCTTGACACAGGATGAAAAGGTGGCTGTTCCGGTGCAGGTGAATGGCAAACTGCGCGATACGATGGAACTCGACCGTGGTAGCCTCGGCCAGGAGCATCTAGTCCGCTTGGCCAAGGAAAACCCGCGCGTATCAAAGTTCCTTGAAAATGTCAAAATTATAAAGGTCATTTATGTTCCAGGAAAAATTCTCAATTTCGTCGTCGCTCAAAATGAACAAAAAAACGGCTCTTAGCGCAGACCCTCAATATCCCCCTATCGCCTTTATCACCTTTATCGCCCTTATCGCCTTCTCCGGTTGCGCCAAAGACCAAGCCATGGTTTATAATCCTTCATCCCAAACGCTCCCGTCTAATATCAAGCGAATTGCCATGAAGCCTTTCGTCAATAAAACCCAGCAGTTCGCGCTTGAGGACAAGCTGACATTGAGCGTCAATAATCGTTTTTTAACCGACGGGACTTACAAAATTACATCTATTGAAGAATCGGACGGAATTTTGGAAGGGGAAATTATGCGTTATATTCATATTCCGGTTTCATACGATTCCAATTTTGTAGCCACGCAATATAAAATGGACGTTATCGTGCGCATCCAGTTCGTTGACAAAGCCTCCAACCAGGTTCTTTGGGACGAGCCTAATTTAGTGGGCACGGTGACTTATCCCGTGGCCACCGCCCCGGGCGGAATGACCGAGGAGCAGGCGCGCGAGTTGGCGTGGGACAGGTTGTCCAAAGATATTTTAAAACGCACGATTCAAGGTTTTGGTTCGGTTACGGGAGAGTCTCAGAGAAAGATCGCCCCCATTGTTCCATCGCCCGCGGCCGAGGCGCCGCGCGACACAATTGAACTGCCGCCCCCTCCCGGACCGCCGCCCCCTCCCCCGCCACCCCCTCAGTGAAAGTCCCTTTTAAAGAATTTTTTTTAAACACCGACAAACTCAAAGCTCCTCAGTATTATTTTTCCGGTCCCGAGCAATTTTTGAAACTGCGCGCTAAAAAACGGCTTTTAGCGCGCCCTGATTATGCCGGTTACGTAAAAAAAAGAATATTCGCCCAGGGCATTAATCTGCAAGAGCTTTGGGACAGCCTTAACTCGGGGGGGCTTTTTGGTGAAGGCGAGATTATCGTGATCGAGCGCGTGGACGAGCTTTCGGCGGCCTCTAAGAAAATCCTGCTGGATATCTTGGAACAATGGGAGGCGGACACATCGTCAAAAATTTTAGTTTTTATCTCTCAGGCCGAGCGCATGGACGCGACCGATCCCCTGGAGGGACACTTGATCGCGAATTCGCGGGCCTGCCATGTGTATTTTCCTTTTCTTACCGAGGCGGAGGTTCTTGCCTGGGCGCGAGGGGAACTCAGGCGCAAGAAAATTGAAGCGGATGGGATTGCGCTCGATATGGCGCTGGAAGCTTATTCCAACGATCTTTACAGCTGGATGAACCTTATTGAGAATCTCGAGATTTACCTGGGCGGTCCGGGCCGCGCGGGCGTAACCGAGGTGGAGAAATTACTCGGAATTTCAACCGCTCGAGAGGACCGCATCGTCGAGGAAATAAATCGCGCCGCTATCGGCGCTTTTGCGCAGGGCCGTTCCAGCGGCGAGATATTGGGGCGCTCTCTTAAAGCCGCGGAACAGCTTTTAATTTCATCCGCCGAAGGCCCCCCGGGTTGCGCCTTGCGGGTTATGCGGATTTTTGCCGATGTCGTCTATGAGCTTGGGGTTTGCAAGGCCGGCGTATATTCAAGCCGGAGACGGCACGATCCGGATTTGGCCGATTTGCTCGATCGTGCCGCCGGCCGTTTGGATTGGGGGGGAATCAAACGTCTGTATTCCACGCTGTTGGAAGGAGAGCGAAACATCAAACGCGGACTTTTGCCGCCTGAGACAGTCTTGAGGAAATTTTTGTTTGACTTTACCGAATCGCTTCTAAGCCGCGACCGGAAGCGAACCGTTGAGAGCGGCCACTTGACGGGATAAGCGTGATTTCATGCGCGCGCCTGTTCTCCAATGGTAAACGCCGGTTTTAACCGCTTTGTCAACCCGGGAAAAGGACTTCGACAGAACCTCTTGTGATTTGGCCTTGTCCTTGGCTTTGATTAATCCGCCAAGTTCCTTGATTAAATTTTTGACAGCCGTTTTTTTCTGGTTATTGTGACTGCGCCGCCTGAGCGATTGACGGTGCGCCTTGAGCGCCCCGGTATGCCGCCCGGTCTTTTTAATTTTTGCCATCGCCCCATTATAGCACTATTGACGGCGGAAGAAACTTTTGCGTTTTATTTTGAAATGAATCTAAAAGGAAACGGGGGGCACGGCACGCGACACTTGCAGTCAGGGTTAGGTTTTGAGATAGTTTCCTAAGTGAAGGGGAAATTTCAGGCTTTTTTTGCGGCGACTTTTATTTCGCGGATCTTCGGCTATGCCCGGGATTTGGCTATCGCTCATTTTGTGGGCGGGGGGTATTGGGCGGATCTTTATTTTGCCGGCTTCCGGCTGGCTAATTTTTTAAGGAACTTTGTGGGCGAGGGCGGGCTTTACGCGGCCTACACTCCCGTGTATGCCGCGCTTCTGGGACGGAATAAGGATAGCGCTACGAAATTTGCCCATGCCTACGCCGGCAAACTGACTCTTGTTTTAGTTGGTTTAGTGGTAGCGGGAATTATCGCGGCCCGGCCGTTGACCGGCGTTTTGTTGATGGGATTTTCTTCCGATCCTGAAAAAATTTTTTGGGCCGTCAAGCTCACGCGCATTCTCCTGCCCTTTCTTCTTTTTGTCACGCTCGCCGCCTGGGCTCAGGCAACCATCCAAGCTCATGATAAATTTTTTCTTTCGAGCCTTTCCCCGATTTTCGCCTCATTTTCCATTGTGGTTTTTTTGCTTTGGGCCGGCCGCGACGACCCGGGGGCACCCTCTGAGGCATTGATCATCGGCCTGGCTTGGGCGACGACGATCGGCGGTTTGGCGCAATACTTGGTCTTGTTGCCTCAATTGTTAAGTTTGATCGGCTTTCACGGAGTCAAATCACTTTGGGAGAAACATCCCGAACTTAAACATTCGCTGGCGCTTCTGGGCCCTTACGCCGTGACCTTCTCCTTAGACCAAATCAATTCCATCGTCAACATTTTTTTTGCCACCTTTGCCGAGCAAGGATCCATTTCCGCCTTATACAATTCGAGCCGCCTCATCCAGTTGCCTTTGGGCCTCATCGGCGTTGGGACGTTGGTAACCTCGTTGCCGGAACTCTCGCGCTTGGTGGACCAGGGCCAAATCCGGCATCTGCGCGAAGAAATGGCCCGACAGAGAAAACGGATTTTTGCCTTTCAAGTTCCCGCGGTTTTGGTCTTTATTTTTTTAGGCCATTGGATCATCCGGCTTCTTTATTTTCATGGCCGTTTTGATGAAAGAGCGCTCGACCTTACGTCCGGCGTCCTGGCCTTTAGCGCGCCGAGCCTTCTGTTTTATTCTTTACAAAAGGCATATCTCGGTCTTTTCTACGCCCATCGTGACACTAAAAGTTTGATGTGGACCAGCGCTTTAAGCGTAACCTTCTCGATCGTTATCTCGGCCCTGGCGGTGGGGCCCTTGGGCGCCAAGGGAATCGCCCTGGCCGCTACGCTGAGCAGCTTGATCGGGCTTGGGGCGATGTCTTTTTTAGCTAGCAAGCGAGGCTACCTCAAGATTTCTTAAGGGGCAAACATGTCCGAACTTTCTAAACTTCCGGCGAGTCCCGGGGTTTATCTTATGAGAGACGCGGCAACTCGAATTCTTTATATCGGCAAAGCCATCAATCTGCGTCGCCGGGTTTGCTCTTATTTTCAAAACAAGGACATGGGGCCAAAAATTCAATCTTTAGTCGGGTTGGTCCGGTATGTCGAATATGTGTCCTGCGTGAGCGAGCGCGAGGCATTGATCCTGGAGGAGGCTTGGATCAAAAAGTATCAGCCGGTATTCAACGCCATGTGGAAGGACGATAAGTCCTACCCCTACGCGGTTTTAACGATGCAAGAAGATTTTCCGCGTTTATATTTAGCGCGCAAAAAGCATGTTCCGCCCGGCGCTAAGGCGTTCGGGCCTTATCCAAGCGTCGGCAGGGTCAGGGGTTTGATTCGGATATTGTTTCGACGAGGGATAGCGCCCCTGAGGCCCTGCCGCTGGGATTTTTCTTTAAAAAAATCGCTCGCTCCAGAAATTATCAATTCTTGCCTTTATTATCATACGGGCCAATGTCCGGCGCCTTGCGCCGGGCGCATCGGACGGACGGATTACCGACGGATCGCGACGCGCGCGGCCAGGCTTTTTAGCGGGTCGCGCTCGCGCTTGGCAACGGGGCTTCGGCGTCAAATGAAGCAAGCCGCCAAGAGACTTGATTTTGAAGTCGCCCAGCGCCTTAAAATCGCCGTTGAGGCATTTGGGCACATTTTCGAGAAAGTCGTCATTTCGCAAATCAATTCGCATGAAATTTTGAATTTATACGAACCAAAAACAGCGTTGGCCGCTCTTGAGGAAGCGTTAAAACTTGGCCGGCTTCCCAGGCATATCGAAGGCTTCGATATTTCCAATCTTAGCGGGACGAACTCGGTGGGTAGCATGGTTTGTTATTTGGACGGCCAGCCCAATAAGGCCCATTACCGGCATTTTCGGATTAAGACTGTCGAAGGGATTAATGATTTCGCCATGATGAATGAAGTCGTTGGCCGGCGCTATGGGCGACTTCGGGAAGAAGGGCAGCCGTTGCCGGACCTTATTTTAATTGACGGAGGCCTCGGTCAATTAAGCGCCGCGCGCTCGGCGCTTGAAAAAGTTTTTGCTCCAAAGCCTCGCGCGTCGCGCCCGGCGCTTCTGTCTTTGGCCAAACAAGAAGAAATTCTTTACTTAGACCTAAGCCCTGCCCCGGCCCGCGAAATCCACTTGTCCCATTCCCATGAAGGATTGAAATTTTGCATGGGGATTCGGGACGAAGCCCATCGTTTTGCTATAACCTACCATAGGAAATTACGCCGAAAAGAATTTCTGGAGGAATGATGAAAAGAATTGATAAAGCGGACAGGGTGGATAAGCTCGGAAGGAGCGCTTTTGTTCTTGTCGTATCTGTTTTGTCCGCCTTGTCCATCTCACCCGCCTTTCTATGGGCCGCGCCGCAAAAGCCCGGCGTCATTAAGACTCGCCTGGCCAATGGCATGCGCGTTCTCCTCTACCCGCGCCACGGCCTGCCTGCTATCGCTTTTCGCATTTATTACCGAGTGGGTTCCGTGGACGAAGAAATGGGGCAGACCGGTTTGGCTCACATGTTTGAGCACATGGCTTTTAAGGGCACCAAAACGATCAACGCCAAGGATTATGCCAAGGAGCAGCCGGTTCTCGACGAAGTTGAAAAAATTACTCAAGCTATCAACAAGGAACTCGGCAGTTCATCGGGTCCGGATCAACAAAAAATTGCCAAGCTCGAGGGGGAGCGTCTAGCCAAGGAAAAAGAAGCCGGAGAATTTCAGCTTAAGGACGAGTATGAAAAAATTTATGAGGCTAACGGGGCCTGGGGTTTCAATGCCTTCACCTCCAACGATATGACGGGCTATACCGTGTCCCTGCCGTCGAACCGTTTTGACATGTGGCTCGCCATGGAGTCGGACCGGTTTGAAAACGCGGTTTTGCGTGAGTTCTACCAAGAGCGCAACGTGGTCATGGAGGAGCGGCGCATGAGGACCGAGTCGGACCCGATGGGCAAGCTTTACGAAACGTTCATCGCCAACGCTTTTATTGTGAGTCCCTACCGCCACGAAGTCATCGGCTGGATGAGCGATCTTGGGCGTCTGAGCGCGGGTCAGGCGAAACAGTTTTTCACTACGCGCTACGTGCCGAGCCGCTGCATCATTACCATGGTGGGGGATTTTAATACTGAGGAGGTTTTGGCCAAGATTCGTTCCCGTTTTGAGGTTATCCCCGAGCGTGAATCGCCGCCCGAATTTTCGGGCGACGAGCCGGCCCAGATGGGCGAGCGCCGGGTGGAGTTGGTTTGGGAGTCCGAGCCGATCTTGCTGATGGGCTGGCATAAGCCCAACGCGCCGCATCCGGACGATGCGCGATTGGCGCTTTTGAAGGGTGTTTTGAGCGAGGGAAGGACAAGCCGTTTTTACAAAAATCTGGTGGAAAATCAGGCCGTGGCCCAAAGCGTGGGCGCCTATCACGACGACCCTGGCGCGCGTTATCCTAATCTATTCCTGGTTTTGGGATACCCGCGGAATCCGCACGACGCCTTGAGTCTGGAAAAAGCCGTTGACGCTGAAATTGAAAAAATTAAAAAGACTCCGCCCGAAACATGGGAGTTGGACCGCGTGCGTAACAATATGGAGGCCGGCCTGGTCAACACGCTCGATGAAAATGAAGGCATCGCCGATACCATCGGCATGAACGAAACGCTTTATAACGACTGGTCCTATTCCTGGAACCTGCTTCAAGAATTTGAAAAGATGAAACCGGAAGATTTAAGACAAGCGGCGGCTAAATACCTGACGCGGGAGAACAAAACCACAGGCTATGTGACGAAGAAGAAGGGAGGCGCGTTATGAATAGAGTGGGAGTATTTCTTTTATTGATCTGGGCATCCGCGCATTTGGGCATCCCCGCATCGTTTTTGCATGCCGTCCCTCCCCAGTTTGAGCCGCCGAAGCCTTTGAACTTCGTTGTGCCTAAGGCCAAACATTTCGAACTTTCAAATAAGGCTGGGGTTTATTTTCTAGAAGATCAGGAGCTTCCTCAAATCCAGTTAACGATAATGTTGCCGATAGGCTCCATTTACGATCCCGCGGACAAGGCGGGACTCTCGTCGTTGTTTGCCTCGGTTTTGCCTTATGGCGGAACCAAAAAGACATCAGCGGACGTCCTGACCAAAGAACTCGAGCTGATGGGATCGAGCATCCGGGCCGGCGCAAGCGAGGAGTCTTTTAGTATTAATCTTTTTTGTTTATCCAAAAATTTTTCCAAAACCTTGGAATTGTTGAGCCAAATCGTGCGTGAGCCAATGATGGACGCCGGCAAGCTCGAAACGGAGAAGAAAAAACTTATAGCGGCCATTCATCGGCGCAACGACGAACCCCGCCAGATCGTAAACCGTGAATTCCGCCGCATGATTTACGGTCCTGATTCACCCTGGGGCCGGCGCATTGAAATTCGGACGATTCAAAACGTGAGCCGCCGCGATTTAATGGATTATCAGCGCAAGTATCTAATGCCGAATCATGCGATCGTGACGGTGAGCGGCGCAATTTCCGAAGCGGATCTGATCGCCCGTCTTGAAGCGGCTTTAGGCCGGAATGTCTGGGCGCAGGGCGCGTGGGACGCGCCGGAGGTCAAGGATGCGGATATTTCCGGCCCCGAGAGAACGGTTTATCTGGTTGCCAAAACCGCGACCGAGCAGAGCGCGATCCGTCTGGGCCATTATGGCGTCGAACGCCATCACCCGGATTATTTCAAGCTCAAGGTCCTTGACGAGCTTCTCGGCGGCGGTTTTTCCTCGCGGCTTTTCCGGAACGTCCGCTCACGCAAAGGACTGGCCTACGGCGTATGGAGCAATTTTTCGACTCCCAGAGTGAAGGGATTGCTTATGGCCGGGGTCGGCACTAAATCCGAAACCACGGTCGAGGCTATCGAGGAGGTTCTCAAAGAAATTCAGATGTTTAAGCAGGATCCCGTCACCCAGGAGGAGCTCTTGATCGCCAAAAGCCAGATCATCTATTCTTTTTTGCAGAATTTTCGCGCGAGCCATCAGATCGCCGAGCAAGTCGGGCAGCTTGAATTATTGGGCTACCCTCGCGATTATCTGGACACATACACAGCCAACATTGACAAAGTGACGGCCCAGGACATTCTCAGCATGGCTACTCACTATTGGAGCCCGGAGAAAGCCGTGATCTTAGTGGTTGGAAATCCTAAAAAATTCGACCGGGATTTGTCCACGCTCGGCCCTGTTAAAATTTTGGATGCGGAGTCAGGCCAAGTGTCCGAGCCGCCTAAAAATGCCCAAGGTTCCAAAAGTGCCGGCCAGTAGGCCGGATTATCCTGCGATTTTTCAGGAAATTTGGGCCGAGTGCCGGCGAATTCCCAAGGGGAACGCGGCGACTTATGGTTATCTCGCCTTAAAAATCAATCGCCCCGGAGCCGCCCGCGTCGTAGCCATGGCTATGGCGAAAAATCCTTTTGCCCCCCGCGTCCCCTGCCACCGCGTGGTGCGCGCGGATGGCGCGCCCGGCGGCTATTCCGCCCCCGGCGGCTTGCTCCGTAAAATCCATCTCTTAAAACGCGAAGGCGTCCGTTTTGTTAACGGACGGGTCCATCCGGACGATTTTTTACGATAGGCGCTTTTGATTCCTTACCTGGAAAAAATATTCGGGGTCGTTGATTCGCCAAACTGTTGAGAGAGCAGATTATTTTGCGGCGGCCAGACGCGTAGATTTTGGGCCGTTTTGGCAAAAGGCTCGAGCGGCATGGGGTCCTTCCAGTCAGGGCCGAGTTTTTTAACGTTTTCGACATCGTAGAGGTTGAATTGTTTTTGGGCTAGATTATTGAGGACCTTCGGCCAGACATGGCCGTAAGCATACACCATGGCCAGGTCATACTGTTTGGCCAACTCGGACATGGCCTCGTTAACCTGAGCCTGGGTTCGCGCGCCCTCCGTGACACGTTTTGCGTAATCTCCTTCGATGATTTTGAGAATCTTTCGTCCCTCCTGCTCCAATCGGGCCAAGGATTGCCAAATGCCGTCGAGCTCGGGGGGAGGCTGGGCTGAGGAGGATTCGGACTTTATGACATTAAGAAAAGCGGCCGTCATTTTTTCGGCGTCGGATTTTACTTGGTTCCAATTCAAAGACAATTCGGTTTTTTTGGCCTGAGATGGGCTTGCCCGGACTTCCGTGTTTGATTGAAAAAATATCCGATACGCCATATAACCGGCCCCTGCGATCAAGCCCGTCACGGCTATTAAAAGGAAGGCGATAATAACTTTAATTAACCGATCCATATTATTTTGAACTAAATCCTACTTAATTTTTGTCGTTTGTCCCTTGTCATTTGTCATTCAGAAATTCCTTCGGGGAAATTCTGAGCGGAGACGGGCGTCGGTAAAAAACAGTTAAACTATGATTATGATTCAAAATTTTGTCCGCAAAATGTTCGGCACCAAGAGCGAGCGGGACATCAGAAAGATTTTACCCGTGGTGGAGCAAATCAACGCCTTGGAAACCTCGGTGACTCCATTGGGCCCGGAGGATTTTCCCAAGAAAACTCAGGAGTTCCGTGACCGCCTTAAGGAGGGCGCCACTCTTGAGGAACTTTTGCCCGAGGCATTCGCCTTAGTTCGCGAAACGTCCAGGCGTACGGTCAATATGAGGCATTTCGACTCGCAACTTGTCGGCGGCGTCGTGCTTCATCAGGGTAAAATTGCCGAAATGAAAACCGGCGAAGGCAAAACTTTGGTCGCCACCTTGCCGGCTTATCTTAACGCCTTGACCGGGCGGGGCGTTCATATCGTCACGGTTAACGATTACCTGGCTAAGCGCGACCGCTTTTGGATGGGACCGGTGTTCGAGTACCTGGGAATGAGCGCCGGCTATGTTCAGCACGACATCTCAAATCAGGATCGGCGCGCGGCCTACACTTCGGACATCACCTACGTCACCAACAACGAAATCGGCTTTGATTACTTAAGGGACAACATGGTGGTCCGCAAGGAGGATCGGTCTTTAAGGGGCTTCTTTTACGCGATTATTGACGAGGTGGACTCGATTTTGATTGACGAAGCCAGAACTCCGCTCATCATTTCAGGCCCGGCCGAGGAATCCACGGACAAGTATTACATCTCCAATCGCCTGATTCCTCATCTTAAAATCCGCATGGTCACCGAGGCCGAGGAGGTTAAGGCTAAATACGAAGGCGTTTCTTTGGAGACGGGCTATGACGCGGTGGTGGATGAAAAAAACCACACGGTGACTCTGACGGAAGACGGCGTGCGCCGTTGCGAGAAACTTCTTGGGTTAAACAACATTTATGACGATGTTCGGGCTGAATGGCCCCACCATGTCACTCAAGCCCTGCGCGCTCATCACCTTTATAGAAATGACGTCCATTATGTCGTCAAGGACGGCGACGTTATCATCGTGGACGAATTTACCGGGCGACTGATGCCGGGCCGGCGCTGGTCCGACGGGCTTCATCAAGCGATCGAGGCCAAAGAGAGTTTAAAAATCAAGGAAGAAAATCAGACCTTGGCCACCGTCACCTTCCAAAATTTTTTCAAGCTCTACGACAAACGCTCCGGCATGACGGGAACGGCCATGACCGAGGCCACGGAATTTTGGGAGATTTATAAGCTTGACGTCGTGGAAATTCCCACTAACCGCAACATGGTCCGCGAGGATTTGGCGGACCAGGTTTATCGCACGGAAAAAGAAAAATTTGGCGCCATCATCGCCGAAATTGAGGAATCCTGGAAGCGCGGCCAGCCGACGCTCGTCGGCACTCGCTCGATTGAGAAATCCGAAAAACTTTCCGGCATGCTTTTGAGAAAGGGCATCCCCCATCAGGTGTTAAACGCCAAATATCACGAGATGGAGGCCCAGATTATCGCCCAGGCCGGCAAAAAAGCCGGCGTTACCATCGCCACCAACATGGCCGGCCGCGGCACGGATATTATCCTGGGCGGCAACCCTCCCAATCTCGAGGAACAAAAAGAGGTGATCGCGGCGGGCGGTCTCTATATCATCGGTTCGGAACGTCATGAATCGCGCCGTATTGACAATCAGCTTCGCGGCCGCTCCGGCCGTCAGGGCGATCCCGGCCTGTCTCGTTTTTATGTTTCGCTCGATGACGAACTCATGCGCCTCTTCGGTAGCGAATGGATGAGCGGAATTCTGGAGAAATTCGGAATGGAAGAGGGGGAGGTGATCGAGCACCCTTGGGTTACTAAGGCCATCGCCAATTCTCAGCGAAAGGTCGAACTGTATCATTTTGACATCAGAAAACAGCTTCTGGAGTACGATAACGTCATGAATAAACAGCGCGAGGCGATTTATACCCTTCGCAACGTGCTCTTGGACGGCCAAGATGTGACCGGCCGCGTTAATTCCATGCTTGAGGAAACAATGGAGGAAAAAGAACGGATGTGGTGTCCGCCCGGGGAACACCCTGAGAAATGGGATTTTGAACAACTCCAAGTGTGGCTCAAGGCCACGTTTGGCGCGCAGGAGGACGTGCAAACGCTGATGAAGGAAAGGGGCGAGAACGTCAGGGTCGTGCTCAACTTCCTGATTCGTCAATCTTATGAGGCCAGGGCCAAGGCATTCGAAGACGACGGGCTTTCCTTTCTCGAACTCGAGCGGGCGATTTTGCTTCAAGTCATTGACATGGCCTGGAAGGAGCATCTTTACCAACTCGACCATTTAAAGCAAGGCATCGGTTTGAGAGCCTACGGTCAAAAAGATCCTCTGATCGAATACCAAAAAGAGTCCTTCCAAATGTTTGAAAGCATGATGCTTCGCATCCGCGAAGAAGCCGTGGCCTTCCTATTTAGAGTGCCCACGCCCGGGGAACAGGCGCAAGCCGCGCTAGTGGACACAAAAAAGTCGGTTCTTCAGGCGGCTCACCGGGGGCCGAATCTGCAAGAGAACAAAAAAATCGGCCGCAACGATTTTTGTCCCTGCGGTAGCGCCAAGAAATACAAGCGCTGCTGCGGAAAAGAGTGAGGGGGAGAACGGGCGATGTCTCGTCTTTCCCTCGCTTTATCAGTCCTTTCCGGCCTGCTCTACGCTTTGTGCTTTCCCAAGTTTGAACTAGGCTGGCTGCTCGGATGGTTTTGCCTGATTCCTTTGTTTTGGGTTTTATCCCAAGTCAAAAATAATCGCCAAGCCTTTGGTTTTGGATGGGTGGCGGGGTTTTGCGGGAATTTGATTATTTTTTATTGGATTATCATCCCCGTGCGCATGGGAGGGGGGAATCTGGCACTGGCCCTGGCCGGGTGGATGATGATGTGCGCTTTTTTAGGATTGTTTTTTGGTTTTTTCGCCTGGCTGGCCCATCCCTTTTTTTGCGTTAGCCCTAAACCCCAAACCCCGAAGCCTTTTTCCTTTTTTCTTGTTCCCGCGGCTTGGGTTGCCGCGGAATCCCTGCGTTCCTCGCCGATGGCGATTTTGGGGGGATTCCCCTGGTGTCTATTGGGCCACGCGATGTGCGCAAATCGCCCCCTGGCGCAGTTGGTTGAAATTGGCGGCGTTGCGTTATTGAGTTTTCTTTTAGTTTTTGTTCAATTTTCGTTTTGGCGGGCTTGGACAAGAAAAAGCTTCAAGCCGGCGGCCCCAGCCGGCGTCCTTTTGGGGTTGAGTCTTCTTTGGTGCTCCCAGCGATTTTATTATTTAGAAAAATTTTTACGTCCGTCATTAAGCGTAGCCATTGTCCAGGGCAATATTTATCAGTACGATAAATGGGACGCCGTCAAATCAGAGACAATCATTCGCGTTTATCGTGAGTTGACCGAGGGAGCCAATGCCCTTGGCAGCCAGGCCGTGATTTATCCCGAGTCGTTCTATCCGGCCACATTGGACGGCGCGAAGGTCTTGGCGGAATTGTCCAAAGCCTTTCCTCTTAAATCCAAGATCAGCTATATCTTTGGCCTTGTTCTAGAAGATGGAACTGGATTTTATAATGGCGCCCTGGCGATCAGAGATGGCGCTGTCTTGGGTAGTTACGTTAAGACGCACCTGGTCCCCTTTGGCGAATATTTTCCCGGCAAAACGGTCTTGCTTCCCATATTGCGTTTCTTAACGGGACAGCGCGAGCCGCCGGTTCTAAACGTCATCGGAGAACTGACAAGGGGCCTAGCGCCGGAACCCATCGAGACCATCGCAGGTTATCCCGTAGGCATTACCATCTGTTATGAGGCCATATTTCCAGGGATTGCCCGGCGTTTGTCGAAGCGCGGCGCCCGATGGCTGGTGAATTTAACCAATGACGGATGGTATCTTGACACGGCCGCGCCCCACCAGCACTTTTTGATGAATATCCCCAGGGCCATTGAAAATCGTCTTCCCTTTGTGCGCGCCGCTAATACCGGCATCTCAGCCGTTATTGATCCTTTAGGCCGGGTGACGGCCGGCACGGAACTCAACCAACGCATTGTTCGCTCCGGCCAACTTGAGGAACTTGCCGTGGCGCGGACTTTTCCATGGGCTCTCATGCAAAGCCTGTTTCCCGCCCTTTGTCTTGTCTTTACAATCGTCGGTCAAATTGGTAAATTGATAAATAATCGAGCTTTGTAAAGTGGCCTCGGCGTCAAAGGCGGGGCGCAAGCTCACGAGGGCCACGGATAAATGGAGGTGTTTGACATGCGAATCGTAATCCTTCTTACGCTTATTTGCGCGGCTTTTGCCAACGCAGGGGAACTCAGACCCCTTGATAAAAATGACAATGATTTTCGGTTTGCCCAGGTTTCTATTCGCTTCGACAAATTGTCAATGCGAGAAAAAGGCCCGGGCAATCCCGGGGTTGGGGCGCAGTTAACGATCCCGCCTGTCGTCAAAACAGAGCAGTCCGATATTTCCGCGTTAGCCCCCATTCCCATTAATCCCGTAATTACGCCTATTACTGGTATGCCGCCGGCTCAAGATTTGCCTAATCCCAAAGAAACGGTGAAAAAAAGTATTTATGCGGGAACCGGGATCGGCGCAGGAACCGGCGCGCTCTTTGGCGGTTTGGGCGGAGTTGTTACCGCTTCCTTATTGACCAAAGCGGCCGGTTGGTCCACTGCCGGCGCGGTGATGACAGGGATCGGAGCCGGCCTGGGAATCGCCCTGGCCTTTACGGCCCTGGGTTTTATCATCGGTTCGCTTGTCGGCATGATGAAGGTCGCTGAAACTATTTTTCCGTGATAATGAAGGTTAAAGCATTTGTTTTTGGAATCTGCATCGCGGCGGCCTGCCTTGATGTTGAGGCCAGCCCCCCGTCCGTTGTTGAGGACTTGATCCGTAGCGCTCAAAATTCCGGTGAAACGATTGATGTGCGCGCGGCCGCTATCTACGCCCTGCGCCGGCATTTTGCTTTTCCGGAAGCGCGCGAAGCTGTCGTGAGGCTGGCGGACAAGGATTCCAACCTTCCAATCCGATGGATTAGCTTAAGAATTTTAGGCCGGGCCGCGTGGGACTTGGACACCAAGCGTTTTTTGGCAAGAAAGGTCGAAAAGGAATCAAACGAACCGCTCAAGGTTGAGGCTATCCGTTCCCTCGGTTTTGTTCTAAGCGACGATAGCATCTATCGTTCCTTGCTTAATGAGTTTAATCGCGCCGTTGCCCTTCCTATTAAATATAGCCTGACCAAAAGCCTGTATTACGCGGTTTTGCAAGGCAATGCCGAAGCATTGCGCAAGGTTCGCGAGACAGCGCGGGACCCCGACCCTGTCCTGCGCAAGGCCGCCATCGAGACCCTTTCCGGAGATTCTTGGGTCTTTGCCCATTGGATTTGTCCCGACAATCCCGTAGAATGTTCCCCTGCTCATCACGATCCCTACCGTCCGCCCCCTCCTTATTATAAATAGCCATTAAACGGGCAAGCCGCTAAGTGTGCCTGTTCATATAGGACTAAAGTCCCTATTTTGATATAGGACTTTTAGCCCAGTCAAAATTGGGTCCTTAGACCCTAGGCGATATTCAGCACCTGTGTTAAGATTTTAACGAGAGTGAGGAGGGAATATGAAAAACACTTACAGGGAGAACGACAGAGAGGGGAAAACAGTTATGTTTAGACTCAGAGAGAAAATCTTGGCGCAACTATTCACCGGCCTATTCGCGCTGTCCTTGGCGCTTGCAGGCCAGGACGCGTTTGCCAAGCCGCAACCCGGGAGTGATCCTAAAATTATTGGTTTTGATCGAATCAATAATGACGATTCCTTTCTTATTAGTTGGAATGACGGTAGCTATGCCATTGCCGATATGCCCGCTAGTCCCGACGGTAAAAAATTGCGCACCGCGCATATTCGTGGCGATAAAGTCCAATGGATTTATGAGGATGGATCGGCGTTGAAAACGCCGCTTCCTGAACGCAGGCAGGCCGATGACGCTTCAGTCGCGAAAAAGGCTCCGGCGCCGGGCGCCGTTGCCAAAAGCGTAGCCAATCCGTCCGTGGGCGATACTGCCGACAAGGACAAGGCGGCCTCTGGTCGGCCTTTTGGCGAAGGCCAGGGGAATCCGGATACGATTAAGGTGGCCGGCGTGCAAACTCCTGCGACCCCTGCTCCTGACAAGCTTTATGGCACGCCGGAATCCGGCGATCCTTCAAAACCTAAGCCTAAACCTGTCCTTAATAAACCGGCGGGCGAGCGTGGTTTTGATCTCGGCAAACATGCCAAAGCAGGCTTAATAGGCGCTGCCAGTCTCGCGGCCACCTATTTTGGCTTGGGTCCAGCGGGACTTGGCCTTTTTGGCGTTTCAGCCGCTGTTTTTGCCGGCATTGGCGCGTTCGGTCTTATGTATTGGCTCTCGACCAGCGGCAATTTGGATGCAATTTGGGATTTTATAAAGCCGGTCGCGGTTGTGGGCATCATCGGCGGCCTCTTAGGCACTGGACTGGCGGCCGCCATGGTCCCGGCCGGAGCTAGCGTCACATTTGGAACGCTTGCGGGCGGCTTTTTAGCCGGTGGTTTAATCGGCATTGGAATCGGCGCTGTTTTTGCGCTGATCGGACTGTTTTCTAAATAAAATAACGGAGGTTATGAAATATATGACTAAAAAATACGTTCTAACGGCCCTGATTCTTGGGGCTTTCGCCGCAACGCTAACGCCTAGGGTTTACGCTTGGGGCTTGGGCCTGAGCGCGGGAAATCCACAAGGCCATTCTGATGCTAAGGATGTTGCCAAGGATGCCAAGGATGCTGAGTGCGCGAAAACATGGAACTATTGGAAACCATTTTGCGCCGGTTATCGTAGACAAATAGAAAATGAAAAAGCGGAGGAAAGAAAGAAACAGGCCTGTATCAAGTCAAACTTTAAAAGGAACGATTGCCAGAAATACAAGGATGAACCGCAGGCGGCCGCACCCGCAACGCAGGCTGATCCTACCCCAGAGGCTTGTCTTCAAGGGCCTACGTTTGACCCGATAAAATGTGCGCAATCGCCTAATAAAAAAGATGACCTTAAACCATATGCATCTGCTCCCATTCAAAGCGGTAAAAATGGAGAGGCTGCCGAAAGCGCCAATGGCGGCCCGAATGAGAAAAAACCAGCCGCCCCTCCTAAGTCGAATGATTCTGCAAAACCAGACAGCGCCGTGGACGCGACGCAATGCCCGCTACGACAAATTTTTGACGGTAGCAAATGCGTGGATAAACCCGCGGTCGCAGGCCCGGTGAATGCTACGCCCGCCCCCGACCCCGTTGCCGGGGCCCAAGAGCCTGGAACCACGCAATCGGGCGATCGGGCGGATGTGCCTCAACCAGATAAGAACAATTTATCCAGCGCAAACGCAGAGGAAGAATCAAGTCCGTGGTATTCCATCTTCAAGAAACCGACTTTTTATGTCGGCGTGGGGGCCGCGGGCGCCGCGATCGGGCTGTCGGCTGCGTTTGGCGCGCCTGCCGGTCTCGCCTTGGCGCTCGGAGCCGGATTGGGCGGAGTCTTTGCCCTTTCCTGGCTATTCGCTAAATTGTTCGCCAAAGAAGATAATTTTCTATATGCGCTTTGGCCTACGCTTTTGGCCGGCGGCCTAGCCTTGTTCGGCTTTTTAGCTCCCGGAGGAGGCTTAATTGCCGCTATTGCCGGCGGGATTGCAGGTTTTGCTTTGGGCAATATGCCTGCTCTAGAAACCGGAATTGAAAAGAACGCAACCGAGGACGCTATCGAAGCCCAAGCAAAGGAGAATTCCGTAGCCGAATAAAGATTCCCAACCGCGTACTCTCCCTCCCGCTCCTCGGGGCTTCTGCAAAGAACCCCGAGGAGTTTGTTTTCTATTTGCCACTATTTCGGAAGAAGAGGGAGAGTGAGGAGGACTCGGAGGTGGTTTGTTGTTGCCACCAGAATCAGAGTCAGGATCATCGTCTTCGGGCTTATTAGGAGCTTTAGTAGAAGGCAGATAATATAGGTCAATGGCAATCTCCTGCTTTCCGATGGTGATCTTTTCCAGAATCTCCTCAATAATGGCTCTTTTGGTTTCTGGGTCTAGGTCTGGCCAGCGGGAGTAGAGGTCTCTGGCTTCGGAAATAACTTGATCCTTGGATTGGAGATTGACCTTGAGAAAGTCTAGCTCTCCCTGAAGTTCCGGGATTTGGCTCTGAACCTGCTCAAAGCGCTG
>CAYHKQ010000039.1:0-22933 GCA_964357255.1 uncultured Elusimicrobia bacterium
CTTCTTCCAGCCGCACGGCCAAGCCAAGAAGCTTGTCGTCAATATTGAGTTTATCGAGGAGCTTATGGCAGGCCGCTTTGATGATGCTGGCCCGAGGATCATAATTTTTATACACACGGTGCCCGAATCCCATCAGGCGCGCTCCGGTTTTTTTGTCCTTGACCTGGGCGATAAATTTTTTGACGTCGCCGCCTTGGACGCGGATGATCTCGAGCATTTCCATTACCTCGGCGTTGGCGCCGCCGTGCAGGCGTCCCCAGAGGGCGCAGATGCCGGCCGCTATCGAGGCGAAGAGATTGGCTTGAGACGAGCCCGCCATCCGAACCGTGGAGGTGCTGCAATTCTGCTCATGGTCCGCGTGGAGGATCAACAGCAAATTCAGGGCTTGCTCAACGTCTTTGTCCACGGCGTATTCTTCAGCCGGGACCGAAAACATCATGCGCAGAAAATTGGCCGAGTAGCTCAAGCTGTTCATCGGGTAGACGAACGCCTGGCCGACTGTTTTTTTATAAGAGAAAGCGGCGATGGTCGGCACCTTGGCAACGAGCCGGGCAATCATCAGATCGAGCGCTTCTTGAGTTTGGGGCACGACCAGCGCGTCGGGGTAATAGCTCGACAGGGAGCAGACCATGGCCGAGAGAATGGCCATGGGGTGCGCCGTGGGCGGGTAGTTTAAAAAGAAATTTTTCATGTCTTCGTGAAGCAGGGTGTGCCGGGTGATCAGCGTGGAGAAGGCGCTTAATTCGTCGGCGCTTGGCAACCGGCCGTAGATCAGAAGGTAAGAAGTTTCCAGAAATGTTGATTTGACGGCCAATTCCTCGATGGGAATGCCGCGATAGCGTAAGATCCCATTTTCGCCGTCAATGTAGGTGATGGCGCTGGTGCACGAGGCGGTATTGGCAAAGGAAGGATCAAGGGTTACAAAGCCGGTAGTCTCGCGCAGGGCGCGAATATCAAGCCCCTTTTCTCCTTCGCTACCCATGCTGACCGGCAACTTATAGGATTGCCCGTTAAATTTTATTTCCGCAGTTTCTGACATTGATAAATTGTATCACTTTTCTGAATTTCAACCAGCTTTTACGGCATTCTTCCTTTTTATCGTCAGCCGGACTGATTTTTTTTGCGGGGGCGTTATTTTTGCGCCTGTAGAGCCAATGGTCGAGGGAGGGGCGCTTGGGGCCGGCGGCGGCGAGGGTCAGGCAGGCGCCGAGGAGGGAGAGGCTGTATTCGACGCCGTGTCCTTTCAGGGGCATGGAAAACCAGTTGAGAAAAAAACCGTGAACCCAATGGATTTTGAAAATCGCCACAAGCATTACCGCGCTCAACAGAAGCGCCGAGATACGCGTTAGAAATCCCAGCGTTATAAAAATTCCGCCGAAAAATTCCGCGAAGGTTGCGATTAAAGTAAAAAAAGCCGGGATTTCCAGACCATCGCGATAAGTGCGAATGGTCCCGGTCAAGCCCAGTCCACCGAACCAGCCAAGCAGTTTTTGACTTCCATGAGCAAAAAAGATGGCGCCCACAGCTAAGCGCAACGGCAACATGCCGCACTCCTGCAATCTGCTCAGTTGTTTTTCGGCTAGCGGACATTTATCGAACATTTGATTCCATATTTCACCATATTTTGCCATACTAAACCTTTGGCATGAACCGTTTGAGCGTTCTTATTTTTGTTTTGCTTTTTATTGCGGTCGGCTATATTGCCTACCTTTCGCAATTGGCTTTAGAGGAGAACCGCGCGAGCCGCGTCCAGTTTCAGACCCTGGCCGTTGAGTTGGCCCAGAATTCTTCGGATAAGAACGGCGCTCCGGCGAGCGATCCCTTGGTGGTTGGGGTTGCGTTCGAGAAAATGGGCGCCGTGGATAAAATGTTAATGACGAGCCAAATTTCCAATCCTTCAAATTATCGTGTGGCCCTGGCCTTGGCCAACCGCGCGCGCATGGCTTTAGGGCCGCGGGCCAATGCCGCAGACGGCAAGATTTTCGAAGCCTTAATTTATTTATTGGAAGCGGAGCGGCTGTTGGGGGGGGATCGCGTTCCGGTTCAAACGTCGGTTGCCAAGGTTGCTCCTCCGGTTCAAAAGGCCTCAGTCCGCTCTGCCGGGCGCTATCGCGTGAGCGCAGGGGAAACCTTGTGGGTGATTTCAAAAAAGCTCTATAAAACTCCTTGGCACTGGAACGATATTTTACAAGCCAATGCTAAGCGTATCGGCAATTACAAAAAAATTCCAGCGGGATTTATCTTAAATTTACCTTCGCCCCGGAGCGACTGGGGCGCCTGTGCGAAAAAAATTTGAAGCCATTGCTTTTGTCCTCGCCGGCTAAGATCAACCTTTTCCTTGAGGTCGGTCCCAAGAGGGCGGACGGCTATCATGAGTTGAGGACCTTGATGGCGCGATTGGCGCTGGCGGATACGTTGCGGATTCGACCTCTTATTTCTTGGCCGAAGGCAACCTTGGCCCCGCGGCTCAAATTGCGCTTTGCTCAGGGTTATCCTATTGAAAGCCGCCGGCTTTTGCAGGCGGCTCCTTATGACAATCTCATCCTTCGCGCCTGGCGGCTTTTAGCCGGGGAGCATGGGAGGGTGGCCCGCCGGCCCATTGAAATCGCTTTGCTTAAAAAAATTCCCTGCGGCGCCGGCTTGGGGGGCGGCTCCTCCAACGCGGCCATCGCGCTTGTGGGCCTGGACAAATTTTTTCATCTGCGGCTTTCCCGGCGGCGCTTGCTGGAATTGGGCGCGCGTTTGGGTAGCGACGTTCCTTTTTTCTTGCGGGCCGCATGGAATTCCAAAACGTCCCTGTGGTGGGCTCGCGGGCGGGGGGAGAAATTAAGGCCCGTCAATCTGGCCTGGCGTTCCTCGGTCCTTTTGATTTATCCCGGTTTCGGCATGAGCACGAAAAAGGCTTACGAAGTTTTGGACTCCCGCCGGCCGGCTTGGTTGACAAAAATTAGTATTCTTCCTACACTCTTAACACATTTGAAAACGGGTCAGCGCGGCTATCGCAGCGTTGGATTTAACAGTTTTCAGGACGCGCTCTTTGAAAGACTCGCGGCGCTAAGGCGGCTCAAGCGCAAGCTCGATCTCATGGGCGCGCGTCCCGCGTTGACGGGTAGCGGCTCATGCCTTTATGCTTTGGGTTCACAGCGCCAGGTTCGGCAATGGTCGCGGGCGCTTAACGCGCGCGTAACGCGCTATATTACGGCCGTCGAATAGGATTAATGATCGAGGGCGCGCTCACGCGATAGCGCGAGAGTTCCAAGAAAATAGGGGGAGAGGGAAATGATGGAGATTGACGATATTCGGGTCTATGTTAGAAACGAGAATAAACTTAAGGCGTTCGTCACGGTGACGATGGACAAGGTTTTAGTCGTGCACAACATGAAAATTGTTCAGGGCCAACGGGGCCTGATTTTGTGCATGCCCAGCCGCAAGGGGCCGGACGGAAAATTTCGCGACATCGTGCATCCCATCACCAATGATTTTCGCGCCGAGCTTGAAAAGAGAATTTTCACGGTTTATGAAGAGGAAATTAAAAAACTTTCCGCCACCGTGGCGCAGGCTCCCGAGCCGGCCCTATCGCCGGAGTTGGAGCCGCAGGAAATTAAGGTTTAACGCGTGGCTTCGATAAAAAATTTGCACGTCGTCATTCTCGCCGCCGGCGAAGGAATGCGCATGGTGTCGAAAGTTCCCAAGGTTCTTCATGCCTTGGCCGGCCGGCCCATTCTTTCTTATGTGCTCGCGAGCGCTTTTGGAATCAAACCGAAAAAGGTCATTGTGATCACCGGCCAGGATCCCCGGGTCAAAGGCGCCGTGCTGGAAGAGTATGCCCATGCCAAGAATCTCGCGATTGTGCGTCAGGACAAACCCTTGGGCACGGGCCACGCCGTGGCATCGGCCCGTAAAGAACTCGCCAACGCGGATGATGTTTTGGTGATGTCCGGCGATGTGCCGTTGATTTCAAAAGACGCGCTTGAGGAATTGATTTCTTTTCATTTACGCGAGCACAGTCACGCCACTTGCCTGACGGCCCGCCTGGCCAATCCCGCCGGCTATGGCCGCATCGTGCGGGGCCCCACCAACGCGTTTTTAAAAATCGTCGAGGAGAAGGACGCGAGCTTGCGCGATCTGCAAATTCGTGAAATTAATTCCGGCATTTACTTGTTTAATCGTGAGGCATTGCTGAGCGCTTTGGCGCAAATTCAGCCGCTTAATCTCAAGAAGGAATACTATCTCACCGACGCGCTGGAAATTTTGAGAAGTCAGAATCACCATACCGTGGCGTGGCTGTCCCCTTCCGGCGATGAGATTTTGGGGATTAACAGCCGGGTGGATCTGGCCCGCGCCGAGAGCGTGCTTCAACGCTGGCGCCTGGAGCAGTTGATGAGCGAAGGAGTCACGATTCCGGTGCCGCAAAGCGTTTATGTCGAGCCTGGTGTGCGCGTGGGCGAAGACACGGTGATTTATCCCGGCACGATTTTAAAGGGCAAGACCGTGATTGGAAAAAATTGCACCCTGGGCCCGCAGATGTACATCGAGGATTGCACCCTGGGCAACGGGGTTAAAGCTGTTTACTCATTCGCCCGCGAAGTGACGATGGCGGACTTCGTATCCGTCGGTCCTTACGCGCATTTGCGGCCGGGCACGCACCTGGCGAGCCGGGCCAAGGTCGGTAATTTTACGGAGATTAAGGCCTCAACCATTGGGGAGGATTCCAAGGTTCCCCATTTGGCTTATTTGGGCGACACGGAGGTGGGGCCTCGTTGCAACATCGGCGCCGGGACCATCACCTGCAATTATGACGGAGTGAGAAAAAATAGAACCGTCATCGAAAGCGACGCCTTGGTAGGCTCCAATGTCAATCTGATCGCGCCCCTTCGCGTCGGCAAGAACGCTTTGATCGCGGCGGGATCTACGATCACGCGCGACGTGCCGGCGAATACCCTGGCCGTGGCCCGGAGCTATCAGATTCACAAACGCCGCAACTCGAATAATAATTAGGTGATTATAACCCAACTTTATGCCCGTGGCCTTTAAAGAAATTAAGAAAAGCCCGAAGATGATCCATCGAGCCAAGGCCCCTAACGACTTACTGTTGTTTTCCGGTAATTCCAATCCGGCTCTGGCTAAGGAAATCGCCCGTTATATCGGCAAGGATTTGGGGCGGTGCACCGTCAACCGTTTTGCCGACGGCGAGGTTAACGTCCATATTGACGAGAATGTGCGCGGCAAGGATTGCTTCGTCGTTCAGCCCACCTGCCGTCCGGTCAATGAAAGCGTCATGGAATTGTTGCTACTGTTCGACGCCCTGCGCCGGGCCTCGGCCGGCAGGATTACCGGAGTCGTGCCCTATTTTGGCTATGCCCGCGGCGACCGAAAGACCGCGCCTCGCGTTCCGATTTCAGCCAAATTACTGGCGAATCTCATCACGGTGGCCGGCGCTTCGCGTTTAATCACCGTGGACCTTCACGCCGGGCAGATTCAGGGCTTCTTCGATATTCCCGTGGATCATCTTTACGCCACCAAGATTTTTCTCGATTACGCGATCAGCAAGAAGCTTGACAACATTGTGGTTGTGAGTCCGGATGTGGGGGGAGTTGAGCGGGCCCGGGCGTTCGCCAAACGAGTTGAGGGAAGTTTGGCTATTATTGACAAACGCCGCCCCCGCCCCAACGAAGCCCATGTCTATAATATTGTGGGCGATGTTGACGGCAAGACGGCCGTGATTATTGACGACATCGTGGACACGGCCGGAACATTGACCGAGGTGGCCGGCGTATTGAAAGCCCGTGGCGCCCATAGAATTTTTGCCTTGGTGACTCACGGGGTTCTTTCGGGACCCGCGATCAGCCGCCTTGAACACTCCTCAATCGAGGAATTAGCAATCACTAATTCGATCCCGCTGGTTCCCGAGGCCAGGGGTTGCCGCAAGGTCCGCGCGCTTTCCGTGGCTGGCCTTTTGGGAGAGGCCATTTTGCGAAATCACGGCGGCGAGTCCATAAGCGCGTTGTTTATTTAGTATACTTAGTAGAAAGAATCCAAAGCCAAAGCTCGGTAGCTGTCCTTGTCAAATATCAGGAGGAATCATTATGAGTAATTCAAAAATTGTTCGAGGCGTTGTGTTGGCCGGTTGCACGGTATTGATGTGTCAGGCCGATTCCCGTAGCCAAGATATGACGTCCGCGTTGTCCGATCGCGAGTATATTTCCAGATCTTTTGAGAACGCGCAAGGCCGGGTTCAAAACTTGCAGTCAGCCCAAAATATGCCGGTTCAACACCAGCCCGGCTATTCCCAGGCCCCTGTATACAACATTTATGGTCCACCGACGGTCGCTTATCCTCAGGCTGTGCCGGCCGCAGTTTCTCAGGAGGACGGGGACTTCGTTACGAAGGGGGCCTCCATCGGCGCCGGCGCCGGCGTGATTCTGGGAGCCTTGGGCGGAGTTCTGTTGCCTTTGGCGGTGTATGGCGCAACCATGAAGGGCGCCTTGTTGGCCGTTGCCGGATTTTTTGGAGCCGGTATTTTGGCCGGCTTGGCCGGGGCCTTATTAGGCGCAGGCATCGGTTTATTGATCAAAGGGTTTCGTTCGTAAGCAAAAACCGCGGGTGGGCGGATAAACAGTCAAGACTGCTTAACTGCTACAATAATTGTCTATGGCTAATAATACTGTTTTAGCGGTCAAAACCCGCGAAGCCAAGGCTCCCAAGGGGGAGCTTAGATCCCGTCGAGCCGAAGGGATTATCCCGGCCGTTGTTTATGGCGGCAAGGGTAAGCCTGAAAACCTTTGGGTTTCCCGCAAAGACCTTGAAAAGGCTATTCATAAAGCGCACAGCTCCAACGTGCTTTTTGATCTTCAGTTTGACGAAAAATCAGCCCATGAGACGGCGTTGCTCAAAAGCATCCAAAAACACCTTTTGTACAGCCATCCTATCCATGTTGATTTTTACAGGGTTGACATTACCCATAAAGTTGACGTCGAGGTCGCGGTGCGTTTGACCGGCGAGGCTAAAGGCGTAAAGAATCAGGGCGGTATTTTAGAGCACCTTTTGCGCGAAGTCAGGGTTCGCTGTCTGCCCACCGCGATTCCGGAATCCATTATGGTGAATGTGACGGAGCTGGAAATCGGACACGGTGTTTTGGTGTCGGATTTGAAGATTCCCGAAGGCGTGGAAGTTGTTACCGATAAAAATCACGTTGTCATTAACATTGTGGCGCCTGCCCGCGAGGAAGAAGTCGCGGCGCCGGTTGCCGAGGCCGCGGCCGCGGCGCCGGAAGTGATCACCAGGGGCAAGAAAGAAACGGCAGATCAGTTGGCCGGCGCCGCAACTGGGACCGCGAGCGCCAAGGGCGCGTCGGCCAAGCCGGTTGCTCCCGCGTCCGGCGCTAAGGCCTGAGCCATTTGCCTGATCGTTACGATTACTGTCTTATTGGCCTAGGCAATCCCGGTTCCCAGTACGCGCGCACCCGGCACAATGCCGGATTTCAGTTGATTGATCATGTGGGCCTGAACAATCCCTGTCGTAAACCATCCTTGAGCGAGCGTTTACGCCGCTTGGCCGAATGTTGGCAGTTTGACATTCAAGACAAAAGCGTGTTACTGGCTAAACCTTTAACCTTTATGAACAATTCGGGCGCGGCTGTCGCAGGCCTCGCGTCTGAGCTTGAAGTTAATGAGGGGCAACGGCTGTTTGTGGCGTATGATGATCTTGACATTCCCCTCGGCACGGTTCGTTTAAGACCCAATGGTTCAGCCGGGACCCATCGAGGCATGGCCTCGATTATTCAGGCTTTGGGTCACGGAAATTTCCCCAGGATTCGTTTAGGGATTGGCCCTAAGCCGCCGTTGATGAAATCCGAGGATTTTGTTTTAGCCCAATTCACGGCAACTGAACGGCCAACGGTCGAAGACATGATAAAAAAAGCGGATACTCTTTGGCAGGCCGTTGTCGAGCACGGATTGGCTTTGGCCATTTCCAAATATCATGGATAAAAAGCCGATCGGCATTGTCTTGGGCAGTGGATTAGGGTCCGTGGCCGAGTCCTGGCGGATCGAGGACTCCAAGCCCTTGGAGAAAGTTTTGAATTTGAAAACCGGCAACAAGAGGCCGCCCCTGGGGCATCATCGTAGGCTTTTGCGCGCCTCATTTCGCGGCCGCGAGATTGTCGCGCTTCAGGGCCGTCTCCATTATTATGAAGGCTTTGACATGGAAACGGTGACCAGCCCCATGCGTTATTTCAAGAGCATTGGGGTGGATACGGTGATTTTGAGCTTCGCGGCCGGCGCTATAAACAGAAAATTTCGCCCGAGGGATTTGGTTCTGGTCACGGATCATATTCACCGGCAATCGGCTAATCCTCTAAGGGGAAGCACGGATTTTATTGATTGCACGAAGGTCTATGATCCCGGTCTCGCGCAGCGTTTGTCTGGGATTGCCTCTAAGATCAAACTGCGGCTAATTCCCGGCGTCTACGCTTCCATGGACGGCCCAACTTACGAAACACCGGCCGAAATACGCGGCTTAGCCCGCCTTGGCGCGGATTTGGTCGGCATGAGTCTTACGGCCGAGGCGTTGATGGCCCATTCTCTCGGTATTAAGGTCGTGGGCTTGGGCTGGGTGAGCAATATGGCGAGCGGCTTGGTCAAAAAGCATACCCTAACGCATCATGAGGTTTTAGATTTGTCGCGCGAGGTGGTGGGTCCGTTTTCAAAGCTTTTGTCTTTATTTTTTGAAACTTTTTAAGGAGCCATCGCACAATTCTTTCATACGCCGCTATCATTGAGGCCAAAAAGGCCGGACGCGCCCTGTCGCAGGAGCAAATTTTTGCCGTGGCGCAAGCCGTCGGCAAAGACGCTTGGCCGGATTGTCAAATCGCGGCTTTTTTAATGGCCGTGCGCCTTCGGGGAATGAACGCGCCGGAAACTTTGTGGCTCACCCAGGCGATGGCGAAGTATTCGGGGCGGTTAGGGCCATTGCCTTGGGAAAAAGGCAAAAAAGGCGATAAGGGTTTCAGGAAAGAGATTTTCGTGGCGGATAAACATTCCACCGGCGGGGTTGGCGATGGCGTGAGCCTGGTGTTGGCTCCCGTGGCGGCGTCGTTAGGGCTTAGGGTTCCTATGATGAGCGGTCGTTCCTTGGGCCTTACCGGCGGAACCTTGGACAAGTTGGAATCCATTCCGGGATTTCAGGTTCGCTTGCCGCGGAATCGTCTGATCAATCAGCTTAACGAGATTGGCGTGGCGATGTTCGGCCAGGGGGAAGGCCTGGCCCCGGTAGACAGGAAGTTTTATGCGCTTCGGGACGCGATTGGCGCGGTGGATTCCGAGCCCTTGATCGTCGCGAGTATTTTGTCCAAGAAATTGATTGAGGGGTTAGACGGACTGGTCTTTGACGTTAAAATCGGCCGGGGCGCTATTTTTGCGAACCGTTCTGAAGCGACGGGTCTTGCCCGGGCGTTGCTTCGCACCGCCAGAGGGTGCGGCTTGGCGTGCCGCGCCGTCATGACCGCAATGGATGAGCCCCTGGGTCGCGCTATTGGCAACGCCCTCGAGATCCGCCAGGCTTGGGAGATTCTTGATCCGGGCTCGACCCTTGCTCAATCCAACTGGAACAGCGTGCGCGATTATTTTGACGTCACCTCGGAGCTTCTTTATCAAATGCTGTTTTTGGCCGGGCGGGTCCGGCGCCGGGTGGACTCGAGGGAGATGATTTATCAATCTTTGCGGAGCGGCCGGGCCCTCGCCAAATTCCGCGAGATGCTTGTGGCTCAGGGGGTGGCGCCGCATGTGGCGCGAGATTTGCCGCGATTTTTGCCGCGATCCCGCCGCGTGGTTACGGTGAGCGCTTTTAAGAGCGGTCGCGTGCGTTTTGTGGACGCCGGGAAAATGGCTTTGGTCAGCCTGCGTTTGGGCGTTTTGCGCCGGCGCCAGGAGGACGCGGCGGACCCGGCTGGCGGAATTTTTTTGCTTAAAAAGAGCGGCGAGACTGTGCGCCGGGGGGAGGCGCTAGCCGAGATTCATTTTGGAAACGCGGTAAATCAAGATAGTAAAATGGCTCCGGAGGCGGCGCGAGAGGCCTTTGAGATTTCCCCTCAGAAATTCCGCCGCCGAAGCGTCATTGGGAAGGTGTTATGAAAGCGGTTGGACGGTTGAGAGAAAAACGTTATTTTTCCAAGCCGGTCCGTTTGGGGGTCATCGGCGGGAGCGGGCTTTACGAGATGGAGGGTTGCCGCTTGCTCCGCGAGTTAAGCGTTAAGACGCCCTTTGGTCCGCCTTCAGACCGCATCGCAATCGTGGACGTGGGGGGCGAGCCCGTCGCCTTTTTGCCCCGCCACGGGCGCGGGCACAGGATTTCGCCTTCCGAGATCAATGTGCGGGCTAATATTTTTGCCTTAAAGTCGCTTGGCGTGGAGCAATTGATCAGCGTGGGAGCCGTGGGAAGCCTGAAGGAGGAATTAGCTCCCACGCATTTGATCCTGCCCGACCAGTTGGTGGATAAAACCCGTTGCCGCGTTCAAACTTTTTTTAGAGGCGGCATCGTGGCCCACGTTCAATTCGACCAGCCCTATTGTCCTCATTTGCGTTCGCTCTTGGCCGAGTCGGCCCGGGAGTCGGCTTTGGACGTTCATGAAGACGGTATTTATGTGTGCATGGAAGGGCCCGCGTTTTCGACCAAGGCCGAGTCGTTGGAGCACAGGCGCTTGGGTTACTCCGTGGTCGGCATGACGGCTTTGCCGGAGGCGAAATTGGCGCGCGAGGCGGAGCTTTGCGCGGCCAATGTTTCCTTTGTGACGGATTATGATTGTTGGAAGGAGGGCGAGGAGGCTGTCACGGCGGAGCGGGTTATTTCAAATTTAAAAGAGGGGGTCTCGCGCGCGCAAAAACTTCTTCGCGCGGCGTTGCCTATTCTCGCGGCCCGGGGCCGCTCCGGCGTTTGCCGTTGCCCCCATGCCTTAGCCGGCGCGATCGTGACCGATCCGCGCTTGATTAATCGCGCCGCGGCACGGAAGCTCGGATTGTTGATCGCAAAGGCTATCAATATCTAATGTCGAAAAGTTTTGATGAGATCCGATTGGTCCGCGCCGCTCAAGCCGCGGCCAAAAAGGCTTACGCCCCTTATTCGTGTTTTCATGTCGGGGCCGCCGTATTGAGCGATTCAGGAAAGATTTATTTGGGAGCCAATATCGAGAACGCTTCTTACGGCCTTACGGTTTGCGCCGAGCGCGTGGCCATATTCCGGGCGGTGATCGAGGGGGCGTCCAAAATTAAGGCGATTGCCATTGTCACGCCGGATGCCATTGAAAAAAGCCCCTGCGGCGCCTGCCTTCAAGTTATTTCGGAATTTGCCGCGCCTGAAACCAAGATTTATCTAGCCAACCCTTCGGGCAACCGCGCCTTGAGCCGGGCGTTCGCTGAGTTTTTGCCCCACCCCTTTCATTTTCCGTTTAAGAAGCGTTAGTTTTCGTCCTAAAAAAATTGGGGAGAGCGCTTTGGCTCTCCCTCCACGGCACCCCGTCAACAATTTCTTGGGGGCCACTATAATCTTGGCGTAGAAAGATTTTTCGCGCAAGGGGGGTCCAAGAATTTTTTTGTGGGGCGCGGAAATTTTTTTGCCTTAGCGTCTGCGCCAAATTTTTATTAAAATTTTGTATCTACCCATGACCCTTCACATTCTTCCCCGGCGCAAGAAAATAAACGATGAAATTTAACGCGGCAAAATTCGATGGGCGGACGGAATGATTCGGGGCATTGTTTTTGATATTGACAACACGCTGGTCAATTTTATGCGCATGAAGCGCCACGCGGTGGATGCGGCGGTGGAGGCCATGCTGGACGCGGGCCTCAAGGGCAATAGGCAGGAACTGGTGGACAAGATTTTTCAGGTGTATTGGAAAGAGGGGATCGAGGACCAGCAGATTTTTGACAAAATTCTTCAGCAAGAACAGGGCCGCGTGGACTACCGGATTTTGGCCGCCGGAATTTTGGGTTATCGCCGCGCTAAAGACGCCTACCTCGCGGTTTATCCCCACGTGCATCCGACGTTGACGGAGCTCTCGCGGCTTGGCGTTAAAATGGGCGTGGTGTCCGACGCGCCGCGGCTTCAGGTTTGGATGCGCGTTGTGGCCCTGGGCATCGCCCATTATTTTGAAACCGTCGTGACCTTTGACGATACCGGAGAGAAGAAGCCGTCCCCCAAGCCGTTCCGCCTCGCGCTCGAGCGGCTTGGCATAAAACCCGAGGAAAGCATTATGATCGGCGACTGGGCGGAACGCGATATTGTCGGCGCCAAGGGCGTGGGCATGACGACTGTGTTTGCCAAATACGGCGATGAATTTCATCAGGGAAACGGCGGTGCCGACTATGAGGTTATGGATATTGGCGAGCTTGTGGGCATTGTGCGCAAGCTCAACGATCGTCCCGCCTGATTTTGTCATCCACCTGACGGACCGCAAAGAAAAACTTGTCCGTTTTGATTTGGATTTTGGCGATTTTGAAATTCGCGGCGTTCAAGCCTCTCTTGACGCGCGATTTGAAAGCCTTAGGCTTCCAGCCTCGGTGAGCAAATCCGGATTGAGCCGCCCGGAGATTGATTTTGCCGACCCGGCCCTGCGCCACAGAGTCTTGCAAGGGCTCATCGCGCTTGTGGCCGGCCGCGCTCCGGCTCCGTCAAAACAAGGGTTCGGTTTGGCGCCCGCGCCCGAGCGCGCTCTGCGTCTAACCTGGCTTGAGCCCTCTCCCCCGCGTAGCCGATGGCATCTGGCTAAGGGGGAAATCTGGCTGGGCGGTATGGTGGCCGTGAAGTTTTCTTTAATGAAGAGCCAATGGACCGGCGAAAGCAAAAGCTGGTGGATCGCTTATCCCGCTGAATGGGTGGCGCACGACCGGCGCTGGAGCGACTTGGTGGTCATTAAGGACCGAAAGCTCAAGAAGCGCATCGCCGAGTTCGCGCGTCAAACCTACCTGGAACGCTACGCCAAAGAAAGTGACGATTGAAGAAAGCGAGAAAAGCGAAAAAAGTTTGCCATTCTTTTGAGGCCGTTGTCGCCTCTATCGTCTTTTTCGCCTCTCCTCTTTGCGCTTCCCCTTTGAGCGGCGATGAGCCCGACCGTCTGACATTGATCGAAGGCTTTTCCGTGGTTGTGGAGCCAATCCCCGTTCCTCAAGGACTGCGGCGTTTTCAGGGTGAACTGCGCTGGAGATGGCGGGCCGACAAACCCAACGCTGAAACTTTTGGCGCCAAGACTTCATCGGAGTTTATCAATCCCCTTTATCTTTATTGGCGCGCGTGGCTTAGCTATGAATTGAGCGAGGGCGAGACGCTTTCGGCCAATGGCGTTTTTTTAAGGCGCGATGAGACGTCTTCCGGCGCGAGCGAGCCGCCGGTGACCCGTGAGAACGTTTATCTTTTTTTTCGGCACGCAACGCTGGCTTGGCGTACTCATGAGCGCGAGTTTTATGTGGGGGATTATCTTGTGGGTTGGGCTCAAGGGTTGGTCGCGGCTAGTTATCCGGGCTCGCCTTACCGTCCGTTTTTTCTTGAAAAGCATCAAGCAAAAATTTCGGCGAATACATCGAGCTATGAAAATACCGGGCTTCGGGGCGCGGCGTATGTGGATCGTTCCGGGCCGGTTCGGGTGCTCGCGGCGTGGGCCCAAACGCCGATGAACGCGCGGGTGGAGGCGAACGGGACCGTGGACGAAGATTTAATGCTGTTGACCCAGACGGATTTTGGAGAGTTGGGACGTTCCGTGGACCTGGAGCGCCGCCATAGCGTTCAGGAGAGAACGGCCCTGGTTCGCGCGGAATTTTCCTTGGGTCCGGTCGAGGCCGGCGTGGCCGGGGTCTATACTCGCATGAGTCGGTATTTTTTTTGGCAACCCGTTTCCGGCGCTTACGCCCTGCCCAGCCGGGAGGGTTATATTTTTTCCGGCCGTCATTTGGCGCTCTGGAGCGTGGATGCTCTTTGGCGTCTTGGTGACGAGGGACAGATCGCAGGTGAAGCCGCGTTATCCCTTTGGCGGAGCCGGCCGGCGCCCGGAGCTTTAATAGGCTGGCGCCGGGCCAAACGACGCCGTCGGACTTCGGCCGGGATTTTTTATCTCTCCCCGTATTACGCGTCCCGCCTAGCCGACGCGTTGCGATTGGAAAGCGATCCTTCCCGCAACCGGGCCGGGGTTTTCCTTGCGCATCAAGCGCCGTGGAGCCGTCATGAATTGGGGGGCCATGCTTATATTGAAAAAAATTTAGCCAGTGATTTTTCATCGAGCGCCGCCTCTAGAGGCTCCCCTGATCCTCGCTTAAGAGGCGCCCTGAGGCTCGATGATCGAATGGGCCTGGGCCGCCGCCATTATCTTTATGCGCGGGCCGACGCGAAGAGCGAGCCGTATTTAATCAGCGCCGCCGATGGCGCATTGGACCGTTTGGACGAAATTCGTTCGCGGCTTGAGTGGCAATGGGAGGGAGAATCCGCGAGTTTTGCCGTGGGAACGGATCATTCCTGGCTTTTGGCGCGCGAGGCGGCCGGGGAGCGTTCCGAGAGCCGCGATTTTTATTTGCGCGGTCGCGCCAGAGGCGCGGGGGGCCTTAAGCTCGACGGCAAGCTTGCCTATTTCGACATGGGTCCGGCGCTTTTCGGCACGCGCCAGGCCTATCTTTCCTCCTCGGAATTTTATTGGCCGGGCTTGACCATGTCGTCCATGGCCAATCAATCGCTCTTCGCTTCTTATGCGCCGCGCGGATGGCGATGGGCCGTGGCCTTGGGCGATTCTCTGGGCGGCAACCTGGATTTTTGGGCCAAGCTCGGCTCCACGGCTTTTTTAGATGAGAGCCTTGGTTCATCCGCGCTCAATACCGAGGAACGCGACGACTCGATGAGCCTGTCCCGATGGGATTTTAAGACGGAAATCACATGGAGATGGTGAACCACGGGGCAAAGGTGAATAAGGTGAATAAGGTGAACAGGGTGAATAGGGTTAACCCGGATTCCCCGGTTGATTTCGTCATTCCCGCGAAAGCGGGAATCCAGTTCCTTCGATTTTCTCTTGCCTCATTCATTTTATTAACCCCATTAACTTTTCCCCTATGGGCAGGGTATCTTGAATCCCGCCATTGGGGCGGCGCGAGTCAGGTTCGCGGCGTTTCACAACAGGCGCTGGGTTCGGATTTTTTAGACCGGCATCCTTTTCTATGGCCCAAGGGACGGCGTTGGATTATCGAGGAATCGCTGGGCTGGGAGTCTATTCTCACGCGGGGCGCTCGCTCTAAGGAGCCGTTTTGGCGACATTCGCAAAATCGGCTTATTCCTCTGGGCTTGCCGAAAGTGACTATTCAGCCTTGGGTCCGGCCTTTTTGGATTTGTGTAAGCGGCCAGGACGGCTTTGTTCAAAAGAGCCAGGCCGAGCGCGTTCTTTATGCGGCGGGCGTTTCCAATGGCCGCCTGGCTTATCAAGACCGTTGGGCCGCGCCGTGGATTGAGTTGGCGGCCAGGGGAGCTTTAGAGCCCGATGGGCTCGGCGCTGAATTTTCCTGGCGACAAGCTCGCGGCCGCCGGTCTTTAGGCTTAATCAGCGAGGATGTCGCCGGCCGGCCGCTTTGGAATTTTGAAGAAACTTTCACATTCAACGCCAATGCCTTTCGCCTTGGATTTTTTGGGCGAATGGCCCGACGCGGGCTCTGGGCCTTAGCCTGGGAGTCCCCCGAGGTTTTTCAGGGAACGAATGAGATGGTTTATTCCAGTTCGTCATCTGCCTTGACTCCGGCGACCCTGGCCCTGCCGGGCCGCGTTCAATTGGGCGCCGCGTGGCAGGCGTGGGCGGCCTGGATCGGGGCCGATGGGAAAATTTTTTGGGGCCAAATTGAT
Source organism: uncultured Elusimicrobia bacterium (assembly GCA_964357255.1). Taxonomy (GTDB): domain Bacteria; phylum Elusimicrobiota; class Elusimicrobia; order JACQPE01; family JACQPE01; genus JBBTIS01. Next base: position 15,856 of record CAYHKQ010000039.1, read on the forward strand.
TGGGTCCGGTCCTCAAAAATCAGAGTGGACGGCCGCCCTGGCGATCAGGGCGGCGCCGGACTTTTTTGGGACACGGAAATTTTTCAAAAGCAGGTTCTGGGCAACGCGGCTCTGACTTATCCTTCGTACCAAGACCGACTTGGCCTTCAATTTGGAATCGAGCGGCCGCTGTCGGCAAGAACGCGTCTTCTTTTGTCGAGTCAATTCTGGACTTCCGAAGCCGACCCGCGCGTTGTGGAGCCGATGCTGGGCATTGGCTTGCGCGCGACCCTCGGTTCCTCGTGGCAGGCTCAGGCGGCTCTAGCATTTAGCGCCAAGGACTATTTTGGCGACGGCCTTTTTTGGCCCAAAGATCAGCGCCTTTATGAAACCACCCTGCTCAGCGTCATTCGGATAATTGCCGAATTTTAACCCAAACAATTCAGTTTGGTTGTCATTCCCGCACAAAAACGATTCCGGTTCCCTGGCCATCGGCGTCTATTTCACGAACTGCCGAACTGTCCAAAGGGCTACGGGAATTTTCTTTCCCGTGCCTGGCAGGAATAACGATAACAGCGTTATCCGGCGATGCCATGTTTATTCAGGGCTAATCGGGTCATTAGATGGGTTGCCGGAAATTTTCGGTGAGGGCCAATCGGGATCAAATTTGATTTTGGTCCAGTCCGGTGGGCCATGTTTTTTAAAGAATACCCAGGTAAAATTTTGCGCTGTTTCGCAGAGTTGGCGGTTCATTTTCTTTTTGGCTTCTTTGAGATTTGGTGGGTCGTGCGGGTAGGTGGCGGCGTATTCTACTGAGATTCTTAATTCCTGTTGATCATTGTCCGAATCCTTTGGCAAAAGGGAAGCGGGGATTTCAGGGACAATGCCGTGAATTTCCCGGAAGGCGCCGCCGGGGTAGAGCTTTGGCTCCCATGTGTCCCACTCGGCGCCGCTGTCAGGATTATCATCGTCGCTCGTGAATTCGTGCGACACATACAAAAGAGCCGGTAAATCTTGTTTTTTAAAGGAACCGTCTTTTTGCTCCACCAAGCTATTTAAGCTGACACGGTATCCCTTTCCAACGGGAGTGGCGCCGGCGAAGCAATTGACTGGAGAAAAATGGTAATCATCCGGCCAGGATTCTGGGTGGGACGGCCATTCGACATGAAAATTATAGCCAATTTTAATATGGCCGTCGTGTTCAAGATCGGATTCTTTCAAATATTGTCTGTCAACATTGGAATCATATTCAAAAGGATCCACAAACATATCTCTGCCACTAACAGGTTCGCTAATGTACTCTCCCAATGGATATGCTACCACGAAAACAAAAGATAGCTCCAAGTCTTTATAGCGATAGTAAGGAGGAGCCTGGTTTGGAGATGGTAACTGATCTTGGAAAGATGTCGACATCTCTTGCTGTTGTGGCACAAAAGCATTCTGTTCTGCTACTCGCTGGTCTTTCTTCCGAGAACATGCGGCCCAACAAAAACCAAGGATTAACAAAATTGGGATAATTTTTACTACATTTTTTTTCATTTTTATTTCTCTTTTCGACGAATTTCCTCTTTGCTCAATTTTGGCCTGATGCGGCTCTGGTAAAAATGGCCGTAGCGAAGAGCGACAACATCGCGGGTATCCTTCTGAGGGCGGCGGGTTTTGGCGTTAACGCCGCTCGCAGTGACGCGGCCGATTGTGACGCGTTCGCTGAGGAGGCGGATGTCATCAATTGCGTCTTTCCATGCCTTTTGATCGTTCTTGCTGGATTCCGGTGGCTCTCCTCGAGTCTGAAGATGTTGCCTGTTTAACCTAGTTAAAGTCTCCGCCGCCAATTTAATATTCCCCCAATTCGCATCATCCCTGGGCACCGCATAAAGCTCCCCATGGGAATGCCAGGAAGTGTCGGCGGCGCCGGTATTGCCTGCTAAGCCGATGATTTCTCCTGATTCGAGCGTATCCCCAGGCTGGACAAAGATTCCTGAACCCTCAATGGGCTTGCCGTCTTTGCCATTTTTCCCCAAATGGATCACGCGCTCAAATAAAAGCCCTCCGTCGCCGGCCTGTCCAACGTAAAGGAGGATTCTATTGCCGGCGCTCCCCTCCATGCCTGTTAGAAGAACAGTCCCTTGAGCAATGGACCTAACAGCCAGCCGTCTGAGTTCCAAGCCCTTGCCGTTGTCAGCCAGAATTCTTTGGTCATTTGCGTCATGAAGGCGAAAGCAGGGTTTTTTGCGAGTGCAACCCAGTTTGACGTCATTGTCATAGTTTCTTAATTCCACGGGAACCGAGGTCACGGGGCCGCGGGCATGAACGATAAACGGATTAACCAGTAGCGTCTCCATTTCCTCTTCTATGGTTTTATAAGGGACCAATTGGCTCGAATGGATGCTACCGTCATTTTGCACTTTAATCAATCCCCATGTTTTACCAATCTGGGGGTCCATGCGCATCGCCGTTTTCTCGCCAGGCTCGGCATCGCCAAAAATCTGGGGTTGGCCTGCTTTTTTAAGGAGTTGGGCCGCCTGGCGCATCTGGGATTCAAGCTGTTCATAGCGATTGATGGGGGAGGAGGAAATAGGCCAACGCCGGTCTTCCTGGGCCGCTTGTTGCAAGACTTCGATATTCTCTCTGGCTTGGCTAAGAAGGCCTATCCGTTTCTCCAGCCATGCCTGTTTTCTTTGCTCGTAGCTTAAGATAGCGGAGGTGTCGGAATTTTGAGGGGCAGGGGGAGGAAGGATGGGGTCAACCAAAGAGGTGTCGGAGATACCCAATTGCGCCAATTTTCTGGTTTCTTCTTCCTCGCGTTTCCATAGTTTCACATTAGCCTTTCGTTTCTCATTTAGTTCTTCCTGGCGTGTTATCTCTGAACGCTCGGAAATCTTTTCATAGGCCCATCTGCCTCCCTGAAAGATCCCACTGGCCGTGAGGACCCCTCCTGCGGCGATCATAGTAGCCGTGGCTGCCATCGGTAGCGCCAAGGCCCCGGCAGAGGCTGCAATGCCTACTCCCAGGACTACCGGACCTCCCAAGAGAGTCACGACCCTTCCTGCCCAGCGGGCCGCGTTAAATGAATTACCCCAGAGCTTAAATACAATTGTTCCCAATGAGTCCTTATCAGTAAAGTCGAGGCCATTCATGATTTGGGTTGAAGGAAGCCCGAAACCAAGGTCCTGGATAAAGCCTGCGATTAGACCGGCCGCCAAGGCCAAGGGGATGCCTATTAACGACCCCAGGGTCATTAAAACGGTCAGGCCGAGGACTTCGAGCGCTCCGGGCCGATTCTTGTCGGTTTCGTTGGAAGGCCTAGCGGAGGAATTGTTTGAGGAAGGATATCTATCCTGATCCCATCGGCTGGAGGAGGAATATTCATTTTTTTTGGATTTGGATTGTTCTAGATCGGGTGGGTCAACCTTACCGTCGCAGGCAGAACCGGCGATTTGCCGGCATTTATTTTCCAGGTCCTGCCCCACCGGGCCTTTGGCTTTTTGATAAGAGCTGATTTTAACGGGAGACGAGTCTTTGATTTTAGTCCAGAGCTTAGAATTCTCAAAATAGGCATCGCTAATGTTCCTGGCTTCAATATCATTGCCTTGGAGAGAGGGGGAGGAGGACTCGGTGGAAACGGGGCGTGGAACGGAATTAGACTCGGCTCTGACAATGGGACCGGATTCCAAAATTAAGAGTCCGCTCAGGATGACCGAGAGAGGCCTGGAGAGAGAATTCATGGAAATAATTAAATCCCAAATTCTCCCGCCTTGGACCCTATTATAACACAGCGGTCGGACGGATGTCACCTATAAATCGGGGGACACAATACCTATTTCACCAGCAAATCCAGGACAAGGTCCCTTGGTTTGCGCCCTGCTTTTTTTCCTTTTTAAGACTCCGCCAAGAATCATTTTTAATCGGGATAAGAAATCATTCCCTCCTAAGGGCCTGCCGGTTCGCTCGGCGCCAAGGAGACTCTTTTGCTCCTCTGGGGTGTTCGGATCTTCTAAAAACTCCTTCCAATTGGGAATAATATCCAATAGGGGGCCACATTGAGCACGCAATTGGGGAATAGGTATTGTGTCCCCCGGACGACCCAGAATTACCTCAATTTAAGCCCTGCCCCTATTTTCTTAATAAATTGCCCCTTGAATTTATAGTGATTTACTATAATCCTTAATATGTTAGTCACCGGACGGGATACGGCGGAAGAATTCGCGCAAAAACATGCGACAACGAGAAGGGCGGTAGATTCGATGTTAAAAACATTAGAGGGTTGCGAGGCTAAAAACCCAGTGGATCTAAAAAATACATTTAGAAGCGCCGATTACTATAAAAAACACGCAATTTTGAATATAGGCAAAGGAGACAGGGCCATCATAAAAATTAATTACGAGAAGAAAATCGCGGCAATTAAAGCGTTTCTGACACATGACGAATACACCAGAGGAGACTGGAAAAAGAAATTGGTTTAGGAGGATAAAATCAATGACGGCGACGCTTAGCGCGGAGATTAAAAAGTACCGGCCGCTTCCCACCCGCAAGACAAAGTTTCTGGCGGAACTTTGCCAGGAAGCGCCCCCGAGAGTCATTACATCAAAAGCATTGCATGAAGCCTATAAGAAGGTGTTAGAAGCTGTCCTAAATTCTATCGACGAGGAAAAAGACAAGGATCGCAAGGCAGGGTTTGAGGAATATGTGGAGCAGTTGGCCATCCATTTGGAACACTATGAAAAATCAATCTTTGAAAATAAAGCAACAAGTAGCGATGTTTTGGAATTTTTAATGGAGCAGCATGGCCTCACCCAGATGGACTTAAGTAAAGAACTCGGAGGGCAATCCGTTGTTTCTGATACATTAAGCGGCAAAAGAAAATTGAACGCCGAGCAAATAGAAAAACTCTCCCGCAGATTTCATGTAAGCCCCGCCGCCTTTTATCCTCTCTGACTTTTAATCATTCCCGCACAAAAACGATCCCGGTTCCCTGGCCAGCGGCGTCTATTTCACGAACTGCCGGCGACACCTTTGGTCAGAGTCCGGGGACACCATAGAATGGCGCTTAGTTAAAGCGCCATTCGGGACACCATACGTAATTTTTTCAGTCATACCGCCGCCAAGCCGATACCCAGGTTTTTTTGGATCCTGGGCCCCGGTTTGCCCCGACCCAGACGCCTGCCCAGAGCGGTTTCGAGGGTTGCGATGAATTCCTTGGGCGATTACGTATGGTGTCCCCCGAGCTGCTTCTTTTGTCGAGTCAATTCTGGACTTCCGAAGCCGACCCTCGCGTTGTCGAGCCGGCGCTGAGCCTTGGCTTGCGCGCGGCTATCAGTTCCTCGTGGCAGGCCCAGGCGGCTCTGGTATTTAGCGCCAAGGATTATTTCGGCGACGGCCTTTTCTGGCCCAAGAACCAACGTCTTTATGAGACTACGTTGATTGGCTTGCTCAGGCTCAAGGCTGAGTTTTAAATGACGACGTGGGGAACATCTGCAAGAAACGGATGGCAATATACGCCCTGGGGCTGAAATGCGATAATGAGGGCATGCTAGAGCGGTCTGTCGCTAAGACGCTTTCCGGTATCGAGGTGGAGACGGTTTATGGGCCGCCCATGGTTGAGCGGGAGCGCTTGGCCCGGCAGGAGCGCATTGGGCTACCCGGGCATTTTCCGCTGACGCGGGGGATTTCAGCCTCCGGGTATCGCGCGCGGCATTGGACATTGCGTCAATTCTCCGGCCACGGATCGGCCAAAGAAACCAATCACCGTCTTAAATACCTCTTAGCCCACGGCGAGACAGGGCTTTCCATTGCCTTTGATCTGCCGACCCTAATGGGCATTGACTCGGACGACCCCACGGCCTTAGGCGAGGTGGGGCGCGAGGGCGTGGCCGTTGACACGCTCAGGGACTTTGAGATTTTGTTTGACGGCATTGATTTGGGCAAGACCTCGACCTCCATGACGATCAATCTTCCTGCCGTAGCTTTGTTCGCCATGTATATGAAGATTGTGGATAAACAGGGCGTGCCTTGGAATCGCGCGCGCGGCACTTGCCAGACGGATATTTTGAAGGAATTCATCGCTCAGAATGAATATCTTTATCCGCCGGAGCCCTCGTTGCGTTTGGTTTGCGACCTCATCGCTTTTACCGTCGACCGCGTGCCGCGTTATTTTCCCATCTCGATTTCGGGTTATCACATCAGGGAGGCGGGCGCCACTGCCGTGGAGGAATTGGCATTCACCTTGGCCAATGGCCGCGAGTACGCGCGCCGCATGGCGGCTCGGGGCTATGATCCTGATCGAGTGGCTCGGCACCTGTCCTTTTTTTTCGATATCCATAACTATTTTTTTGAGGAAGTCGCCAAACTCAGGGCCGCCCGGCGCATGTGGGCTAAGTTTATGAAAGAAGAAATGGGGGCAAAAAAAGAAATTTCCTGGATGCTCCCCATGCATTGCCAGACAGCCGGCGTCTCGCTCACGGCCCAACAGCCCTTGAACAACATTGTTCGCACGGCGTATCAGGCCCTGGCCGCGGTGGCCGGAGGAACCCAGAGCCTGCACACCAACTCTTATGACGAGGCCTTATGCTTGCCCACGGAGGAGGCGGTCCGCGTGGCTGTGCGGACCCAGCAGATCATCGCCCATGAATCAGGGATGACGGATACGGCGGATCCCTTCGGCGGCTCGTATTATCTTGAGGCTTTGACTGACCGGATGGAGGAAGAGGCGAATAAAATTTTAAAAGACATTGATAATTTGGGCGGCGTAGCGCCGGCGCTTGGAGCGGGGTATTTTCACCGGCGCATCGCGGAGAGCTCCTACCGTTACGAGACCGAGGTCGGGGAGGGAAAGCGCCAAATCGTCGGCGTCAACGCTTACGCGTTTGACGCGAAGCGGCCAAAGATTTTGAAAATTTCCTCGACTGTCGAGCGCTCCCAAAAGGCGCTCATGCGCCGCGTGCGCCGTGAGCGCGACAACGTCAAGGTCCAGGACGCGCTCTCGCGTTTGCGCGAGGCCGCTGTTAATGAAAAAACCAACGTCGTGCCCCTGGTGTTGGAGGCGGTGGGGGACTACGCCAGCGTAGGCGAAATCACCGCGGCCTTCCGCGACGTCTTCGGC
>CAYHKQ010000040.1:0-22880 GCA_964357255.1 uncultured Elusimicrobia bacterium
GGAAATCAATGCGAAAAGTTGGCAGGGGTTAACTTGGGCGGACTAAGCTATTACGGTCAGCATGATTCTCGAGCCCTCCTTGAAACAGGGGACGCAATCCGCTATCCTTTTAATGACTGAAAATTTAGTCAGTTAAGGAGGTCGAAAACCATGTCCATGTCCAGGTCCAGGCCCAGAACGGAGCCGCCGGAAATTCGCCGCCAGGCAATTCTGGATGCGGCGCGCTCAGTTTTGATCCAGAAAGGCTACCAGGACATTCGCATAGACGATGTGGCCGGCAAGGCCAAGATCGCCAAAGGCACTTTGTATCTTTATTTTAAGGACAAAGAGGACATCTTTGCCGCGGTCTTGGAGGATGTGATTGACCGCCTTGAGGCGCGCCTCAAGGCGTTGCCGGCGCAAGGATCGGCGCGGGACGTTTTATCGCGCCTAGCGGCTGAGATGCTCGACTTTGTAGATGAAAACCAGGATTTTCTTATCCAGTTCTCGAGAGAGAAGCCGAATCTGTGCGGCGCTCACGCAGGGACGGCGCTCCAGAAGCGTTTCGCCGGGCATCTGCGGTTTGTCCGCGATAGGATAGCGCAGTGCGTCAAGGAAGGAAACGTGCGCGAGCATGATCCCATGTTTGGTAGCTTGTTCTTCATTTCGCTCGTGCGAATGTTCATGCTCCAGAAAATCATGGGTCTTGCCAAAGGCCCGCTACGCCCGAAGGCGGACCAGCTTATGGAGCTGTTTTTTCATGGCCTTGGCGGAAAGAAAGCGAAGCCTCATGCGTAGCATTTTCATTTTGATTGCGTTTATGGCCCCCCCTGGCGCGGCGTTCACGCAACCAACCATGTCCTCGGCGCCTCTAACATTGACCCTGGAGCAGGCCATTGACTTGGCCATGAAAGAAAACATTGATGTCGCCCTGGCGGAGCTGGACCTGCGGGCCTTCCAGAGCCGTTACCGGGAGGTGGTGGGCGCGGCCATACCGAACCTCGCGCTGACGGGTTCGTATACGCGCAACTTTAAGAAACCCGTGGCTTTCTTCGGTGGACGCAAAACCGAGATCGGTGAGCTCAACAGTATGCAGGGCGGCGTCGAGTTGGAGCAGACGATTTACTCTGGCGGCAAGCTTATGGCGGGCCTCAATGCCTCGCGGCTTAGGGTAGCCTCTGGGCAAGACTCGCTACGGGCCGCCAGGGAAGAAGTGACGCTTGCGGTCAAGCGCATTTTCTACTCGGTGCTCCTGGCCAGCGCAACGGCCTCAATCCAAGAAGATAATCTCAGATCGGCCGAGGAGCATTTGGCAACCATTCGGGAACGCTACAGGCAAGGCTTGGACAGCGACCTGACCGTTCTGCGCCAAGAAGTAGAGCTCGCCAATGCCAAGCCCTCTTTGATACAGGCCCGAAACCTTTTTGAACTGGGATTAACTTTATTAAAGGATGTCCTGGGCCTTGACGTAGACTACCCGGTCATTCTGGAAGGCCGGCTCGACATTCAGGGCGCAAACCCGCCTCTTTACGAGTCTCTGGTTAAGGTCGCTTTAGAGCGTAATCCCGATTATCAAGCCGCGCGCAAACGCGCGGAGGCGGCGTTTCAGTTGGTCCGTGTCGCGGCAGGCGATTACCAGCCTCAGCTTTCCTTGTTCGCGAACTATCTATGGACGGCCCAGTCGCCAGACATATCCCCTGGACCCGAGGAGAGCGCAAGGAGCTCCGCGGGAGGCCTGCGTCTGAGCTTCCCTTTCTTTACCGGGGGCGAGACTCTCGAGCGCGTCCGGCAGGCAAAAATCGACCGCCAACGCGCGCAAGAGGCCATGCGCAAGGCTGAGCGGGCTGTGCGGGTCGAGGTCAAACGGCAGTGGCTGACTCTCAGGGAAGCCCAGGAACGGGCGGTCTCTCAGGAGGCGGCCATTGGCCAGGCGCGCCGGGCCCTGGAAGCCACGGAGGTCCGCTACAAGGCGGGCCAAGCCAGCCAGTTGGAGCTCAATGACGCGACCCTGGCGTTCAACCGGGCGCGGATATTTCATGCCCAGGCGTTGCACGATGATTTGGCCGCGCTTGCGGCGCTGGAGCGAGCGGTGGGAATAAAGTTTGAGGAGGTGAATCCATGATTTCACGAAAATTGATGGGGGCGGTTTTGATCGCTTTGGTAGCGGCGCCCGGCTGCGGCAAGAAGAAGGAGCAGGCAACGCGGGTGGAGACATTTCCCGTGCGGGTTGAGACGGCTTCACGCCGCACCTTGGAGGAGACCCTGATTTTGGTGGGTTCGCTCAAGGCGAAGGATGAGGCCACGCTTTTCTCGCGCGTTCCCGGCAAGCTCAAGGAAAATTTAGTCAAGGAGGGGGATATTGTCCTCAAGGACCAGCCCGTGGCGCTGGTTGAGCGTGACGAGGTGGGGGTCCGCTTCGAGCCTGCTCCGGTCCCTTCTACCCTCAACGGTGTGGTGGGCCGCGTCTACCTCGACCGCGGTGCGAATGTCACGCTTAACACGCCGATCGCTTTAGTGGCGGACTTAAGTGAGGTTGTGGCCCAGGCCGAGGCGCCGGAGCGCTACGCCGGCCGGGTCAAGCCGGGCCAGGAAGTCAGGGTGCGCATCGAAGCTTATCCGGACAGGGCCTTCCCAGGCCGCGTGTCCCGGGTCAGTCCCGTTGTGGACCCGGCGACGCGTAGCGCCTACATGGAAGTGCGCCTAGACAATTCCTCGGGCCAGTTGAGGTCTGGCATGTTCGCCAATCTCTCCGTTGTAGTGGCTTTCAAAGCCGGGGTTGTGGCTGTTCCCGTCACAGCCGTGACCGATGGAAGCGGCCCGTCCGTCTTCGTGGTCAAGGACGGCAAAGCCCTCAAGCGCGAGGTGTCCGAAGGTCTTAAAACCGAGACCCACGTTGAAGTCAAGGGAGTTGAGCCAGGCGAGCAGGTCGTCACCTTCGGACTCTACGGCCTCAAAGACGGTAGCGCGGTCGAAATTTTATCCTCCGCCGAAGGGCAGAAGAATCCATGAAGCTTGCCGATGTCAGCATTGCCCGCCCAGTCTTTGCCACCATGATGGTCTCGGCTCTGGTGGTCCTGGGCATCTTTTCTTATAGCCGCCTGGGCGTGGACCTTTTTCCCAACATTGATTTGCCCATCGTCGCGGTCACCACGACCTTGCGCGGCGCCAGCCCCGAGGAGATTGAAACCTCGCTTACCAAGACGATTGAGGAAGCGGTCAATACCATCTCCGGCATTGACGAGCTACGCTCCACCAGCTTTGAGGGCTTAAGCCAGGTAGTCGTTACTTTCGTACTGGAGAAGGACGCGGACGTGGGCGCGCAGGAGGTGCGCGACGCGGTGGGACGCATCCTGGCGGAGCTTCCCCAGGGCACAGACCCGCCGGTGATCCAGAAGTTTGATCCGGGTGCGGCTCCCGTGATGTCCATCGCGGTCAGCGGCGGGCTTCCCCTGCGCGAAATCACCGAGATCGCCAAGAAAAAAATCAAAGAGCCCTTGGAGACGATCAAGGGTGTGGGCAAGATTACAATGGTGGGTGGCCGCGAGCGCGAGATCCACGCGGTTGTCAACCCGATGAAGTTGGCGGCGTTTAAGTTTTCCATCAAGCAGGTTAAAGAGGCGCTACAGCAACAGAACATCGAGGCGCCGGGGGGCCGGGTGGACCATGGCCGCCGGGAATTGGTTCTGCGAACCATGGGACGCATCGAAACACCTGGGGATTTCGCCAAAGTCGTCGTCGCCAATGTTAACGGCGTCCCGGTGCGCCTGGGCGACATCGGGCGCGTCGAAGACGCCGAGGAGGAGCCTCGTTCTTTGGCGCGGCTCGACGGCGTGAGCGCGGTTTCCTTGATCGTGCAGAAGCAATCCGGAATGAACACAGTCGAGGTTATTGGGCGCGTGAAGGAGGACCTCGAAGCCTTAAAGAAAGGCCTTCCCCTGGGTGTGACGGCCCGTGTGGTGCGCGATCAGTCGGACTTTATCCTGGGATCGGTGCATGCGGTGCAAGAGCATTTGGTCTTGGGCGCCATTCTAGCGAGTCTGGTCGTTTTCTTATTCATGGGAAGCCTGCGTAGCACTTTGATCGCGGCCGTGGCCATCCCAGTCAGCCTTATCTCCACCTACATCCTTATGGACACGGCAGGCTTCACGCTCAACAACATGACGCTTCTGGGTCTGGCCCTGTCGGTAGGCGTTGTTATTGATGATGCCATTGTCGTCCTTGAGAACATATTCCGGCACATGGAGGAACACGGAACTCCGCCTATGCGCGCCGCCAGCGAGGCGACTCGGGAGATCGGCCTGGCAGTCATGGCTACAAGCCTGTCTTTGGTTATCATTTTCCTGCCTCTGGCCTACATGCCCGGCATCGTGGGCCGTTTCCTCAACAGCTATGGCCTTACTGTCGCCTTCGCCATTATGGTGAGCCTCTTTGTCGCTTTCACCCTGACGCCCATGCTCTGCTCGCGCTTCCTCAAGCTTGAACACGGCCCCAGGAGCCGCCTTCAGCTGTGGGTGGACCGGTTGAATGACTACCTCAAGAAGCGCTACGGCCGCATGGTTGTATGGTCTCTTAAACGCCGCTGGCAGGTGGTGGCGGCGGTCGTGGTTACAATTTTGTCCACAGGGGTCATCATCCGTTTCGTTGGAAAGGATTTCCTACCTCCTGATGACGCCGGCGAGTTCCAGGTGGCGATTAAAGCGCCCGAGGGGACCTCCATCGGGGCGATGGACCTCATCCTGCGGCAAATCGAGGCGGAGATTCAAAGACTGCCGGACGTGGAGAGCCTGCTTGCCTCCATCGGTGAAGGCGCTGGCGCCGGGGTCAACGACGGCTTGGTCTATGTCCGACTCGCTCCGCTGGGAAAAAGAAACAGCGATCAATTCGAGGTGATGGCCTTGGCGCGTAAGGCGCTGGTTAAATACTCAGGCTTGAGAATTTCGGTCACACCCGTCGCCGCGATTTCGGGAGGGGGCTTTAAGTCCGCGGATTTCAATTACGTTCTTTCCGGTCCTGATCTGGAACGCCTGCGCGAATATTCCGTAGCCATTGTGGCCGGACTCAAGGCAAGCCCGGGTATCGTGGACGTGGACACCTCGTTCACTTACGCTAAACCGGAACTGCGGGTCCGAATTGACCGCGACCGGGCCCAGGACTTGGGTGTCAAGATCGAGGATATCGCCAATAGCCTGAGGACCATGGTGGGAGGCCAGGAGAACATTACCAAGTACAAGGAAGGCGGCGAGCTTTATCAGGTGCGCTTGCGCGTGGATAAAAGTTACCGGGACCGCCTAGATGTGATATCGGGCCTCTACGTGCCCTCCTCGAAAGTCGGCTTGGTCCGTCTCGACAGCGTGGCCAGCCTCATGGAGGCGCACGGCCCATCGCAGATCGATCGCATCAACCGTCAAAGATCGGTGACCATCACCGCCAATCTGCAGGGGGCGCCGATCGGCTACGCGATCGAGAAAACCGACGAAGTGGTCAAAGCGCTCAAGCTCCCTCCCGATTATAAGACGGGCCTGTTGGGCAAGGCCAAGGAATTTGGGCGTATGATCAATGGGTTCCTGGTGGCATTCCTGCTCTCCTTTATCTTTATGTATATGGTCCTGGCCTCCCAGTTCGAGAGCTTCGTCCACCCGGTCACGATCATGCTCACCCTGCCTCTCTCCATTCCGTTTGCCTTAATCTCGCTTTTGTTCATGGGCCAAAACCTGACCATTTTCTCGATCATGGGGATCTTTATGCTCTTCGGCATCGTTAAAAAGAACGCCATCCTCCAGGTGGACTACACCAACACCCTGCGCGAGCGCGGGATGCCGCGTGACGAGGCCATTCTGGAGGCGAACAAGACGCGGCTTAGGCCGATTCTCATGACCACAGCCGTGCTGGTCGCGGCCATGCTCCCGGTTGCCTTTGGCGGGGGCCCCGGGGCCGCTAACCGGGCAACGATGGCCGTTGTTATCGTAGGCGGGCAGTCGCTGTGCCTGTTGATCACATTGCTCATCGTTCCCGTCGCCTATTCGCTCTTTGATGACGCGACGCAATGGTTTAAGGCCCGCTTGGGCGCGGTTTCTAAAAAGGAGGGCGCACCTGTCCTGGCGGCGCACGGAGGGTCCCGATGAGGATGCTCCTTTTGACGTTCCGTTCAACGTTTCAATATCAGCGGATTAAAGGGCTTGGACCGCTCCAAGCCCTTTTTAGAAGGCGTCGGAGGGCGGGTCTTGGCCTATGAGCGCCGGGTTAACGTAGCTATGGCGGGTGTCGGGTTCACCGCGCGAATTTGTTTTTTTCCGGAGATGAAAGCGAGCCTGAACCTTTTGGGCCGGAATGGAATTATCGGGATTCGTTGTTTTTTTGTAACTGCCTAGGTCCTTCCTGCCCTTTTTTCCGTCATTCCCGCGAAAGCGGGAATCCAGAGCGAATTTTTTGGACTATTCCTAGCCTGGATTCCCGCTTTCGCGGGAATGACGCAGAGAGAGTAGGACCTGAGCAGTTACGTTTTTTTGACAAAGGCCTGCCAATGGAATGGCGGCGATTGAACGGCCCGGAAGGAGCAGGGCTACGCTCGACATTTGATTTCGTTGAAAAACCCCTCATCTATCTTGGATTCAGTTCCCAGGAATTCAACTCTGAAGAATTTATTAATTCCACGACTCATGCAAATTCTACTTTCGTCACACCGGCGAAAGCCGGTGTCCAGGCTAATTCTGGATTCCGGCTTCCGCCGGAATGACAAAAAAGGTCATTTTGCATGAGTCGTGTAATTCTTCAGAGTTGAGTCGGGCGCTGATCCCCTGAGCCTTTTAGCCCCTCGATTTGCTGTTGGAGCGATTGGATTTCATCGCCGATTAAACGCATTTTGGAAAAATCCGCATGAACCGATGGGTCCGCATATTGCTCACCCAAGACAGCGATTCGTTTTTGAAGAGCGGCGATTTGAAGCGCCAGGTTCTCCTCGCGTCTGGCTGTTTCGCGCCAGAGCGCGCGTTCCCGGCGTTGTTGTTTGGGGTCGCTCTGCCGGACCTCGGGTTTTGGTTGTAGAGCAGGAGTTGTTTTGTCTTGAAGTCGACCTTCGGCTTTTATTTGATCCTGGCGCCTTTGAAAATATTCATAATTTCCGGGGTAAATCGCCACCCGGCCGCCGTCAACATGAATGATATGAGTGGCGAGCGTATTGATGAAATGAAGATCGTGGCTGATAAAACAAAGCGTGCCGTCAAAATCCTTCAATGCGTCAATGAGCGCGTCCACGCTGGCGATGTCGAGATGCGTTGTCGGTTCGTCGAGGAACAACACATTCGGCGGATTCAGCAGTAATTTAATCAGCGCCAGGCGGCTTTTCTCACCCCCGCTTAAGATGGAAACCTTTTTATGCACCGTTTCCCCGGGGAACAAAAAGGTGCCCAAGACGGTGCGAATAAATGTGGTTGTCTGGCCGATTTTGGTGACGCTAAACGCCTCTTCCAGAACGGTGTGGTTTAAGTTGAGCATATCGGTTCTGTGCTGCGTGTAATAGCCGGTCTTGACGTTGAGCCCCAGTCGCCGTTCGCCGGAATCTAGCGGCAGGACTCCGGCCAGCATTTTAAGCAACGTTGATTTGCCGGCGCCATTGTGGCCCACGAACGCTATTTTCCATCCGCGTTCTACGCTAAAGTCCAAACCTTCGTACACGCGAACCGGCCCGTATGATTTTGACGCGGCACAAAGCGCCAGTGGCCGCGCGCCGGCGCGTTCGGGCTGGGGAAATCGGATTTTGGCGGTGCGAGCTTCGATCGGCAGTTCGATGCGCTCGATTTTTTCCATGCGTTTGATCATGCTTTGGGCCCGCCCCGCCGTTGAGGCGCGGGCGCGGTTGCGGTCAATAAACTCCTGCATGCGCTCTAACTCGATCTGTTGTTGGCGGTGGCGCGCTTGCAATCGTTCGCGCTCCGCTTGGCGCAACGCGACAAAGTGTTCATAGTCGCCGTGGTATGCCCGAAGCGTATGATCCTGGACGTTTACAATGGATTGGCAGATCGCATTCATGAAAGCCCGGTCATGCGAAATTAAAAAAATGGCGCCGGGATAAACGCCCAAGCGCTCGCGAAGCCACAGAAGCGAATCAAGATCAAGATGATTGGTCGGCTCGTCGAGAAGAAGCAGATCCGGCTGTTGCACAAGCGCTCGCGCAATCGCCACCCGCATGGACCATCCCCCGCTCAATTGGCGGATTGGCCGCTCCCAGTCCGTATTGCCAAAGCCAAGACCGCTCAGCACGGTCTTGGCTTTGGCAATGGCGCGGTCGTCTTGTTCGTCATGAGAGTTTAGTGTTTCGCCCAAAACCGTGCCGTCTGAAAAAACCGCATGTTCTTGAGGCAAATATCCAATGGTGGCGTCGCGGCGAATTTGGATTTGCCCCCGATCCGGCATGACTTGGCCCAGCAACATTCGAAACAGGGTTGATTTGCCCGCGCCATTGGGACCGGTCAACGCCAAGCGGTCCCCATCGTTGATTTGAAGCGAGGTATCTTCAAAAATCGTCTGGTTGCCGAATTCCTTGTGAATGTTGCGCAACGTAATCATTGTGTTATTTTAGCTTAGGGGCGGCTGTGCCGTTGCTTTGGAATTGGCAGAATGAATGTCAATGACCCCGCCGCGACCCCAACACCCGAAGGTCCGCCAAGGCACAGTTTTTTCAAGCGCCCGGAAGGCGCTTGTTCGGGCGGCAGGATGAATAAAGCCGTCAAGAAAATTCCATTGTCAGGGCAGATTATTATCGGCATGATTTTGGGCGCCGCAGTGGGGGCGCTCGTTGGACCTAAAGCCGCGCCATTGGGAGAATTGGGAAAATTGGTTATTCAACTGATCAAGACGGTGGCCGCGCCGCTGTTGTTTTTGGCGATCGTCAACGCTATCGTCAAAACGGACGTTTCTTTGGCGCTCGGCGCGCGCATGGTTGTCGTGGCGACGACCAACGCGACGATCGCTCTGATTTTCGGCCTGGGGCTCTCGAATCTTATTGAGCCCGGGAAGTATCTAAAAATGCCGGATTTATCGGCGCTACCCTCCGGTCTTGCGTCACCCGGCGTGATGACCGGCCAAAAAATTGATCTGCTCAAAACTGTCGGCGCCTATATTCCTTCCAACTTTGTCGGTCCATTTGCGGAAAATATGATCATCTCCATTGTATTGTTGGCGCTTCTGGTCGGCTTTGGTTTGCGTAGCGTTAAGCGGCGTCAATTGGGGCGTCAGGAAACCTCATACCGGGCTCTTGAGGATGCGACCACCGCTTTATACGAGGTGATGGAGATAACGCTCGGATGGATCGTGCGTTTAGCGCCGGTCGCTGTTTTTGGCGTGGTGGCCAAGGCAGTGGGACAATATGGATTTTCACCGTTTAAGGGCTTGGGTATTTACGTGGGCGTTGGTTTGTTTGGCTTAACTCTGCATATGCTCATTACCTATCAACTTTGGATCGCCCTTTACGCCAAAATGAGCCTACGAAAATTCTGGCGGCAGGCTAAAGAAGCGATGGTGTATTCTTTTGGCGCCAACAGCAGTTTGGCAACCCTGCCTTTGACGCTCAAGGCCTTAGACGGCATGGGCGTTTCCCGCGCCGCGTCAACATTAGGCGCTTGCGTGGGCACCAATCTTAATAATGACGGCATCATTCTTTATGAGGCGATGGCTGTTTTATTCGTGGCGCAGGCTCACGGGCTTGACCTTTCCTTGGCACAGCAATTGATCGCGGCATTGTTTTGTTTAGTGGCGGCCATGGGCGTGGCCGGCGTGCCGGAGGCCGGCTTTATTTCGTTGTCTCTTGTATTGGCGAGCGTGGGGCTTCCCCAGGAACTGCTCCCATTGCTTTTGACTGTTGACTGGATTTTAGCCCGGGCCAGGTCCGTCGTGAACGTGGCCAGCGATATGGTGGTCTCGATTATCCTGGACCGATGGGGCGCTCGCGCGTCCGGTTAGGACCCGTCCACAAATAACCTATACAGATTGCGCCCGGATTTTGGTCAGATTTGGACGCAACGATTGAGACAAAGCCGAGGAATAGCAAAGTTATTTTGAGGCTTTTTCGATTAAGGCGCGTTCAAAGATGACCAAAAGATGGGATGCAAGATGTATAGGTTATTAGTGGACGGGCCCTTAATGGGGGCGGCTTTTCCAGCGTTCGGGCGGAAGGCTTGCTATGGCCATGACGGCTAGTTGAGTGACGACGAAGGCGGCTAGCCACAGGAAGGCCTTGTCCATAAAGCCGTAGGAGTGAAGGCCGATGCCAAGCATGTTGACGCCGAACCAGGACAGGCTGGTGATTATATTGCCGAAGACCGCCATGATCATGACGCCGCGCTCACGCGCCAAGCCGGCCCATCGGGCATGAAGAATGAGGGCGTTCCACAAGACAATCAGGAGCGCCCCGTTTTCTTTTGGGTCCCATCCCCAGAATCTTCCCCAGGAATAGTCCGCCCAAATTCCTCCTAAAATCGTTCCGACGAAACTGAAGAAGAGGCTAAAGCAAATAACGCCGTAAGCCATTTTATAGAGAGAGGTCGCGGTTTTTTTAGTCAAGGATTTTGTGAAAACTCCTTGGAGAATGTAGGCATGCCCCAGGGCGCCGGCCAGGAACGTTGCGCCATAGCCGATGGTGATGGTAATGACATGGGTGGACAGCCAGAAATTGGAATCCAGCACCGCGCGCATCATCTCCATCGTGTCGCCGCTCGCGGCTAAATGATGAGCGATAATTAGGGTGATCAGCCCCAGGGCCGAGGACACCGCGAGGCTGACCCCTATGCGCCAATAGCGCTCCAGGATAATCCCCAGGAATACAGCCACCCAGCCCACGAATACCGCGGAGGAGTACAGGTTTGTCACGGGCGGCCGGCCTTGAAGCACGACGCGGGAGAATAGGCCGAAGGTATGAATGATGAAGGCGGCCGCGAGCAATAAAAAGGCCGCTTTGAGGATTTTTTCGCTTTTGAGCAACCAGGACAGAAAAACAAGGAGGAAAGCGAGAAGGTAGAGGGTTATGCCCTGCAGGAAGGGCGCGATGTGGTTGAAATGAAACTCGTATTTGGCCCGCGAGGCGGTCTTGGGGAAGTTTTGCCTAAGCCATGCGTCGTATTGGGCCGCGGCGCGGTTGAATGCCATCGGGTCCCTTGCGCGGTAAGCGTCGAGGATTGCGCCGTAGCGGCTGATCGCGGGGTGGAGTTCGTTTGTTTGCATGACGGCGAGCAATCCTTGCCCCATGGTCCGCCATCCTTCTTCGGCATTGCGCTCAGGGGTGGGCAGGGAATGAAAGTACGCGGCGTCGTTTAAGAAGCTGTAGCGTTCCATAAATTGATTGAGCTCGGCAATGGTTTTTTTGCCGCGTTTTTTGGATTTTTTGCCGGCCAGGGGGGCCGCCATGCTTTTTTGGATCGTTTGTCTGTAGGCCTCGATTTCTCCGGAAAAATTGTTGCCGCCGGCGACTTCGAGAGTATTTTGAAGTTGGCGATAGGCATGCAGGCGTTCGGCTAAATTGATAACGGCGTTTTGATAGCCGGAGCGTTGGGCGGGCTCGATCGAGGCCGCTTGTTGGGACTGAGAATCAATAGCGTCGAGGAAGGGTTTGAGATCATTGAAAGAAAAAGATTTTTCTTTTTGTTCCAGACCCATGAGCCCCAAAACATCGGGGTTGTAGATGGTAAAGATTTTATAGCCGTCGGCTGTTTGAGGGCGGGCCATCACATCCCAAAGCCATTCGATGGCGATCAAGCGTCGTCTGCCCTGATCAACGGTTTGTTTGCCGCGGATTATCAACAGCGCGCTACGCGCGATGGTATCAAGCGGCTTGACGCGACCGCCGCTTAAGACCGGCAGACGACCGGCCAGGGCGAGGTCGTAACCCTCCATGCTTCGGGGGGGTTTTAGGGACGCGAGCAAGGTCGTCAAGACAAAAAGGACGGCGATCCAGGGGGCGTAGTTGGTCATTAACTTTTTCATTTATCCCTTTAGAGTTTGGACATAGCCGCTGTTGTGGATCTGAAATTTAAAAACGTCAGCAAGAACTGAATGATCAGGCCGATCGTCATCATGGCAAAGGAGATGTAGGGCAACCATCGCCCTGGATTTTTGACGACTTGGAATATGGAGAGCGTGTCGTTTTTGCCGAAACTGGATTGATAAAAAGAAAGCCCGCGATAACGCAAGGGGTGATTCATGTAAATCAACACGTCGCGTTCTTGAGCGTGATCGGGATCCAACAATTTAATCAGGCTGGAGAAATTTTTTGGGATATCCGTGCCCGGGTAAACATCATGGCGGAAATCTTTGAGTTTAATGGTGAAGGGGAGGTAATGGCGCGCGGGCCGAAGCGCCAAGGTGAAGGTCCGTCCGTTCACGTTGAATATCTGCGGCTCTTGGATGAGGGTTGAAATGAGCCAGGTTCCCAACATTTGATTTTGGCCGGTGATCTCGATGATTCCGGCGGGCTGATTGGGGTTATCATCAGAGGCGCTTTCCGCAAGCGGCTCGAGGGCCGCCTTAGCGCCGATTCCGGCGTTTGTCACGCCCGCCCCTTGGGTCATCGACAGGCCGGCGTTGGGATAATAGCGTTGCACCGCAAGGGTGAAGGGCCAGGCGGGATGCTCGATGGTCGTGCCGTTTTTTGAAACGGCGGATTGGGGCACGCTATAGACTTCATTATAGTCAGGCAGGGAAGTTTCCACGATCGCCAGTTCCAGACGCCGCGTGTCCTCGGTGTAATTGATGGACGATCCCTCCTCGATGGCCATGTGGGTTTCATGGGAAAACATTCCGGTGGCGAATTCTCCCAGAACAAGAACGATCAGCCCCAGATGGGTCAGCCATATTCCCGATTTTTTCGGGCTTGCACGCAACAGAGTAACGTGGGAAATAATGAGATTGAGCAGAAGAATCAGGCCGATTAAGGCGCCGCCTGGGAATATGGGAATTTTGAGGCCCGGATGCGGCGTCCAAAAAATAAAGAAACTGCGGATATCCCGTTTTACCGCGCCGTAGGTGCCCAGTTGCACTTGGTCTAAGGTGCATAAGACCACCAGAACGATCAGAAAGCTCAAGCACAGAATGGTTAACTTCATGGAGCCCAGGGTCTTGAGGGCTTTGCGAAGCTTAGGAGTCATTGCTTACGCAGGCTTTTGAGAAATTTGAGGAAGGCCGGCTTGGCCTCGCGCACCACGGAATCTTCGCCCGTCATTTTGAAAAACCAAATCCCGGATTTATCTTCAAGAATGGCGGCGAGAATTCGGAATTTATGGGTCCCGTTGATCAGCGATTTTTGGCTGACAAAATCTACGACTGTCGCGGTTCCAGCCATGGATTTCATTTTTTCCGCCATGCGGGCGAGACCGTTTTCATCTATGGGGCCAAGCTCCGCCTGGTCCCGCCACCGATTGACATTGGCCAGAATTCCTCCCGCCGAGCCTGTTAAGTGAATGACGGACGCGTCTGCGGCCATGCCGTTCTTGCCGGCAACCGAGAAACTGGCCAAGCGCATGCCGGAGGCGGGCTGTTCGGTCCATCCCGCCGGGATATCCCAGTTCAGGCGAGCGCCGTCGTCGGAGCGTTCCATCGCGGGCATGCCCTTCATTGCCCCGTCTCCCATGGGCATGCCCGAATGCGGCGACATGGCTTCGGCATGGGGATTGGCCGGCGTCAACATTGAGTCTGCGTCTTTGGCGAGGCGATAGGTTTTAATTTCCTCTTTGCCGCAGGAGGCCAGCGCCGCCAATGGGCCGGTGAACAGGATGAATTTAAATAGTTTATTCATATACGCAAGCATAGCAAAGAGTCGGGGGTGGAATGATAGAATAATGCGCAATTTCCCATGGAAACCGTTGTTGAATTCAGAACAGGGACAGGCGTTGGCGTTGAGAAGCCTTACGAGGGGTACCGTCGATTTTCCATACCTACCCAAGCCGCGCCGCCTCGAAAGGAGCAACCTTATCCGTTTTGGCCCACAGTAGGCCGATTGGGCTTGGCCGAGACTTTGCTCAAAGAGATTTTTCATTATGGCTTTAATCTTTTAAAGAGCAAGTATCGCGCCGTGGTAGCGAGCCGGCCCTGCATTTACGGTGTGTTCAGCGGCCCTGTGGGCGGGTTCGCTCCGATACGGGAGAAATGCACGGGTTGCATGCGCTGTGCTCAGCAATACCCGGAGTTTTGCCGGGTGGACCGCAACCCCGCTTTTTTTAGAGTCGCGGATTCCTATTGGATGCCAAAGGATCCCGCCACCTCGGCCACTACGAACGCCGCCACTGTTTGGCACGAAGCGGCCACGGGAAAGATTTTGGTTAAAGGCATGGGCTACAAGGGCGGTTTTGGCGGACGCGGCTGGGATGCGATCTGGACCGATATGTCCGAGATTGTGCGGCCCACTAGGGACGGCGTTTACGGACGAGAGTACATTTCAACCTTGGTGGATTTGGGCAGAAAGCCAAAGTACCTTGAGTTTGAAGGCGGTTTTGTCAAGAAAGCGAGCCGCTTGGTCAGCGTGGAAATCCCGGTGATTTTTGACTATCTGCCGGATCACTTAAGTTGTCCAAGCGTCTTGGAGTCCGTGGCCCGAGCCGCTCAAGCCGTGCCGGCTTATTTTGTGGCGACCCCGGCCCAGGTTCGGCATTTGCCGGAGGCCTTGCGCCGGCGCTGGGTTCCCTTGGTCAGCTCCAAGGATTTTAACCAGTATGATTTTTCTTTGCGCCAAGCAGAGCTTATTGAACTTGCCGAAACCAATGAATCCTTGATCGAGGCGCTACGAAAGATTAATTATCACGCTCCTTTGGCCGCCCGCATTCCTTTGACCAGGGGGGCGGCGTCGCTGGCCGTGGAGTTGGCCCGCCTTGATGTGGATATTATTCATCTCTCAGCCAATTATCATGGGCAGGGGCGGGACCCCGACAATGCGATGTTTTCCGGCGAGTTGATTCGTCATGTTCATCAGGCCTTGGTTAAGGCCGGACTTCGCGATCAAGTGACTTTAATCGGCAGCGGCGGCATCACGCTTGTGGAGCATGTGCCCAAGGCCATTATCTGCGGCTTGGACGCGGTGGCTATTGATACCACGGTTTTGGTCGCGCTTCAAATGGATTTTGAGGGCGAATGTGTGTCCGAGATCGAGGGCCGCATCCGGCCCGAGCGCTTCGACCCTTCCTGGGGCCGCCGGCGTCTCGTGAATCTCTTGGCCTCCTGGCACTATCAGATTATTGAGATTTTAAGCGCCATGGGCATGAGGGATATTCGGCGCTTGCGCGGGGACGTGGGCCGCGCGATTTTTCAAGAGGAGATGGAGCGCCTGCTTTTTGGGGATATTTCCAATGCCAACGGAACTTGAACTTGTTGTCGGCAAAAACAGAAGGTTGATTCAGGGCGGCCTTGAGAGGTTGCCAACCTTGCGTTTTGGGTTGCCGGGCGCGCTTGGCAATAAACGCTGGACTGCCGAGTTGATTTTAGCCACCTACTATCAAGCCGGAGTCGGCCGGCCGCCGGAGAATCTGGAATACAAGATCGGCAAATCAGGCGGCGGTTTTGATTGTCTAGATTTTAAAGAGTTCACGCATGATCCACTCGACCCCGCCTGGGAGCCGGATCTCTCGATTGATTTAAACCGCCGCGAGGCGGGACTAAAAATTAGGATTTCCCTGCCGGTTTATGGCGGGGGGATGTCCTTCGGCTCGGTGAGTTTGAGTTTTATGATAGCTCGCGCCATGGCGGCCAAGCGCTTGAATACTTTCACATGCACCGGGGAGGGCGGCTATCCGGACGAGCTTTTGGACTATAAAGATTATGTGATCACCCAGGTGGCGACCGGCATGTTTGGCGTGCGGGAGGACACTATCCAAGCGGCGCGGATTGTGGAATTTAAATACGCGCAGGGCGCCAAGCCGGGTCTCGGAGGGCACCTGTTGACCTCCAAGGTGACGGAGGCCGTGGCCGCCATGCGCGACGCCCCGGCGTTCACTAATCTTTATTCTCCGTTCCCGTTCCACAGCGTCTATTCGGTCGAGGATCATAAAAAGCACGTAGACTGGATCAAGACGATTAATCCCAAGGCGCTGATCTCGGTCAAGGTGTCAACGCCGGGCGACGTGGACATGGTGGCAATCGGCAGTTATTATGCCGGGGCCAATATCATTCATATTGATGGCGGCTACGGCGGCACCGGCGCGGCCCCGGAAATCGCCAAGAAAAATATCGCCATGCCCATCGAGTATGCCATCGGCAAGGTTCATAATTATTTAATGGAAGAAGGCGTGCGCGACGAGGTGACGCTGATCGCGAGCGGAGGCATCCGCACCGCCTATGACGTGGCCAAGGCCATCGCGCTCGGCGCGGACGGTTGTGTTATCGGCACGGCCGAGACCGTGGCCGTGGGTTGCACTCACTGCGGCAATTGCGAGTCAGGCCGCGGTTGCCAGGTCGGAATTACGACCACAGACCCGGAGTTGAGCCTGTTGATTGATTCTGAGTGGGGCGCCGGGCGCCTGATCAATCTTTATGCCTCCTGGACGTTTCAATGGAAGGAAATTTTAAAAGGCTTCGGCATGAAGTCTATTCGGGATCTTCGAGGCCGCAAGGATTTGCTTCGGCGTGGCTGATATTATGGACGCATTGGCTCGACGGATCATTAGTTCGCGCGAACGCATGGTTGAGGACCTGGCGCTCGGGCCTAAAGCCGCGCAGGAGGGCGGTTGCGGCGTCATTGGCGCGGTCTCCACCGTGCCGATCGCCGGGCGGCATTTTTTTGCGGCTTTGCGCCAAATGAGAAACCGGGGCAACGGCAAGGGCGGCGGCGTTGCCATGCTGGGCCTGTCTCCGGAATATCTCGGCGTTTCGCAAGAAGTTCTTTTCAACGATTATTTAATTCAAATCGCCTATCTCGACCCGACAGTCCGGACCGCGGTGGAGGCGGAGTTTTTGCGGCCGTTTTTTGAGATTGACCATGAAGCAGGTATTGGGCCGGTGAAGCATTGGCGGGACTTCGGCCTGGAGGTGTCGCCGCCTTATGTGCACCGTTATTTTGTTCGTCTTAAGTCCGGGGTTCTGGAAGAATTTTCATCTAAAAACGGCTTCGACAAGAATCCTGAGGCCGTGTCCGATGAATTCGTATTTCAGAATACTTATGCCCTGAACAAGAAGTACTATGCCTCTCTCGGGGACAAAAAAGCCTTTGTGCTCTGCCACGGCAAGAATTTGCTTGTTTTCAAGATTGTGGGCTATGGCGAGGACGCGATGCGTTGCTATGGCCTCGATCAGGCCCCGGCCCATATTTGGATTGGCCATCATCGCTATCCGACCAAGGGCCGGCTTTGGCATCCGGGCGGCGCCCATCCCTTCATCGGTCTTCACGAGGCCTTGGTCCATAACGGGGATTTCTCCAACTACCATTCGGTTTCGGAGTATCTGGCTCAACACAATATTTTTCCTTTGTTTTTGACCGACACCGAGGTCTCTGTATATCTGTTCGATTTATGGCGCCGCGTCTACCGCTATCCCCTCGAATATGTCATCGAAGCCTTGGCGCCCACCACGGAGCGGGATTTTTTTCAGCTCGATGAGATCAAACGGCGGGTCTACAAGGAAATCCAGGCGGCCCATATTCACGGTTCGCCGGACGGGCCTTGGTTTTTTATCGTCGGGCTCTCGGAAAACGGGGGGCGCGTCATTAATTTATTGGGCATTACGGACACCTCCATGCTTCGGCCCCAGGTGTTCGCGCTTCAGGACGGCCAGGTTCAAATCGGGCTGATCGCCTCGGAGCGTCAGGCCATTGACGCGTGCCTGGAGTCCTTGGCCGAGGAGGACAGCCGCTTCTGCGCCAAGGCTGATCTTTATTGGAACGCGCGAGGGGGAAGCTTTACGGACGGCGGGGCCTTTAATTTTCGTCTGACCTTAAACGGCGCCGGCTACGAATTTGAATGCGTAGACAAATTTGGCAAAACAATCAAGGCGCCCGCTAAAAATTCCGAGGCGCAAGGGTTGGCTCGCTTGGAAGAGTTGGCCGCTCAAGATTTATTGCCGCGCGCGCCGGCCCTCGAGCGCCAGGCTTTGACGATGGAGGCCGTTTTAGAGCAACTCGTCCGCCGGGCCGATGAGGGCTTTGGCCGGCGCCGGGAAGCGGTTGAGTCTTTAACTTGGATTTTGGATCGCTGGCACCTTTTACCCTTCGGCCACAACGGCCGCGAACGCGCCAGGATTGAGACTGCGCTCAATAAAACATTGCGAGGATTTGAGCCCATACAGTCAAGCTCTTCGCCTTGGGCGCTGATTGAGTGGAAGACGAGAGAGCATTTGAGGCCTTACAAAAAAGGCGAGGAGGCGCTGGCGCTTGACGCGGCGGCCTTCCCTGCCGAGGGGGAGGATTCAGCGGCGAGTTTCATTGTGCGCGCTTATCAATTTGGTTGGAAGCGCGTCATCTCTTTTGCCTGGCGCGGGCAGAGATTTTGCGGTTGCGGGTTGGGAGCCAATTCCGGCGGCTTTCGCATTGACGCTTACGGCAATCCCGGCGACTATTTAGGTTCCGGTTTGGACGGCGCGCATCTTTATGTTCATGGCTCGGCCCAGGATCAGGCGGCCCAGATTATGAAATCCGGCCGTTTGGTCATTTACGGGGATGTAGGTCAAGCCTTTATGTACGGAGCCAAGGGGGGCGAGGTCTATGTTTTGGGCCAAGCCGCGGGCCGGCCTCTCATCAACGCCGTGGGTAAGCCCCGCGTCGTTATTAACGGAACCTGCCTCGATTATTTGGCCGAGTCATTCATGGCCGGAAATCCATTGCAAGACGGGGGTTTTGTCGTGGTTAATGGTCTGCGTTTTGACGCCCAGGGCCGCGTCGAATTTTTACCCCTGCCTTATCCGGGCAGCAATCTTCTCTCTCTTGCCTCTGGCGGCGCCATTTACGTAAGAGACCCTCGCGAAACACTCCGGGAAGATCAACTCAATGGAGGCCGTCTGGTTAACGCCGGCGAGGACGATGAGCGCGTTGTCCGGCCCTATCTTGAAGAAAACGAAAAGATTTTTGGAGTCCGGTTGAAGGAGGACTTGCTGGTCGAAGGCGTCCGCGCCCTTTCCTGGCGCCAAGCCTACCGCAAAGTCGAACCCCTGCGAGAGCACGTCTGAGGAAAACCCGCTATTTAATTCAACTAAATAACATAAATATGCTATTTATATAGAATGATATTTAAACGGTCAATTCGCCTAGCCCCCCTACAGCGATCCGCTTTTTTGTTCGGGCCCCGCATGACCGGCAAGACCTTCCTCTTGCGGGAGTTGCCGGCGGATTTGGTTATTGATCTCTTGGACCCTGAATTGGAGCTTCAACTCAAGCAGACCCCGCGTCTTTTTTGGGAACAAGTTTCTGCTCTCAAGGCCAATGCCTTGGTCGTGGTGGATGAGGTGCAACGCGTTCCGGCTCTTCTCGACTATGTCCAAAAAGGCATTGAGGAAAACCATTTGATTTTTATCCTATCCGGATCCAGCGCGCGCAAGCTCAAGCGCGGCGGGGCTAATCTTCTTGGCGGGCGCGCGAAAGACCTCAAGCTTCATCCCTTGACCAAAGGGGAGATGAAAGAGCATTTTGATATCAAAGAGGCCTGTCAGTTCGGAACGCTTCCCAAAGTGGCGCAATGTTTGGCGGATCACAACAAAGATGAAGTAAGGTCTCTCCTGCGCTCTTACGCCACCACCTATATCAAAGAGGAAATCCAGTTGGAGGCGTTGACGCGCAACGTCGGGGCTTTCCAGCGTTTCCTTCAGGTGGCCATCCAGGGAAACGCTCAAGTGATTGAATTTGCCAACATTTCCCGCGAATGTTCCGTGCCGTCGAGCACGGTAAAAGAATATTACTCGATCTTGGAAGACACCCTTCTGGGGGACTTTTTGTGGCCTTGGGATCGCAGTGAACGTAAAAAGGCGCGCCCAAAGTTTTATTTTTTCGACTGCGGCGTAGTCCGCGCCATCCAGAACAGGTTGAACGATCCGCCAACGCCGGCTGAAATGGGTTTTCTTTTCGAGACTTGGTTCGTGCGCGAGATTCGGCGGTTAAGGGACTATGGCGACAAAGCCCATGAGTTTTCATTTTGGAGAGAAGGGAACCACGAAATTGATTTATTAATTATGGGAGGGCATGGGCCTCTTTTGGCCATAGAATGCAAAACCGGCCACGATCCCATCGGCGCTCAAACCATTGGAGCCTTTCGCGCGCGTTTTCCGAAGGTCCCGCTGGTGCTGGCGTCTCTCAATGATCATGCGCCTCGCCGGCTTGAAACAGGAATCGAAATCTTGCCCTGGGCTACTGTCCTGGAACGATACCAAGCATTGTGAATCGTTTTCTTTTATTGCGGCCTCTGGTGACCCGTTGGAGGGCTTAGACATCAGCTGACGGACCAGGTGGACGGTTTGGACCTTGCCGGAAAACTCCGGCTCGTGATCCACGGTTCCCTCGCGACGCCTAGCGAATAACGGCGAGTTTTCCGCGCGAGGAGTGGCCGGTTTGGTCGGTGACGACGAAGATGTAGGCGCCGGAGGCCACGGGCTCGCCTTCGTCGTTGGCGAGGTCCCAAATCCATTTTCCGGTTAAATCCGCGCTGACTTCAATCTCTCGCACGGCGCGGCCGGCCATGGTGAAGATTCGGATTTTACCGGACGAGGGTAGGCCCTCGAAGGTGACCGTTCGCATACCCTGGGCCGTGATCACGGGATTGGGATAGGCGATGACGTTGGACGCGGTTTGCGCGACGCGCACGGCGAAGAGACCGAAGAGGGTGAAGTGGTCTACCTTGGCTTGCACGGCCCCTCCCGCGTGGGTCACGACCTCATGGCCGAACGTGGTGACCTTGGTCGAGGGTTTGTCGAGGTTTTTGGAGGCGGCGACCGGCTTCCATTCTTTTTTCTGTTCATCAAAATAGAGGGGTTTGAGTTCTTCGGCTTTAATGTCCGTGCCGTCAACGATGCCGTCGTTGTTTTTATCAGGATAAGGAATCGTCAGCGTGATGGTTGCTTGGAATTCGTGCTCGCCGGATTCCATGGTAAACTCCCGGAAGACCCCGGCGGACTTTAGAGCTGATTGCGCTGGCGGCAGTTTCCAGGCAATGTCGGCAGGATCGGGTGCGGTAATCGTAATTTTGTCTTTTTGCTCAACGGCTCCTTCGGGGATGAGGGCGGAAGTTCCGTCCGCGGTCACGATTTCCTGGGTTTTATCCGGCTCGACGGTCTCTTTTTTGCGATGGGCGTTATTGGGGTCCACGTCAGGATTGCCGTCTTCATGGACATCGGCATTGACGTCGTTGACCTCTAGCCAAATTGCGATGGGAGCAGGATCGGGGAGGCCCGCGTCGTCGAACGCCACGGAGCGCAACCAATACTTGCCGTTGGGCAAGGCTGAAACATTCCAGTAAACGGAAAACGGTAATTTTTCGTCCTTGGAGCTGACATCCTTCCAAACATCGTCGTTATCGGCTCGAAATTGGAAAAGTACGCCCGTTGTGCCGCTGGTGGCTTCGGCCATAATGGTTACGGCATTGCCGCGAACGCGTTTTCCCTCGTAAGGAATTTTAATTGTGGCCCGGGCCGTGCCCTTGGGGAAGGAGGCCTTGAATGAGGAGCTTGCCGTGGAGGCATTGCCGGCCTTGTCCGCGCCTTCGATGGTGAGAGCATAGGTTTCGTCGTCCTTCAGGGGCCCAGTATTGGCGGTCCAAGAGCCGTCTTGAGCTAGATTTACGGGCAGTTCCTTGGCGGCTCCCTGACCTTTCCCTTGGCCACTATTGCCCTGCCGGATGGTTTGAATCGTCAGTTTGAGATTATCGAGTCCGCTCAATGCGTCCCAGGCGCGCCCAGTAATCGCTAAAGAGCCGTTGGTGATGAGCGTGGCGCCATCTTGGGGCGTTAAAATTGTCAGCGCAGGGGGGTCGCGGTCAATGTTAATCGCCTGATTTTTAGAGGCTTCGACATTGCCCACCTTGTCTTCGCTGAAAAATTTAATCAGATGCCGGCCTGATGCGGACAGGGTGAATGAGCCCGTGAGAATTTGCCAGGATTTATCGTCTATCCGGATTGAGCTTCGTTCAACGCCGGAGAGCGTGTCCGAGGCCTTGAGCGCCAGGGTTACGGGGCTGATATAAAATCCGCTCGTGCCGCCTAAGTCGCCTTTAATTTCGATGGCGGTCAATGGCGGCTCCGCATCAATCGTAAAAGCAACCGAGCCAGGATCAGCCTCCAGGTTGTCGTGGAGGTCCCTGGCCCGGGATACGACTCTGTATTGGCCTTGATTCCAAATCGTGGTCGTTGCCAAGGCAATTTGCCAGTTTTGACGTCCTTGGGCTGTCTGCCAAAATAATCCGGCTTGCCAGTTCTGGCCCATTAATGTCGCGGCGTCCGCCAGCCGTATAATTTGAACGTCAACTTTATCCACCCCGGATTCTTCGTCCGAGGCCGTGCCCAAAACAGTTGTCAGATTTCGCGCTATGCTTTGAGCGCCGGGCAGTGAAATTTTTGACACCGGCGGTGTCGCGTCATAAAGCATAGTGGCTTTAGCCGGCGTTTCCTGAAGGATCCCGGCCTCATCTTTGGCCCTGGCCGAAAGTTCGTAGCTATGCCCTGAAACCAAGGCGGGCATGGTCATTTCCCATGAACCGGAAGAGGCAATGGCAATCCAGGCCGGTTCCTGATCAGCGAAGCCTTGGCCGTTCCAATAAAATTTCGTGGACAGGTCTTGCAGGGTGATTTCAACCGAGGCAATTCCGGAGAGATTGTCCTGGGCCGCGCCCGCGGCTTTTTGCGCGTTGAGCGTGGCAATCGTCGAGAACGGCCGGCTCGTATCCACCCGCAACTTGGCGCTTTGCGTCGTTTCCTGATTGCCGGCTTTGTCCTTGGCGTAAAATTCCAGGGTTGTTTCGCCTTCT
>CAYHKQ010000041.1:0-22432 GCA_964357255.1 uncultured Elusimicrobia bacterium
AGCCGCTCATGGTGAGCCTGTCGAACCATGAGCCAAGACTGCGGGAACGCCCATCCTTCGACAGGCTCAGGATGAGCGGGAAACTTCAGACCGCCAAAGTCTTACTACGCGGCGTTACAGGCGCTCGAGGCCGTTTGGTTTGGTATTCCAGCAAGAGATTTGGAAAGTCCCCTCGCGCCTCCGGCGCTCGGTGGGTCCCAGGCCACCGGACAGGGGCCTTTTGCGCCAGCTTAATTTCCCGATATTTCCCGGCTTGACCTTAAGAGTCTTTTCGCGGACCCGGCGTTCGAATTCCCCCTCCACAAGAGTCAAAAAATACCGTAGGCGGCCATTGCTGGTAACGACCAGTATGCTGTCATGCTCTGCGAATTTTCGCGTTATTTCATGGGCAAAATCGTGGACCTCTTGTTTTAAACCCGATGCCGAGCCGCCCCATCCGCCTTGCACGGGCCATTCGCAATCTTGCTCCCAGCGCTCAAACTCGTTACGACCAAAGCGTTGGATCACCTCCTCATTGGTCAGCCCCGACCATTGCCCATAATCAATTTCATTGAGCCGCGGGTCATTATCAGCTTTAAGGGGCAATCGGAGTTTCGCGATCACGATTTCGGAGTATTCTTTCGTGCGCCTGAGCGCTCCGCAATAGACGGCTGACGGAGTGATTTTATTTTTGGCCAGGGCCTGAGCCAACTGCCGCGCCTGTTCGCGGCCTTGCGCGGTCAACGGCAAATCATTCCTGGCTCCCACCCAGACGGATTTTTGGCCCGCCTCAAACGTATTGCCGTGGCGAGAGAGGATGAGATTCATAGCGGCAAGGCCAAAGAGGCGAAGGAATAAAAATTTTCCTCATGGCCTTCGTGGCCTCTTTGGCCTTGTTTTTTTATACCAGTTCCCCTTCCCGTTCAATGATCTCTTCGGCCACGGCTACGTCCTCGGGGTTGTCAATGGACCAGGGAGTCCTTCCGCGATAGTCCACGGGGACGACCCTGATGGCGATTCCATAATGCAGGGCGCGTAATTGCTCCAGGCTCTCCATTTCTTCGAGGGGCGAGGGTGTCAGCATCGAATATTTTTCGAGCGCCGCGCGGCGGTAGGCATAAAGGCCGACATGGCGGTAGATGGGAGGCGTCTTAATCGTCTTGTTTCGGACGAACGGAATGGGCGATTTGGAAAAATAAAGAGCGTTGAATCGGCTCTCAAAGACGACGAAAGTGCCGCTTGCTTTGCCGTTTTTTTTGGCTTCGAGCAATTGTTCGTACTGGGACCAGTTGAGCGCCGCGGCCGGCGTGGCCCAGGAGACAGTCGGGTCTTGAATCATGGCTTCAACCACAGGCTCGATAACCCATGGCGGAGTCAGCGCCGCGTCGCCTTGCAGATTAACGATAATTTCCGCCCGGGTTTTTAATTGGCGAACAGCGTCCCATGTGCGCTCCGTGCCGTTTCGGCACTCGGGTCTGGTGATCAGCGCTTCGGCGCCGAAGGATCGGGCGTGCCGCGCGATGCGCTCATCATCCGTGGCGATATAAACTTCAGCCGCCCCTTTAACCGCTTTAGCGATGCGCCATGTTCTCTCTAGCAGGGAACGCTCGTGGATTTTAGCCAGGGGTTTTCCTGGAAATCGTGTCGAGCCATAGCGCGCGGGAATGACGATAACGGGGCCTTGAGATGCCAATTATCTGATTCTCGAAAGCGTGCCGTCGAGGATTTTTTCTACCAAGGTATTCCACTGATTCTTGGTTAACTCGGCTACCTTGCCGTTTTCTCCGATCGTCACTTTGCCGTCTTTGTGTAATTCCACGCTGGGGCAGTAACTTTCGTCAAGTTTGCATAACGTCACTTTTTCCATTAGGACACCTCCGTCGCTATGTTTAGCAAGGACAATGATTGCCCTTGCTAAACATAGCGTAAATTGAAAGGAGTTTTTAATCCAGGGACTTTAGTCCCATTGCTTTTTGGGACTAAAGTCCTAAAGTTTTGAATGAGGCGGGAGCGTGCCATCGAGTTGCGCTTTTTTGATCTGAATTAACGCCTCGAGAACACGGTCCGTCAGGTTCCAGGATGGGTTGAGGTAGAGCAGGGGGCTTGACTGGCTGTCCATAACGACCTGGGCGCCGATTTCCTGGGCCGCTTGGGCGGTTGCCGATTGTATGTCACGCTCGACTTCGGAGGCCATTTTTTCTTCGTTGGAAAATTCCTTTTTGACGAGATTTTCAGCTTTGGTTACACTGCGATAGGCGCCGGCTCCTGCGGCTACGGCTGGGTAGACGGACGCAAGGCGTAAAACTTGGTCAGCGGCTTTTTTGAAATTGGACCAAATTTTGGCAAGAGGCTGTTTTTGTTTGAGATAGTAGCCGTTGTAGGCTTTGGCAAGGCCGGGATCATTCAGGAGGGCGTTGAGATAGCGCGCGCTCAACTCGCCGTGGCTGACGTAAAAGGTTGCGGGCGCCACGGCGGCGTTGACCGGCGCGGAGGAAGCGGCGCGCGCGTTTTCGGCCGAGGGTTTTGTCGAAGCGGTCGCGGTTGATTGGGTAGCCGTAGAGGCGCGGCGACGGCCGGCACAGCCGCTCACCGCCACTGCCGCCAAAAGAAGAATAGCCGCCAATGTAGAATTCATTTTTTATGGAAGGGCGTTTAAGACCTTTCGGGCCAAGGCCTGCGTTTTTGGGTCCGAACTCTCGGCCCCCAGGCGTTGGATTTCGGCGCAAGGGGGCCTGCCCAGCTTGGCCAGAGCCCGGACCGCGGCAAAGCGCACCGTGTAATCCTCGTCCTGGAGCAACTCGGGGGCCTTGGCGCAAAGTTCGCGGAACTCGGCGCGGCCCAGGCCCACCACAGCCCAGCGCCGCACGTCTCGGTCTGAATCCTTAAATTTGGCAAGGAGCGGGGCCGCGGCATTCTCAAGAGCCTTGAGTTCTCTGATCCGACCCTTGAGCCATGCGCGCCACTGTTCGTTATGAGTCTTTAGCCATTCGGCGGCCTTTTGAGCCGCGCTCATTAGGGCCTGGTCTTGGGGCAAACCGGCAAAATAATTTTGCCATTCGTCTTGAGTCAATCCAGTTCCAAAAAGCATTTGAAGCATTGTAATTTTTTCTTCTCCATTGAGCCATTGTGCCACCTCTTGGGATTTGAAAGGTTCGCTCAGGGCCAGGAGGTTTTCCAATTTTTTGACATAACTTTTATCGGCAATTCTGGCCAGGGCCCGGGCCGCTTGTTTGCGCGCCTTGGGTGAGGGATCGTTCAGGGAAAAGGAGATGGCTTCGACAGAGTTCGCGGCTCTTAAATCGCCTAAAAGATAAAGGGCGCGGCTTCGTTCCTTCTCATCGAGCTTGGCTAGGCGGTCTCTGAGCGCCTGCGTTCCCATGGGTCCCAACAGGGCGAAAACTTCTTCGAGATTCATTATTGAGAAAACATCATGCGGATCAAGAAGCGTTAAAAATTGAGGCAGATTTTTTTGTTCAGCCGCTTTCCAAAGCAGAAATTTCGCCTCGGATTGGGCTAATCCGCCGCCGCCCCACCAGCCGGCTAGAGCCAGATATTCCGATAGTTGCGAACGCCCGCCGAGGGCCTTGGCGGCTTGCAAGCGGTTTTCCAGGTAGGAATTTTCTTGGCCTATCTGTTGTGCGGAATTTTGCGGTTCGTTTGTTTTAATGGAGGAAACCGCCATGCCAAAATTCCATGCGTTTTCATCCCAATAGGCCAGTCCCAAATCTCCCTCTTGTTTCATCCAGGGTTTAGTGGAAACAGCCTGGCTGGTCCAGTCCGGCCCGCCCCCGGCGTCAATCACAAGGCCAATGCCCTGGGACTGGCGTTTTTCATCCCAACTACTCGAGCCGATGGCCGAGGGATTGGCGGCGTGTTGATCCTGGCCGCCTGCGTCAAGGAGGAGGCCGAACCCGCCGGCATTGGAAGCGCCTTGCTGGACAAAGCCCGCCGTGTCCATGGCGTAAATGTCCTGGCCGAGCCCGTCCCATAAAACGCCGAGCGCGTAATCATGCCCGGCTCCCTGGGAAACGGCCCAACTCGCATAGACGTCATTGCCGGAATCATCCAGTAAAACGCCTGCCGCAAAATGCGCGCCCGCGCCTTGCGCGTAGCGTCGGGCAAGATAGCGGTCATTGCCCGCGCCGTCGGCCAATAGGCCAAGGCCCAGCCAATACCCGGAGCCTTGGCCGAAATAATCAATTTGATAAACGTCATTGCCGAGCGCGTCCGACAAAATCCCGATTCCGCCCGCGGCCCGGTCGCGCCATCCCTGGCCAAAACCTTGCGAAAGGCTTTGGCTTACCTCGCCTTGGCGGAACCCGCCGTATTGTTCCATCCAACCTCGGGGATCGGACTTAATGCCTCCGGCCAGGTAATTATCGTTGCCATTTTGGTCCGCCAGGAGGCCGGCGCCCCCTGGAAGCCCTACGCCCTGGCCGAAATATCCGGTTTGATAGGTGTCGTTTCCTTCGCCGTCTAAAAGAAGCCCAGCCCCCCAGGCTCCGGCGCCCTGAGCGAAGGCCTGGGCTTGATAAGAGTCCCGGCCTTTTAAATCCCATAGAATTCCGA
Organism: uncultured Elusimicrobia bacterium; assembly: GCA_964357255.1. Taxonomy (GTDB): domain Bacteria; phylum Elusimicrobiota; class Elusimicrobia; order JACQPE01; family JACQPE01; genus JBBTIS01. The sequence continues at coordinate 4,549 of CAYHKQ010000041.1, forward strand.
CCCCCAATAAGGCGGCTCCTTGCGCCATGTTTTGAGCTTTATAGGTGTCATCCCCGAGCGCATCCGCTAAAATTCCGATTCCGAAAATGCCGCTTCCCTGACCTGCGCCTGAGCTTAGATAAACGTCCGATCCCGCCAGATCGAGAGCCACGGCCACAGAGGCGTTTGCGTGGGCAATTTCCGAATCGTAAAAATCATCGCCGCCAGGATCAATAATCAGAAACGCTTGTTCTCGATAATGGTCTCTTCCATTTGTTCCGACGACGACGTTTCCAAGCGGGGTCGTTATTTTAGCCGGCGCCAAGCGGCGGACCGAGGCGGCATGCTCCATGAGAACCGGCAGTTCCCGCTCAATGGTTTTGGCGAGCGCTTTGGCCGCAGTCAAAACACGGCGCAAGGGGTATTTTTTGATAAGGTCCAATCGCGTCGCCTCCTTTTCCCACCACGTCTGACGCGGGCTTTGCAGGACCGGAAGTTTGTTCGCGCCGAGCGTGAGTTCAGGCAGAAGAAAATCAGCCAATTCTTCGCGAGCGTTTTGCGGCAGGGTTGCGAGCGCGGCTTGAAGCTCCTCTTGAGCCAGGACCATAGAGAGGAAAATTTTGCGAATAGCCCGGCGAAATTCCCGGTTCCCCGGCAGTTTGCCCAGGTCAAAGGCGCTTGGGCCTGGGCCGGCCAAGGCGTTTTCTTCGAGGTCAAGATATTTTATTTGCAATCGGAGCAGTTCCAAAGGAGCCGCCGAGCCGCGAATTTCCTCGGCCATCAGGCGCGCGCGCTCCGCCGCGCCCAAAGGCTTATCCAAAAATTTCTCCACTAAAGAAAATTTGAAGGGATCCTCGATGTCCTGATGGCGCAGAGTGAAGTCTGAGGAACTAATAAGCAATCGCTCATCAACCGTTTGCCATCGGTCCGCTTGAGCCTGGGCCGGGGCCAATAGAACGAGCGCCGCCAAAAATTTCACATCACGATTATGGCAAGTATAAATTCGGAAAAGACGAATCCACAGAAAACATTTTTTTGTTTGCCTGGTAATTATTGATGTGGCGCTAGTCTTTAGACCCTATTGGCGATAGGACTTGAGGACCTTGAATTTTAGGACTTTAGGCCCAAGACAAAAGGTTGGTTTCATGCAAAAATACAGTGTCTCAATGTTAGCGGAAAAAACATAATTCATGGAGGAAAACAAATAATGAGAAAGACACTGTTCGCAGTTTCGTTGGCGCTTTTGGCGTGGCCTTTGACGGCTAGAGCCGGTTCAGAGTCGGATCTCAATGATGCCGGCGTAGCATTGGCTCAGAAAGCGGCTAAAAACTTTGACGGGGCAGGCCAGGGGCAGGGCAAGAAGCGGTCGGATTCCAACGGCGTCGCGCTGGTGGACCGACAGGACAAGGTGGTTAAAACTTGGACCACGCCCGATTGGGAGAGTTGCCACCAGCATAACAGTCGCCCCAGGGACGTAGCATCCGGCATCGAGCATTGCTCAAGGCGCCCAGCCATGAATGTCGAGAAGCATCAGAAGCGGAGCTCCTATGTCATTTATGATCGGGAAAAGTATGTGAAATCGCAGGCGCTCAAGGGTATGTTCATTTGGGGCGGCGTGGGAGCGCTCACGGGCGCTTCGTTCGGATTGCTAACGGCGCTTGCCGCAGGCGCCCCAGGCGTACCTATTGTCATCTTGGCGGCGCTTATGGGCGGGCTCGGCTTTGCAGCCGGAGGCGCAACGGGGCTTGCTGTATATCGCAATCAGGCCATAAAAAAACCGCGCGAGTTTACAGAGGAAAAAACCTATCTGAAAAAGACGCTACTAAAGTAAAAATTCAAACGAAAACGTAAAAGCCCCTGCTCAAAAGGCAGGGGTTTTTTGTTTTTAGAGGCAGGGTAAATAACTCTATGTTATTTTTAAGGAGCATGGGTCTAAAGTCCCTGAAACATTGGGACTTTAGGCGCCTGAAGAATTAGGTCCAAAGTCCTAGATAAGCGATCTCCTTCTGGGTCAATCTATATTCAAGGAAGGTGATTTATGAAAATAAAACTGCGAGATTGCGAAATTATGACAGCCGGCTTGGCTACCCTCATTTTTTTGGCGGCGATTCATGCGGGCTGGGCGTCATCGCGGGGCCCCGGCAACACTGCGGGTAGTCCCGCGCATCAGTCACAGGGCGATCCGGTGGGATCGCTCCAAGCTGTTTTTGACGGCCAACGCCCTGTTGTTTCCCTGATTCAAACCTTTCAAGCCGGGGCCAACGCGGGCAATGGTATTTTGCAAGGGTTTTCAGATGTGAATTTTTCAGTAGATATTCCTAGCCGCCATCCGGACGTTCAGCGGCATCTTGATAGGGCCCAGGCGCATGAGTCCCGGGCCTGGGGCCTAATGGGAGGCACGCTGGCCTCCATGGCCGTTGCTGGGGCGGCTATGGGCGTGATGGCTTGGGGCGCGGGGCTTTCGGCCGGCGCCTTGGCTTTTTTGGGCGCCGTGGCCTGGGCAGGCATTGCCGCGGCCATTGTTATGGGTATTATTGCCATTTATTCTCACGCCGCTTCGCGCGACGCGAGAGCTGAGGCTTGGCACGCTGAGCAGGCGATGGCTCCGCCCTCCGCACCTAAACCCCCGGAACAGTCTCACGAAGAATGGATGGAGAGTGTCGGAGTAGGGCCTTCGTCTTAGGGGCCGTGATACGATAATTTATTGTTTTTTGTAACTGCTCAAAATTTTTGACTCACTTCGCAGGGTGGTTAAAAATTTGGAATCATCGTGGGTGATGGAATTTCTTTTTGACCATCGGCATGACCCTGCGATCGAAGAGATTGATTTCGGGACGTACCAGAGGGCTTTGGGGCGGCCTGGGGAGTTTCCTTATACGCGCGGGATTCATCCTGATATGTACACGAAGGGCAATCTGCCTACGGTGCGCAAATACGGGGGTTTTGGGTCCGGCAAGGAGCTAAATAAATATTTGCGTGAGCAATTGGCCTTGGGCGTGACAGGGCTTTCCATCGCCTACGATTTGCCGACTCAAATGGGGTATGACCCCGACCATGCCTTAGCCCAAGGCGAGGTGGGCTTGACCGGAGTTTCCATTGCAAGCCTGGATGACTATGAGGACGTTTTCCGTGGCATCTTGTCCGAGATTGCGGCCAAAGGGATCGGCGTCTCTAAAACGATTAATGCCACGGCTCCGATTTTGCTGGCTTTCTATGCGGCGGCGGCTAAAAAACAGGGGGTGGATTCCAAACTGCTTCGCGGCACTATCCAGAACGACGTTTTAAAAGAGTATTTGGCTCGCAACACTTTTATTTATCCCTTGGCCGGCGCTTTGCGCTTGGTTCGGGACGTTTTTGCCTGGGCCAAGGAGAACTTGCCCAAGTTCAACACGATCAGCATTTGCGGTTATCATATGCGCGAAAAAGGCGCGACCGCTACCCAAGAGCTGGCTTATATGTTTGCCAACGCTATTGAATACGTGGTCACAGCGCTCGGCGCCGGCATGGACGTGGACGATTTTGCGCCGCAACTTAGTTTTTTTATCAACGTCAAAAAAAATCTTTTTGAGGAAGTGGCCAAACTGCGGGCGGCGCGACGGATTTGGGCGCAAATCATGAAACAAGGCTTTGGCGCGACGTTGGAGCGCTCTTGCCGGCTCAGGATGCAAAGCTACACAGGCGGCAGTGATTTACGAGCCGAAAAGCCTCAACTCAATATTGCGCGCGACGCGGTCCGGACCTTGGCCGCTATCTGCGGCGGTCCTCAGGGGACGAACACCACGTCTTTTGATGAGGCGTTCACGATTCCTACTCCTTTATCCCGGCAGATCGCGATCGATTTGCCTTATATTATTCTCGTCGAAAAAGCCGTGGCCCGGGTCATTGACCCAATGGGCGGTTCTTATTATCTTGAAAATTTGACGGATCAATTGGAGGCCGAGGTTTGGAAGGAGTTGGAACGGATTTCCAAGGCGGCTAGTTACCAGGAAGCGCTGGCCTCGATGAACGGCGGCATCGAGGCCCAGGCTTATGGCGAGCAATGCCGGGAGGATTCCGGCGACAGAAAAATCGTCGGTAAAAACATTGGCGACGAGGGCGTAAAATTTTATCCTGCCGTTGAAATTTTTACTCCTCCCGGCTCACCGGCCAAGCGACAGAAGGAGCGCGCTCTGGCTGTTCAACGGCTACGCCGCGACCGCGACGGCGTTCGGGCCGCTCGCGCTCTGAAGTTCCTTGAGGATGCGACCAAAAATCCCTCGAAAAATCTGATGCCGTTTTTAGTTGGGGCGGTTGAAGCCCGGGCGACTCTTGGCGAAATTAACGACACGCTCACAAAGGTTTTCGGCGCGTCCGACCCCCGGACGCCGTGGGAGCCGTCGTCTCCCGTGAAAGTTTTCAACGCTCGATTGCGGACCTTTGTCCAAAAAAAGGCCGATCAAGCGAGACGGATTGCGAGCGCTACGACAACCTCAAAAGTTTTTTTAACTCCCCAAGATTTGCCCTATGTCAAAAAAGTTAATTCCACGCGCCTGGAAAAACCCGGCCAGTTCCCGTACACTCGAGGAATTTCCGCCGAAGCATGTTTCCCTAAGCTGGTTTGTTTCACCCTTCGATCCTCGCCCCTCGTTTCTTTTTTAGCTGATGGCTGGTTCTGGCGTGAGCGCGGCGCCACGCCGGTTGAGGAGATTGCCTTTTCTTTATCTCAGTCGTTCCCCAAGATTCGCGACTCCAAACCTCGCGAGCCTTGCCTGCTTTTTTCTCTGGGGAATCCTTTTTTTGAGGAGATTGCCAAATGCCGCGCAGTCCGCCGGCTTTGGGCTAAGTCGCTCAAAGAGCGCCTGGGCGTTCACGAGGACGATGAAATTTTAAAGCTCCGTATTTATGGCAGAACCTCGGACGTGGCCTTGGTGAAGCAAAAACCGTGGAATAACATCGCCCGCGCCGCTTTACATGCGCTCGAGGGAGTCTTGTCCGGCGCGCAATATCTTGAGATTTCCCCCTTTGATCGGCCGTTTCGAGTAGGCGGGAGGCTGGAGGCGGGAAGCGGGAGGGGTGGTAAAAATCCGGTTGACTTAACGCAATGGTCCGATTGGGCGCAACAGTTGGCCAAGGATACGCATGCCTTGCTCAAGCACGAGTTTGGTTTAGAAGGCATCGCCGATCCCTTGGGTGGCAGTTTTTACATAGAGGCCATGACCGAAAATTTAGAGCGAGAGGCCGCTCAACTTTTAAACGAGTTAGAGGGCCTTGAAGCCCAAGACGCACAAAAGTATATTCAGTTGCGTCTGGGCAAGCACGCTAAGGCTAACGAGGCTACGGTCGTGGGTGTTGACATTCAAACCCAGGGCCCGAGTCCCAGGCCAAGGCTGATTAAAACGATAAGGAAAAAATCGAGAACGCGGTAAAAAGTTTAGGAGGACGAATGGAAGTTTCCAATTTTTCAATCCAGCGTGTGTCTATTTTGGGCGCGGGGGAAATCGGCGCGGCATTGGGGGCGCGTTTGGCGCGTTATGGGGTCAAGGTCTTTTTGGCGACGTTGCATTTGGACACTTTGGCTAAGGCTGAAAAAAAGATCAAGGCTTCGCTGGAGTTCCGGGCTAAAGAATTTGTGGGGCTTGGGCCGCTGGAGAAAAAATTGGCCTTAGCCCAGGGCGAGGAGAAAACAGCGCTCCAAGCTAAAATTCAGGAACTTTCCCGCCAAATGAAAGAATTGCGGGATAAATGGCTGGCTAATGTCACGACGATCCAGGACACGAATTATAACAATCTGATTGACAAGCTCTCCCAGCCCAAGCCGCAGTTGGTCATTGAGTGTATCCGGGAAGAGCTATTGAGCAAGCAGTCTATCCTGCGCGCCTGGAGCCAGGCGACCGATGGATTTCATTCCCTAGCCGTTGACGGACGGTTGCCCATTGTAGCCACCACGGCTTCGAGTCTGAGCGTGGCTGAAATTTGTGAGCCGTTAAACCAGGAAATGCAGGCGCGCTTTCTTAATTTTCATCCGTTCAATCCTCCCGATCGGATGGATTTGCTTGAAATTGCAACCACGGACAAAACCGACCCCAAGGTAATCGAGGAAGTCGCGGCCTTCTCCAAGGCATTGGGCTTTGAGCCGATTTTTGTTAAGGATTCGCGCGGTTTTATCGTCAACCGGATTCTTTTTGCCTATTTGGGGGAGGCGGTGAATTTGCTCGAACGCGGCGAGGCGAGCTTCGAGCAGATCGTGAGCGCCAGTCTGGACTTCGGCTATTCGATGGATCCTTTTCGCCTTCTTGATTTTGTGGGCCTGGACGTATCCGAGGCCATTATCGCTAATCTACACCGGTCTTTTGCCGGCCATATCGAGCCGCCAGGCGAACTTTTTAAAAAATTGTTGGGCCTGGGCCGCTACGGCAATAAAAGTCAGAAGGGTTTTTACAATTATTTTCCCAAAGAGACTTTAGCTCCGGAGGCGGCGGCCAAGCTGGCCGCCGGCCTTGGAGTCGGCGAGCGGGATGTTTTGGCATTGGTTAAGCTGGGGCTTTGCGCCAGTCAAGAGAGCATGGAGGTTATCGCCGCTCTGGGGCTAAAAACCGAAGACACGGAGCGCTTGGCTGATCTTTTGGCCAGACAGCGTTCGGGCCTGGATTTGGATTTTTTGAAAGTTTTAGCGAAAGCCGGCTCGCCACTGGCCGGAGCGGTGGAAGGATTTGATCCCCTGCGTTTGCCGTTGGCGATGCTCAATGAGGCCGCCCGGATTGTCGAGGAAGGAGTGGCTTCGGTGGCTGACGTTGACCTGGCTATGGATTTAGGAACCCGGTACCCGGAATTAAAAGGCGCCGGCGTCCGGCTCGCTTCGGGAGTTTATGCGATCAGCCACGAGGAAAACAGGGAGATTTTAAAGGCGCTGTACGCCAAGACGAAAAATCCCAAACGCTATGCGGCCGGGCCTTTCGGCTGGGCGCTTCGCTATGGGATTGACAAGGCCGTGATTCACCTGGAGGCATTATCCGAGCGCTACGGCGCTCTCTACCGCCCGGCTCAGCTTTTGAAAGATTTGCAGTTCGGCCGTCTGCCGACTCGCGAACCGTCGGGGCAATACAGGACCCGTCTGTATAAGCGCGCCGTGATCAAACCCAAAGGCATACGTGGCCCGGCGCCAAAGGTTTTTGAGGAAGGCATCGTTCCCACCCAACGAAAGCTTGGCGCCTATCAAATGCGCGGCGCGGTGATTGCGGCGGACATCAACGCCAACTGGAAATGGGGAGTGCGGGACTATCCCATTGACCTGGCTAAATATCATCAGGAATCCGGAACCGTTGGCGGCAGTTCCGGCTTGGTCTTAGTGAGCGAGATCGGAGCGGAATTAGCGGCGCACGGTTCGATCAAGCCGGGCGACGTCGGCATCATGCTCTCCGGCAAACACGATGTCATCACCACCGAGGCTCTGGGCGGTAGCGCCCAGGCCCATCGGAGTTTTCGCATTCATGCCTATGAAGCCAAGGATCCTCTTGAGGGTTCGTACAGCCAGGAGGTGGCGCTGGATTGGTCGCAATTCGTCAAGATCGAGGACGGCCCTTATATGTTTGAAGATTTGGCCGGAGTGGGTTTGGTTTATCCCACGGTGCAACATGCCGTCAATGTGTTGAATCTGAAAAAGGGCGATGTGCTGTTAGTCGAGGGCGCGGTGGGCGCAACCGGAGCCGCGGCTCTTCAGACGGCCAGGGCCCGCAATGCCTGGCTTATCGGCCTAGTCTCGAGCGAAGAGCGCGGGCAAAAGGCCAAGGAAGTTTATGGCGCCCATGCCTATATCAACCGCACGGCCATGGACTCGGACGAGGCCTATCTCAGCCGCGTCAAGGAAATCGTCAAGGAATTGACGGGAAATAAACGGCCGCTGGACAAAGTTATCGCCTATTCGGGGCAAGCCATGTTCGCCCGGCATGTGGCTAGCGTGCGCGAAGGCGATCCCATGGACCCTGCGGATTACGGCGGGCAGGTGGCCTATTTCGGCGCAGGAGAGACCGGGTTCGCTATCGAGATTTCCGGCACGAGTCACGACACGCCGACGGACGCGATGTTCGAACGGCTGACCAAATTGCGGCGCGAGCGCTACAGGGTTCCCACCATGCGTCATGTCTTGATCGTGGCCGGCGCTAATGAGGCCGAGACTCGGGACGCGATCGGGGAGGCTAAACGTCGCCACGCGGATGTGATCGTGGTAGTTTTTGACGCCGCTCAGGAGCGGCAAGTTCGGGACAGCAATCTCCTCGCCGCTAAAGGTTGGTGGCCCAAGGCAAAAACAAGAGATGGCGTCATCAATCTCGCCTCCCTGGGCATTCCTTTAGAGCGCATGCCCGACCCCCCGGTCATTTTACCGGACGAGCCGACAAAAGAACAGACAACGGACTATGAGGCCAAGGCCCATACATTCCAGGCCTATCAGCGCCGATGCCTGATTCCCTTCGGCAAGGCGATCGGCGAGATTTGGGGCAAGGATTCTACGGGCCGGCCCTTAAATGCCGATATTTCCCTGGTTTTGGCGGATGGCGAGCGCGGTGAGAAAATTTTAAATTACCTCATGTTCACCGGATTTTTTACGCAAATCGCTTATCCCAACGACAGCTCCCGCATGCGCTTGAGATGGCATGCGGCCATGGGTTGGATGAGTCAGAACGCCTTGGTTCTTTCCAAGAAGGCGGTTCTTGGGACTCATTACGCAAGCCCCGCGGAATCCACGGCCATTGTAGACTGGATCATGCGCGGTTTGATCCGTCCTGTGGAGGCCGCGGCTTATCTGCCGCAGGAGATCGGCCTGGCGCAAGAGAGCATCGGCACGGGCAAGAATGCGGTTTTAATAGGGGTGGCCAAGCCCAAGCTCCGCACGTTGGAGGAGGCGTATTTTAGCCAGGAGGTCGTTCCTCTTTTGGATCATCTCGCGAGCCCCGAATCCTTAATCCGTCAAAAATCAGCCAAGAAAATTTATGAGGCCGGCTTGGGGCCGGCCGCTAAAGCAGGGGAAGCGTTGGAGCGCCTGGGCCTGAGAGATTTACGCTCGGCGCCTACCATCGGCATTGCCGTTCGCGAACAGCGTTTTGAGGCGTTGCGAAAAGCCTGGGGCCTTGACGTCGCCGGAGGCCGGCGCTGGGAACCGGATTTGGCCGACGTGCCGGCCGAGCAAATGGTGCGGGAATTCAGCATTCATTTTGAAGGGGCGCATTTGGATATTCTAACGCCCACGGGCAAAGGCGTTCTCGATAAATACCTGGCTCGTTCCGGCGAGGGAATTCAACAGGTCGAGTTTGTCGTGGGAGACGTAGCCCAAAGTTGCCGGACTCTTCGCGAGCGTGGGGCGGTTCCGGTTTATGACGAGCCCCGGCGCGGCGCCAACGGCACGCTGGTCAATTTTGTTTTGGTTGATTTGGCCGGCGAAAGCAAGGCGCTCGTTGAATTGGTTGAGTTGGTTCCCGGCGCCAAAAGCGGACTCTTCGCTCAGCTGATGAAAGAGCAACACATCCGGCTTTTCGCCAAAGCTTCGGGAGACAGAAATCCTTTTCATCTTGACGACGATTACGCCCGCCGGTCGCGCTTTGGCGCCAGAATCGCTCACGGCATTTTGACGGCGAGTCAGGCCTTGTCGCGTTTGGATGAGTTCGCTCCGGGGTATCGCATTGCCTCGATTGAGATCGGTAAATTTCAACTGCCGGTAAAGATTGCCGACTTAGTGGAAAGCCACGTGGAAGTGATGGAGAAAAACAGGGACAGCGGAATGATTAAATTGCGGTTTTTGGCTAAGAATCAAAATGGAGAGCAGACGCTCGAGGGCTTGGCCGAGATTGTTCCGGCCAAGGATTTTGTGTGGCGCGCCGGCGTTTGTTCTTCCCCGCATTGGGCAAAACTTTGGACGCAGGGGCTTGCCGCTTTTGCCGTTCGGCCCGCGCCTAAATTTCAAGTCGGCGAGCGCGCGGCTCTGAAAGCATCGGGGGTTGATTCGGGTTGCCTTAAAATCACAGAGGACACTTTCAGGGCCTTTGAAATTCTTTGGGGAGCGGGCAATCCGCACTTAGAACGCCTTGCCTGCTTGGGGCCGATCGGGCACACCTCGGCTCTTTTCGCTCCCGGCTTTGTTTTGGCGGGTCTCAAGGCCATGGAGTTTGGCTTGCCTATAGTCCCAGGGGATATTCTTGAAACCCGGGCCGCTGTGAGCGAGATTGGGGCGACCAAATCCGGCAAAACGCTCATTAAGATCGTCATTGACGTGGTTAAGGAAAGCGGTGAAATTGCGGCCAGGGGCGAGGTCACAAAAATCTTGGCGGACCCGACCGAGTCTAAGAGTTCCGTCACGAATCCGGCCGAAGAATCTTCTCTAACGGCTCAAGCAAAGCGCCGCAAGTGAGCGCGGCTTTGGTTGACGCTGTATCGCTCGATAAAGCCAAAGACGCGCTTGGGAGCGCGGAGTTGACCCAAAAGGCCGTAGCGGCGCATCTGGCAAACGTTTGCTCCGTTCACGGGCAACTGGCCGTTGAAAAAATTGACGAGCATCAGTTGGCGGCTTATGACCTTTCTTTTATAGCGGCTGAAATTTTAGCGGCCAAGTTTTTTTTGGCCTTGGCCGAAAGCGGCGGCGGGGAAATCGAGCGGCGTTTGGCCGTCTTTTTTACGGCCGAATGTTTAGCGGACATTTCGGCTAGGGTCAGTTTCCGATTAGTCGAATTTGGCCTTGGCGCGGATTCCTGGCGGCCACAGGCTTTTGCAGAGTGGGCCGGTCAAATCCTTTCGCCGGAATTTTACGCGGCCACGGCGCGCGTGCTGGGGCAACGTTTTCCTTCCTTCGGGCTTTCTCCGGAACAAGAGGAAATTCGCCTGCTTTTTCGTAGGTTCGCCGAAACCAGGGTGAAACCGTTGGCAGAAAAAATTCATCGCGAGGATTTGCTCGTTCCTGAGTCCATCGTCAAAGAGTTGGCCGAGATGGGTTGTTTCGGCCTCTCTATTCCTCAGCGTTACGGAGGATTCCAGGACGACGCGAAGCCGGACAATCTATCCATGTGTTTGGCGACAGAGGAGCTTTCGCGGGTCTCTCTCGGCGGCGCCGGCTCGCTTGTGACGCGGCCGGAGATTTTAGCCAAGGCGCTCTTAAAAGGCGGCGCTGAGGAACAGCGGGCCAAGTGGCTTCCTATGATTGCCGCCGGGCAAAAAATGGTTTGCGTGGCCGCGACGGAGCCGGATTATGGATCGGACGTGGCCGGGATCACCTTGAAGGCCGTCGAAAAAGATGGGGCCTGGATTCTTCAAGGACTCAAGACGTGGTGCACGTTTGCGGGCCGGGCGGAAATCCTCCTTGTTTTGGCGCGCACGGATCCTGACCGCGCGAAAAAGCACAAGGGCCTATCATTATTTATCGTGGAGAAGCCGGCCTTTGACGCTCGAAGTTTTGAGCACGTTCAGCCCGGAGGCGGTAAAATTTCCGGCCGCCAGATTCCCTGCATCGGGTATCGCGGTATGCACACCTTCGAGGTAGTTTTTGACGACTACCGCGTGCCCCTGGAAAATTTAGTCGGCGGCCGTGAGGGATTGGGTAGGGGGTTTTATCTCCAGATGGAAGGCTTTGCCGGAGGCCGCCTGCAAACCGCGGCCCGGGCTAATGGCGTGAGCCTGGCCGCGCTTGAAGAAGCCTTTAATTATGCGCTCAATCGCAAGGTTTTCGGCAAGCCGGTTTTTGAGTTCCAGTTAACTCAATGGAAACTGGTCCGGATGGCCGCGTGGCTTGCCGCGAGCCGCCAGCTTTCCTATCAAGTCGCCCGGCTTTTCGATCAAGGCCGCGGCCAGATGGAAGCCTCCTTGGCCAAACTCCTGGCTTCCAGAATTTCCGAGTGGATCACCCGCGAGGCCACCCAGATTCACGGCGCTATGGGCTATGCCGAGGAAGCCGCGGTGTCGCGCTATTTTGTGGACGGACGCGTGTTTTCTATTTTTGAAGGCGCCGAGGAAATCCTGGCCCTTCGCGTTATTGCCAAAACACTTTTGGAGGAGGCGTTAAAAAAAGGTCAATAGTGTTGACGGCTACGGTGCCGTTCGTTTTCATTGTAGATGTCGCCATGCTGGAAGTCATTGTCCCCTTCGTCGTGATGATGGCGATGGCGGCTGTACTGGCAGGCCCAAATCATAAATGAAATGACTATAACGACAAGCGCTTTGACAACCGCGCTGATCCGACATAAAAGCATTATTTTTCCTCCCTTTCCTCAAGGAAGGATAACAGCAAATCCGACTCAGTTCAAGGTTTTTTTTCGACAGGGATCAATTGTGTTGATTATTTGAAGATGCGCTCAAATAAGCCGCGAGGCTTGGGGGCGGCCAGCTTGAGCCAGGCGCGGAATTCTTTAGGGCTTTCGATCACCAACGCTTTGCCTCGGCGGCGATGTTTGATGGTTTGGGGCAGATAACTTTCGTATTCCTTGATTTCGTAGTACTGAAGGTCATCGGCAAAAGAAACCGAGGCGCGGTCGCCCTCCCACCCTATTCGGCCTTTCTTTAAGCGGTAGACAAGGTCCCCCCACGCTCTTTGCCCAGGGTCATAGAGTTTTTCGATAGGCTCCGCCGGAAAGTAGTCCGGCAAGGCGCGGCCGCTGTGCTGGTAAAGGGCGCTCAGGGCCTTGCGGCCTAAGTCAAGCTCATCCTCGAGGCGAACTTTCGGCTCCTCGAGATAATCCAGATAGAGCCGGGAAAACCAGGTGAACAATCGGTTCTCAAAAGCGAAGAGCCGCGCTAATTTTTCTTTGCCCGCGCCGGTGGCCGCGAAATGAACGTCAAAATCAACGCGCTTGATGCGGGATTTGGCCCATTCTCTCAGGGCGAACATATTGGAGGCGATGACGATTTGGGGGGCGGGGCAATCCGGCCTCCACCAAATTTCCCAATAAGATTTAAGAGTTTCCTCAAAAAGGCCCCAGCGTTGGGACAGGACGAGATCGTCGAAGACCAACGGGAACGCCGTTCCGATGGAGGCGGCGCCAAGAATTTTTCTTTTGGTAAAGTCGCCGCCGTTTAATGGCTCCAAAGAATGTCCGCTGATGAGTTTTAGGACAAAACGCAGGAAGGTGGATTTGCCGTTTTGGGAAGGTCCATAAATATAGAGGAAGCGCGGTCCTCGTGAATCAATGGCTCCGTAGTGACTGCGTTTGGCCTTGAGGTATTCGTTGGCAAAGGGGGCGCAAAAGAGAGCCAGCAGGGCCTCGAACATGCTGGTTTTGGCGAAGCGTGGGTCGGGCGACTGGCCTTCCTCCACCATGCTGATATACTCCTCGATGTGCTCTAAGGATTTGGCCACAACGGCAGGCTCGGCAGGCGTTTGGGCGAGTGGCTCAACCGTGCCGTTGAATCCAATGCGCAGTTCTTTTTTTTCTCGGTCAACACGCAACAACGGAATGCCTTGGGAATCCTGAACATAGCGAATAAAGCCGGGGGCATTTAAGCGGGCTTCGCGTCCGGTAATGGAAGGATTAAGGGGGGCCAGATAGCGTTCTATTTCCCGGCGCGCGGCGGGGGCGTCGGGGAGAGTGACGGTAAACACCGCTTCTTGAGAAAATTGCTGGGGCGAGAGGGCTTGCAGAGTGATTTGGTTGAGGACTTTTTTTGTTTCGTTCTCCAATTCGTTGGCCGTTGTGCCCTTAAGCCAGAACTCAATGATTTCTTTTCGGTTTTCGCCGTTTCCCTGTTTGACCAATTCCGCCAGGTCGCCCATGAAAAGCTCGCAACCTTCGAGATGCTTGCTAAAGTCCGCTTCTGTCTTGAGGAGCCACGGATGGCCGTGTGGCAGATCGGCGTACCAGGCGTAATTGATTTGGTTTTTTGCGCTTCGCGCTGTTTCGGTCAGATTGGCGCTTGTGACAATGACCCGGCACATATCCGGCCTGCCGAGCAGATAAAGCTTGGTGTGGATGGTGCGACTGGGAACCCAAACGCGCAGGGTTCCATCCAAGACGCGCTCGGCAAGCAGGGTCGCTACGTCAGGGCCTTTTTGGGCCAGGGTCTGGCGGTAAGGTTCGGACAAGTTTTCCCCCACAAGGATTTCAACCTCGCCATAACCGCGTTTGTCGAAAAATTCCAGGAGAAGTTCCGGCGAAGCGACGTAGGTGATCGCCTTGAGAGAGCTAAAGCCCTCAAAAAGAGTCTCAAAATCTTTTCGCCGGGCGATGATCATGGTCCGCAAGAGATCGCTGTCCGGGAAAAGACCAATTCCATCGGAAAAAGGCGTTCCTTTGAAAAAGTTTTGGGGCATAGGCAATAGACGCTCTGGCGCTGTTATTTTAGCAAAACTCGCCGGGCGGTCCATGCGCGCTGGATCCCTTTCGGGTGAGCAATTTCTGCGGTTAAAACTTGGCTTGAATATGGGCCGCGAAGGCGTTATTGGAGATTTGTTTGGCTTGGGCTTCTTCTCGCCTGTCGTTGTATTCGACGCCGATTTTGAGGCTGGCCGTGGGATACCAGTTGATGGCGTAGTTTGCGACGCTTTCCTTGTCGTTTTGTTGATGAATGTCCGGGTCCCAGCGCTCGAAGCGAAGCGCGGGGCGGACCGTTCTGAGCCAGGCGAGTTTTTCGTAAGCTTCTTGAGAAAATAAAGGCAGGATCGTTTCGGCTTGGATGAACCAGCCCAGGCTATGGACGCCGCCGTCTTGGCCCCTGTGGTATTCCACGCGGATCGGGAATTCAGGGGGTCCCAAACGCATTTCCCCTCCCCATCGGTTTTTAACGGCCGTCTGGTCGGGACCGGACGCTTGATCGCCAAAATAGCCGTAGCCGGCCAGGCCGAATTCAGGCCAGTTCGCGGCGAGGCGCGCGGCCACGGTTTTGGCCTGCGTGTCGTCGGCAACGTTGTCCCCGGCGCCGTTGACCATAGCCGCCGCATAATCGAAGAATTTGACACGGCCGAGGACTTTTAGCCCCAAGTCGGAACCCGCCGGTTCGTTTTTAAAAAGTTCCGATACCGCGCGGGAACGATTAATAAATTCGAGATCCGAGAGCAGGCTCGCGTGTTCGCGGCTTGTGGGCAAAATAATCCGGCCGGCGTTAAGGCGCAGGAAGGAAGCGGCTCGCCAATCCAAGAAGGCCGTTCGGAGCGCTTCTTTGGCTGAACCAAACTTGTCGGCGAAGAATCCGATTTGGGCGTTGAGACGCTCGTCGAATTGATAAGACGCCTGGAGATAGGCTTGCCGGAGGCTCAACGTGTCAACAGATCCCGTGGATTGATCCGCGCCGTAGCGGATCATCAGGTGTCCGCCCCAGTTTACGGGGCTTGTTGAGAGTTCAAAGGATTGCGCGGGCAGAGCCCCTGCGCAAAGCCAGAATAAAAGAGAGACGAAGCGTTTGCCCATCAAGGTGTATTTTAGCGGACTTTATGGCATTGTAGAGCGCTGAGTAAACATGCGATACTTTCTATTAACACGACTCATGCAAAATACGCCCGATCATGGTGAGCTTGTCGAACCATGAGCCTGACCAAGGGATTGGCTCATCCTTCGACAAGCTCAGGACGAGCGGGTTCAATCAATTTGCATGACTCGTGCTATTAAAATGAAAAATTGGTTGATGCGGCGCAGGGTGGGCATGGCTTTTTTGTTGGCGCCGGGCGTGATTGTTTTGGCGCATCCTTGCCATTGGGTTTTTATCGGAGCGGGCGGCGTTCTTGTTGGGGCGGGATTATTTTTACGAAGCTGGGCCGCCGGGTATATCCATAAGGACAGATCGCTTTCAATGGATGGTCCCTACGCCTTGTGCCGGCATCCTTTATATTTGGGAAGCGCGATTTTGACCGGCGGAATTCTTCTTGTCTTTAGCTGTCCTGTCCGGCCTTGGTCTACGGCAATTTTATGGCTACTTTTTATTATTTATTTTAGCTCCGTTTATCGCTGGACAGTAGTCGCGGAAGAGGAGAAAATGGCCAGATTATTTCCAAATGAATGGGCCGGCTATGTGAGCCGGATTCCCTGTTTTTGGCCTTCCCGTTTTTTTCCTTTGCCTGAAATTCACGGAGCTTTTTCTTTGGAACAATGGCTTCATAACCGCGAGTATAACGCGATTCTCGGCGCCCTGGCCGTCCTCGGAGTCATGATAAAGCTTAAAAACTCAGGCTTTTTTTAAGTCGTGAGGACGGCTTTCCAGAAATCCTGCGTGGGAAATTTTCATAAAGACGGCTTTTTTCCAAAGTTCGGGGATAGTTTTTGAGCCGCAGTAACTCATGCCGGAGCGCAGTCCTCCGGTCAGTTGGCTGATTGTTTCCGAACAGCTTCCGCGATAGGGGACCATGGCTTCGACGCCTTCGGCCACCACCTGTTCGGCCGCGTCTTCCTCCAGCCGCGCGCCTTGCGCTTCGGCGCGGCCAAAGGCGGCGCCGAGGGAGGCCATGCCCCTGCAAATTTTATATTTGATGCCGTCGCGGATGATGGTGGCGCCCGGGCTTTCCTCGGTTCCGGCTAAGATCGAACCGATCATGATCGAGGAAGCGCCCGCGGACAGGGCCTTGACCACGTCCCCTGAATTTTGGATGCCCCCATCGGCGATGATGGGAACGCCTCTCTCTTTGGTGACGCGGGCTGAGTCCATGATGGCGCTTAACTGCGGCACGCCGGAGCCTGCCACAACGCGGGTGATGCAGGTGGCCCCGGGACCGACTCCGACCTTGATTGCGTCAGCGCCGGCGCGGGCCAAGTCTCTGGCGCCTTCATAAGTGGCTATATTGCCGGCAATGAGCTGGGTTTCCGCGCCCAGGCGCAATTTGATTTTTTTGACGGCGTCCATGGCGTAGGTGGCATGGCCGTGGGCGATGTCCAAAACCAGAACGTCGCAACCCGCGCCGGCCAGGGCTTCGGCCCGTTCGAGGTAATCCCCCTTAACGCCGATGGCCGCGCCTACTAAGAGCCGGCCTTTGGGATCTTTGACGGCCTTGGGATAAAGCGTTTTTTTCTCCACAATATCCTTAATCGTGACAAGACCGGCCAGCCGCCCTGATTCGTCAATCAGCGGAAGTTTTTCAAGGCGCCGGGTTTCCAAAAGTTTTTTGGCTTTTTCTGGTTTAATTCCGCGTTTGCCCGTCACTAATTTTTCCCTTGAGGTCATGATTTGGGCGACCTTTGTCTCTTGCGGTCGGTCAATGTAAATCGTGTCGCGCGTGGTGAGAATTCCAACGAGGATGCCGTGACTATTGGTGACTAAAAGGCCGGAAACGCCATGTCGCTTCATCATGGCCAGCGCCGAGGCCGCTGTTTCCTGCGGGCCGATGGTGTAGGGCTCGTCAATGACGATGGATTCCGAGCGTTTGACTTTTTCCACCTGTCGGACTTCGTCTTCAATGCTCATGTAGCGGTGTATGATGCCGATGCCGCCCAGGCGCGCCATAGCAATGGCCATGGTGGATTCCGTGACGGTGTCCATGTTGGCCGAAATCATGGGAATGTTGATCGTGAGCCGACGCGTCAGCCGGGTGGTGGTTTGGGCTTCCTGCCGCGAGGCCAATGAGGTTTTTTGTGGCACAAGAAGGACATCGTCAAAGGTCAGCCCTTCATTTTTAATAAGCCGCATAAAGGAAATTTACAAATTTTTGTAGCTACTCAGGCGCAAGGGTCTAAAGATATGAAATTTATATGGTTCTTAGTCTTTAGACCCTATTGGCGATAGGACTTGAGGACCTTGAATTTTAGGACTTTAGGCCCAAGACAAAAGGGCGGTTTCATGCAAAAATACAGTGTTTCAATGTTAGCGGAAAAAACATAACTATTCAGGTGCGTCGTTCCTTTTGCCGTCATTCCCGCGAAAGCGGGCCGTTCGCAGAGCTCGCGGCACCTTGGGGCGCCAGAGGCGCTGATAGGGAATCCAGGCCTGGACCCCCGCCTTCGCCTCATCGTTACCCATATCTTTCATAACATCGAATGAA
>CAYHKQ010000042.1:0-22317 GCA_964357255.1 uncultured Elusimicrobia bacterium
TCCAGGGTTGTTTCGCCTTCTCCTATCCCCAGGGCCTGAATGTAGGGGATAAATTCGGCCATGGCCTTGGTCCGATAGAACGCGGCCTCGACTCCGGACGTCGCGTCAATGGCGGCCAAAGAGGCGGTGACGCTACTGATGTAGAAATTATTTAAGCCCATCACGCCTTTTAATGAAAGGTTTGATTGAGGAGGCGTGGCATCGAATATGAAGTGGGCAGGGTAGAGATTTTCTTCCTGGACGCCCTGGGAATCTTTGGCACGGGAAACCGCCGAGTAGAGGCCGTCGTTTAAGGTTGCGCTCTCTAGCGCCAAGGTCCAGGTTTCCTTGCCAAGGGCCGTGAGCCAGTTTATTCCTCCCCATCCGCCGCTGGTCCAGATGCTTGGCGTTGAGCTTGAGCTTTGAATTTGAATTTCTACCAGGGAGATTGCCGTGCCCTTGCCTTGGGCGGTTCCGGAGATGGCAGGCAGGGTTTTGACGACGCCGTTTTCCAGGGGCCAGAGAATTTTGGAGACGGGCGCGATACTGCTGAAGATGAAGGCGCGTTTGGCCCGGCTCATGCTCACGGACACTGCACCCTCGGAGTTTTTCGTTGTCTTGACGGCTTGGAGATAATAGGTGGCTCCCAGTTTAAGCGTGGCCGTGGCCATGCCGATGTCGAGAGGATTAATCACGGCGCTCGATCCCGTGAAATTTTCAATAGTTTTTTCCGCCACCGGGCCCGAGGATGGTTGGTTAAAAAATTTAAAGTTCATGCGTCCGCTTTGGTTCTCGAGAGGTCCGGTCCACGCGGCAATCGGGGGAGCGCCTTTGACCCAGGCAATATCGAGCGGCCCGGCCTGGACCAGGCTTTTGCTCACGGTGGGGTCCCCCAGCGAGCCGTTGATGCTTACGGACACGACATAGGCCTTGCTAACGCCTATGGGCCAGTCCATTGAGGAGCGGCGGCGAGCGTACGTTAAACGCCCTTTCGCGTCTTTTGTGACGCGAATGGTTTCAGCGGGAGCGTTTTCCTCCAGCGTTCCTGAAAATCCAACCGGGATTTCCCGCGCGAGCCGCCAGGCTGTGGCGCCGGGATCGAGGCAATAGACGCGGTAGGATCCAATCAGCGCCGTATCTTCAAGGGCTTGCCAGCTCAAATTCATTTCAAGCTCGTCCTTGTCGGTCCAATTCCAGGCTGAGGTGAAATTTTGCGGCGAGGGCGGCTTGGTGGAACTGATGAAGAATTTTGTCGTCATCGTGGACCAGTTATAGGCCTTATCAATGGCGTATGTTAGAACCTCGTAATGATGCCCCGGAATCCACGCCGGCGTCTCCAGGGTCCAGGCGTTTCCCGTGAGCGCGGGTTTGATGTAGGCGTAATGGGATTGCCAATTGCTTCCGCTCCAGATTTGGGAGTTGTCGAGATCCTTGATGATGAAATACATGTACCAGAGACCGGCCAAATTATCCGTGATGTTGCCGGACAATGAGATTTGATTGTAATAGGTGGCGCCGTTTTTTGGGAGATCAAAAGTGACGTTCGGCCCGTTATTGTCCGCTGTAAAGGAAACGCTTGGGACCGGGTTTTGAACATTTTCGGAACTGTCTATGGCCCGGACTTTGAGTTCGTAGGATTTTGCGCTCTCAAGGGTCACGGTCGAGATGCTATGTTGCCAATAACCGTAAAAGCTGTCATAGGCGGAAGTGATGGATTTGATGGTTTGCGCGTTAAACCAGTTCGCCGAGGCTTGCCATCCCGATGGCCCCCAAGACAATCCGCCGGAGTTTTCTTTGATGGACATTTGGATTTTTGCCACGTCTTGGGGCTGGAAATTTCCGCCTAGAGGCGTGTTTTTGCCGATGATCTGATTGGGCATGGGCGTGCCGATGGTCGCGGTGGGCAGGGTTACGTCGTAAACGCTAAATGCATTAGGCGCGGCCAGGGAGCCGGGGGTCTGCCCGGTGGGGGGGTAATTGCCGGCCTCATCCGTTGCGTCAATGAAGTAGTTGACTTTTTTGGTTTTTAAGCTTTGCAAATAGTAACCTGGAATCAACGCTCGGAATTTTGCGTTTCCGAGCGCGAACATCGGGATGGTGTAGTATTTTGACGTTCCATCCTGCCAGAAGGTGAGTCCCGCGATGGCGACTGAGGCATTGTCCGTGATTTTGGCTTCGATGATTAAATTTTTATTGTCCGCCACGGTCGCGGCCATTGGCGTATGGCTTATGTGGGGCGGCTCAAGATCGGATTTGACCAGAAATTGATCCGCTTGGGCGTCGGCATAAACTCCGGTATGCGCTGGATTGGCCCGGAACATGGGCCAGGGGCGCGAGAAGGGCGGCACATTGGACAGCGTGTCCTTGACGCTCCAGAACCGGTCGCCTCTCATGCTATTGATGTCGCCGAAGCGGTCCTGGAAGAAAATTTCAAGTTTTCCATCGCCGTCAACATCGCCCACAACGGGCGAGGAAACCGATGTGTAAGAACCCTTGAAGGAATCAAGGAAGGCGCCATTGTCGCCTTGAAGGAGCGTGAGATATCCCGCGAAGGTGATGATATAGACGTCGAGGCGTGGTCCAGGGCCGCGCGCGGCAAGGGCCGGGGAACTGTAAATCGGGGAACCTAAATCCCTGCTCCATTTGAGCGAGCCATCGCTGTTGAGACAGTAGACTTTGCCGTCCCCTGAGCCGAACACGATTTCCGGTTTGCCGTCGCCGTCCGTGTCGCCGATAGCCGGGGAGGAAATAATAGAGCCGCCGGTGGCGAAACTCCAGCGCGTTGCCCCTGTGGCGCCGTCTAAGGCCAGGAGCGTTCCGCTGGAAATCCATGGGGTTCCAATGATGACTTCCCGGCGCCCATCGCCGTTTAAATCAGCCAGCGCGGCCGAGGCGCGCAGGGACTCGCCGGCGTTGACTTTCCATTTAAAGGCCCCGGTGCTAGCGCCCAGGCAATAAAGATAGCCGTCATCCGAGCCGATCAACACTTCCTTAGCGCCGTCGCCGTCCGTGTCGCCAATGGCCGCGGTGGACCAGATGGGTCCGCGCGTGACAAAACGCCAGGCGATTTGGCCGGTGGCGCCGCGAAAACTCTTGACGGAATAATCAAACGATCCGGCGAAAACCCGCCATTCGTTATTGCCCATGCGAGCCGTGGCCGGCGTGGACAGGACATGGCCGTTATAAGGGTTGGCCCAGACCCATTGAGAGAAAGGATGGATGGCCTGAACCTCGTTGCCGGACGTGGTGCCCCCGATGATTTCGGATGTTCCGTCGCCGTTTAAGTCCGCGAGATTGATTGAGGAGTGAGCCTCGTCGTTTTCAGTGTCTTTCCACCAGATGACGTCCCCTTTGGAGGAAAACAAGAACCATCGGCCGAGCGGCCCGTCGGATGTGGTATCGCCTAAGGGATGGTATTCTTCATTGCCCGTGGCGACTTCCAGGCCCGGGTAATCCGGCCGCAATTCGCCGATCGCCGCGGATGGCCCGGGAATCATGCGGTAGTCGCCGCCGAAGACGATTTTGAATTGGTAGTTCCAGTTATTGACAAGGATATTGTTGTAGGTGGCGCCGGTGGAGACGAGCGCTAAAAGGGGGGAGCGGTTGGGCAGATAAGCGCTTAGGCAGATCAGTGAAATAAGGAAATTCCTTAAAACACTCGACCGCTTATTCATAGTTTTTGCCCTTGTTTTTCCGGTCCGTTTTTTTTGTTTTGATCGGGTTGGGGCGAGCGCAGG
This sequence comes from uncultured Elusimicrobia bacterium, assembly GCA_964357255.1. Taxonomy (GTDB): domain Bacteria; phylum Elusimicrobiota; class Elusimicrobia; order JACQPE01; family JACQPE01; genus JBBTIS01. Next base: position 3,717 of record CAYHKQ010000042.1, read on the forward strand.
AGCTTGTCCTTGCTCATGCGGTCAATTTCGAGTTCGAGTTTATGCTCTTTAAAAAATCGCCTTTCTTTTCTTGTGCCTCGGTCGTTAAGGCCGGGGATGCTATCCTCGATCAATTCCTCAAGAGCGTGAATGGCCGGGTCCGCGTCGCCATGATATTCGGCTTCTTCTTGCGGCGAAGCCTCGGCTTGCATGGCATCGAGGAGATCGAGGGCCGGGGTCGCGGCCTTGGACTTGTCCGTTTCGATTTTGCCGCCTTGATTTTCGACCCAAAGCTCTAAAGAGCCGTTCGCGGGCGCTCCAACCGCGGTCGCGCCGGCTGGGCTTTCTTGGGGCGAAGCGCCGGCCGGCATGATGTCTTTTTCCTGCGGGACCGTGACTTGTGGAGGGTTTTGAGCGGCTATTGGCGCGGACTCATCAAGAGCCACAACGTCCGGGCGCAGCCCAATCAACGTGAGCGATCCCAAGAAAAGAAAAAAATTTGTTTTTCGTCCTCGATTTTCAGTTTTTTCCATTGTGTCATTCTCCCCTAAAATTTAATCGTCAAATTCATTCGATGCGCATTGCCAAGAAGTCCGAACGGTTGAAACGAGTAATCCAAGCCGATAGCGCCGAGCGCTAAGCCGAATCCGGCTCCGAGTCCGCCTAAGGCCGAAGCTCCCGCGCTTTCTAATCCGTGATAGCCCAGGCGCAGGGCCAAGGGACGGCCGGAGGATTCTCCTGCGGCCGGCGCGAGTTCTACGCCAGCCGCCAGTTCGTGGGATTTTTCGCCGGGCCTCATTTTGTAATCCGCGGCGAGGCGGATGCCGCCGAGATTGAAACCCGCTCCCAGGGCGTAAGTGAGCGGCAGTTTTGAGACCTCGTTGATGAATCGCAGGCCCGGTCCCGCGTTTTGAATGGCCGCGCCAAACGTCAGTTTTTTGTTGGCCGCCAGCATAATTCCAAAATCGCCGAAGTAGGTGGCGGCCTTGTAGCCAGCGAGGGACTCTTGAAAATAGGAAAGTTTGAATCCGGCGAGAATTCTCGGATGAATTTGCCGGGCCATGCCCAGGCTAACGGCCAAGTCGCCGGCTGAAAAGTCATCGCTCAGTCGTCCCGCGCTGTCGCGTCCCGTGAATTGTCCCATGTCCATGCGGTAGAAGCTTAACCCCAGAACGCCGGCTTTGCTAGGAAGAGCCAGCGCGGCAAATTGCATTTGAGAGCCCTCAAGCCATTCGCTGTGCATTAAGGAAAGCATGGGCCGTTTTATTCGGGCCAAGCCGGAGGGATTGTACGCGAGGGCCAGCGGGTCATTGGCCAGGGCCGTGTAGGCGCCGCCCAGGGCCGAGGGCCGGGCGCCGATGCCGGCTAAAAGGGATTCAGCGCCATTGGTTCCGGCGGCATACAGGGGCAAGGTGAATGAGGCAATAAAAGAAAGAAGAGAAGATAACCCGGCTAGAAACCGGGACTTCGTCCCTTCCTTAAAGTACGAAACGCTCGTTTCGTTTTGTGACCGTCTATTACCTAGGCTCATTGGCTTGCATTCGGTTCGTCCAAGCTCGCCATCGGCAGCCAGGCTACCCGAGCGTTTACACCGGCCGCTTTGTGGGGAGTCCAAAGCGGACTGGAGTTTTGTCTGTCGGGCCCTTGGCTTCGCGCCCCTGCCTTTCAAAGATCAGGTTTGCCGTTTCGTGGCGGTCACTTTACGACAACCATTAACTTTCACCCCAAAACGGGTTTGCGTCAAGGGGGGTCGGGTTGTAAAGTTGGGGGGAGGTTGTAAATTTGTCCGTATATATTTCTTACAATGAATAGACACCGATGAATGAAGAAAAGAACGGATGGATTAAAAAAATCTTGGGCGTCAACGGCCATGATGAAGAGCCTTCGCATGTGAGCGGCAACGGGGGGTTTAAAACAACGGATAAAGCTATAGCGACGGCCCTTGTTTTTGTGATTGCCTTGATTTTAATGTTGCGCTTTAAAAATCCTGAGTTGGGATTGATTCTGGGCGCCGTGGCCGTGGGCGTCACCGTCTTCATCTGGAAAAATCATAGGAGGGGCTGATGTATTTTGCAATTGCCGCCATTATTGCCGCTGTTCTTTTAATTCTTAAAAAAGAGCAATGGCTTGACGTGAGACATGGGATTCTTTGGAATCAATTTTCGGTTTTTTTGTTTCGCTACGCGGCGATTTTATTCATACTAGCGTTGGCGGGCACGATAGCCGATGACGCTGTTGTCGTTGTGCCCGCCGGCCAGAGGGGCGTGGTTTATGACATTCTAAGGAAGGGGGTTCGTCCGGTGCCATTGGGCGAAGGGTTTAATTTTATCACCCCTTTTGTCCAGCAAATTACATTAATGGACGTGCGCGTGCAAAAAGACACTTATGACGCCACCGCCCAGTCCAAAGATTTGCAAACCGTCCATGCCAAGGTCGCCTTAAACTTTCATCCCATTCCCAGTGAAACGCCGGCTATTTACCGTGATTTCGGTTTGGGGTATTCGGAAAAAGTGGTCAGTCCCGCTGTCCACGAAGCCTTAAAGCAGGTAACGGCGAAATTCACCGCTGAAGAGTTAATCACCAAGCGCGATGATGTCAAAAGACTGATCCGCGAAGTAGTGGAGCATCAGGTCGCGTTCGCTCATATTAAAGTGCAAGAGCTCTACATCACTGATTTCGATTTTTCGCGGTTATTTGCGGAATCCATCGAATCCAAGCAGATTGCTGAACAGCAGGCGCTCAAGGCTAAGCGCGATCTCGATAGGATCAGGGTGGAAGCCGAGCAAAAAATAGCCACGTCTCGCGCCGAGGCCGAGGCCTTGCGGATGCAACGAGAGGCTGTTTCCCCGCAACTCATTCAACTCAGACAAGTTGAGGTTCAGAAACTGGCCGTGGACAAATGGAACGGCCAAATGCCTCAAATCATCCTAGGCAACGGTTCCATGCCGCTGTTGGACCTAAGCTCTCTTCGATCTAAATAACTTTTTAGGTTTAGGATTGGGAACGGCAAAGAATTAACGGAACCGTTCTTCTGATTTGCCTAATTTAATTTAAAAATTAATCAAGAAAACGTGATAGATTTTCATTTTCGCACGGCCTCCAATCAAGATGGGATGGCGGTGATCGCGCTGGTTTCGCGTCTCTTACAAGAGCACGGCCTGCGCTATGATTCAATGGCCGAGGATGCCGACCTCGACGACATTGAGAAGGTTTATCTGAGATCGGGCGGCGCTTTCAAAGTGGTGGAGAACTCAAAGGGCGAAATTGTGGGCACCTTCGCGCTTTATCCGATGCAGGACAGCGCCTGCCAACTTAGGAAGATGTATCTTAGTCCAATCCTACGCGGGCAAGGCCTGGGTCTGCGCATGCTCCGGTGCGCCGTTGATGACGCCCGGGGACTGGGGTTCAAAAAAATAGTTTTGGAGACCGCCAACGTCCTAAAGAAAGCGATCCGCCTGTATACTCGGTTCGGTTTCAAACCAATGGATGGCGCGCCACACTCAAAGCGCTGTGATCAGGCGTACTTTCTGGATTTATAAAATTCAACGGAATGGAAGAAAATAAAATCGGCTTTCGCGAAGTCCAAATAATCGGCATGGGTGTAATATCAGATGCGCCGGTCCACTCGGCCGGTTTTTTTTCGGCCCAGGCCGAGGGCGTCGTGAAGGGTTCGCAGGGCGTCGAGGCCTTGGCGCTCGGCGATCACACAGGCGATTTTGATGTCGGAAGCGGAAATCATTTGGATATTGATGCGCCGGCGGGCCAGGGTGTCGAAAACTTTAGCCGCGATCACCGAGTCATTTTTGAGACCTGCGCCGATAACGGAAATTTTGGCGCAGGACTCATCCACATCGATGCGCCCGGCGCCGATTTCGCGCCCGGCGCGCTTTAGGGCCGCCTGCGCCGCTTGACTCGCGGCGCGTTCGACCATGATTGAGATGTGATTGGTCCCATCGGTCAGGGCCGCGGACTGCACGATCATGTCGAGCGCAATGGCGTCTTTGGCCAGCTCGCGCAATATGATCGCGGCGACGCCCGGTTTGTCCGGCGCTTTTTGGATGGTAATTTTGGCGAGGCTTTTATTAAGAGCCACGCCTGAGATGAGGGGAGCTTCCATGGCGGAGCTTTTAGTTTTAGATGACGATTTCATGATCCACGTGCCCTCCTGATTGTTAAAACTGCATTTGACGCAGATGGGAACATTGTAGCGTTTGGCCATTTCAATGGAACGGGACTGCATGACCTGAGCGCCGGCTCCGGCGAGTTCGAGCATCTCGTCATACGAGAGGCGCTCAACTCGCCGCGCCCAAGGGACAAGGCGCGGATCCGCGGTATACACGCCTTCGACGTCCGTGTAAATTTCAGCGGCCCGGGCGCCCAGCGCCGCGGCCAGGGCCACCGCGGTCAAATCCGAGCCGCCTCGGCCCAAGGTCGTGATTTCGCCCTCGGCGTTCATGCCCTGGAATCCGGCCACGACGACTACTTTACGATGACCCAGACATTCCAGAATTTTTTTGGGTTTGATGCCTACGATTTTGGCCGTGGTGAACGAATTTGTGGATAGGATTCCGGCTTGGCCGCCGGTGAGCGAGACGGACATCGCGCCTTGGGATTTCAGAGCAATCGCAAACAGGGCGATGCTGATTTGCTCGCCCGTGGCCAAGAGCATATCCATTTCGCGCCGGTCCGGCTCGGGGCTGATGTTGCGGGCCAAATCTACGAGCTCATCCGTCATTTCTCCCGGCGCCGAAACCACGACCACGACGTCAAGGCCCTGTTTCTTGGCTTTGATAACTTTTTTTGCCGAGGACAGAATCCGCTCGGGATTGGCGACCGAAGTGCCGCCGAATTTCATGACAACGAGTTTTTTAACGGACATCGCCCTCGAATCTCAAGCGAGACGCGATTTGCACATCGGAGCCGAGGCCTTTGAAGCGAGTCAGCGCTTGGCGCATTGCGCGTTCTTTGGCGCGATGAGTCACGAGGATAATCGTCGCCCGGCCTGGTTTTGGCGTCAAGGCTCTCACCGGTCCTTGATGGACTTGGGCGATCGAGATTTCAGCTCGAGCCATGACTTGGGCTATTTTTGCCAAGACACCGGGCCGATCCTTGGCATCCAGCCTTAAGTAATAAGAGGAAGAGACCTCATCCATAGGCTTGACCTTTGGGCGCTGTTCGGATGACGCGGCGTTCGTTGCCGGACGGGAGTCAAGGAGGCGTTTGGCCGCGTCCGCTAAATCGCTTAAGACCGCATTGGCCGCGGGCAGGGCGCCGGCCCCCTTGCCTTGGAAGTATAAATCCCCGGCCCGGTCGGTTTTGAGCCAGATGGCATTGTACTCGTCATGAACCGTGGCAAAAGGGTGTTTCGTGGGAATCAGGCAAGGATGGACGCGGAAATCCAGCTGGCCGTTGTCCTCGCGGCGAAAGAGGCCGAGCAAGCGGCAGGTGCGGCCCAAATGCTGCTGGGCGAAGAGGATGTCCGCGGTGTTAAGTCCGCTAATTCCCTCGATATGGGCCAGTCGCGGAGCCACCCAGGAGCCGCTTATTAAGGAAGCTAAAATAGAGAGCTTGTGAGCCGTGTCAATTCCTTCGATATCGAGCGTGGGTTTAGCCTCGGCTAATCCCAGGGCTTGGGCTTTTTTGAGCGCTTCGCCATAGCTTAATCCTTCATGAATCATCCGCGTCAAGATGAAATTCGTCGTGCCGTTTAATATGCCTTGAAGGGCCATGATTTTTGAGGAAGCCAGGCCTTCCCGGATCGAGCGGATAATGGGAATGGCGCTTGCCACGGACGCTTCGTAATAAATCGCGCGGTTGTGTTCGCGGGAGGCCTGATGGATTTCCTCCCAGCAGGTCGCCAGGAGCAGTTTATTGGCGGTGATGACGTCTTTGGAATTAGCCAGGGCTTCAAGAATCAGTCGCCGCGCGTCTTCCAAGCCGCCGATAAGCTCGACGACGATATTAACCCGATTGTCCTTGAGCATCGGGCCAAAGTCCCGGGCGACTTGGGTTTGGGACGAAATTCGTAATTTCGTTGTTTTGTTTCGCGGGTGCCGGTCAATGAGCCAAAGCAATCTGATTTTGGCGCCCAGGATTGCCTCCATGCGTCGGCGGCGTTCCTCAAAAAGTTGGCAAGTTGCCCGACCCACATGACCCAGGCCAACCAAGGCAATACCGACGGACAGGGAATTCATTGATGAGAGTTTACCTAACTCCATGCCCCGTGTGAAATTTTACTCTTGATTGCAGGACTTTTTACTGGTAGACTTAATGCGTAGGGCGGTTGTCTTTGCCTGTAGGGAGGAAACATGAATTTGTTGCTATTTTTTTTGGCGGGCGCTTTGAGCGCGTCGCCGACCGCGCGTCTTGAGGTCGGCAAGGGAACGGTTCATTTGATGCGCGCGGGATCATCGGTTTGGTTGCCGATTGAAACAAACACGGAAGTGTTGCAAGGCGATAAGTTGAGAACCTATGCCGATACCAAGGCGATTTTAATTTTGGCCGACAGCTCGACGGTCGAACTGCATCCTTGGAGCTTATTGCAGATTGACAGCCTCGATAGTCAGGGTCAGAATTTTCGTCTTGATATGGGTAGCGTTCGCTCGAGGGTGGCCAAGTTCATGAGGCGTTTTCAAGTAGCGACCCCTGTGTCTGTTTGCGCGGCGCGCGGAACGGATTACAATGTGGCCGTTGACCCCGACCAGCAGGGCAAGACCAGCGTCAGCGTCGCGGAAGGCAAGGTTTCGGTCAAGGACGACAAGGGCGGGGAGGTCTTATTGGCCAAGGGCGATTCGGTGATTGTTTTGGCCGAAGGATTGCAGACCCCGGCGCGTTCCTCGCCGTCCGAGGAGTCCGAGTCGCCGCCCCGGCGCCGGCGATTGTTTTACAGCGTGATGGGCGCGTTTGTTTTTATCGCGGTTGCGTTGGTTGCGATTTAGTGAAAGCTCGTAACTACCCAGGTCCCCTTGGATTCGTCATACCGGCGAAAGCCGGTATCCAGTGAAGGCAAATCCAAAGAAGGCCTGGATTCCGGCTTTCGCCGGAATGACGGGGAAGGGGAACCTGAGTAGTTACGAAAGCTCGATAATTTATAATATTAGCGAGAAGCTGATGATTAAAAAATTAGCAATCATGGCGTTGATCCTTGGGGTCAGCCAAGCGAGCGCTTGTTTGCTCCAATGCCAAGGCATGAGCAGCCATCAAAATCGCCGGCCACAAACTTCATCCGCGCATCATTGCTGTCCTAATTCCAAGCGGTCCAAACAAGTTCCTTCTCACCCCGGAGCTGTTTGTTGCCTGGTAAAATTTCAATCTCAAGATTCAACCCTGAAAGTCGCTTCGTTTCAAAAGACCGATATCGTTTGGTTGCCGCAGAGTAGCGGCCCGGATTCGGCCCAAGTGTTTCGCGGCCCGGTCTTGGAATCCGTTCTTCCTCAAAAAATTCCCAAACCTCTTGTTTGGGCTATTCGCCTTCTTCGTTCTCCTCCAGCATAAAAACGCTCTTGCCGTAAATCCGGCCGTTGCGTTTTATAAGAAGTTTATTGCCGGACCTTAATATTTCGTTTACTTGTTTACACGACTCATGCAAAATACGCCCGCTCATGGTGAGCTTGTCGAACCATGAGCCTGACCAAGGGATTGGCTCATCCTTCGACAAGCTCAGGATGAGCGGGTTCAATCAATTTGCATGACTCGTATTGTTTATCGTGAGGTCCATATGGAGGTGAATTGAAGATTATTCTAGCGCCAGCGTTTGTGGTCATGCTTATTGTTCCGGCTATGGCTGAGGAGACTGTTTTCATTTCGACGGGATCCCTTACATTGAAGGAAGCCTTGGCCGAGGCCCGCGAGCGCAGTCCTGAAATTTTAGCCGCCCGTAAATTTTGGGAGGCGCTTGCGAGCAGGCCGGTTGGGGCGGCCGCGCCGGAGAATCCCCGTCTGGATATTGAAAGAATGTACGCGAGCGGCGGAAGGAACATTATAACAGGGGCCGAGGAAAAAAATTTTATGCTCAGCCAGGAGATTCCTTTCCCGGCAAAACTTCATTTGAGAAAGCGGGTGGCTTTAAAAGCCGCGGCCATGGCGGAGCAAGGGTATTTGGCCAAGATCAGGGACGTGCTGGCCCGGGTCCGTTCGATCTATGCCATGCTTTATCTTTCACACAAAAATTTGGAATTGTTTAACGAGAATATTGAGTTGTTGCGCCGTTTTGCCAAGGTGGCTGAGTCAAAATACGCGGCCGGCCGCGCGAGCCAATCGGACGTCCTTAAGGCCCACGTGGAATTGAGCAAGATGCTTAATATGCTCGTGGTTGTTAATCAGGACAAGGAGGCGGCCGGGTTCATGCTCAACGCGCTTTTGGGCAGGGCCCCGGAGTCGGCATTAGGGGTTCCGGTTGATCTTGATTCAAAAAAATTGGACTACAGTCTCGACGAGCTTGAGCGCCAAGCCTTGCAATCGCGTCCCCAACTGCTCGAAGCGGCGCTCGGCGTGGAGCGGGCCGCCGGCGCGCTTTCATTGGCCAGATCGGAATTTTTTCCTGATTTCATGCTTCAATACCGCCAGCGCCGCGATTCTATGCGTGGAAGTTCTCAGGACGCGATGATTGGATTTACGATCCCTCTTTGGTTTTGGAAGCCCGCGGCCATGGCGGCCGAGGCCAAGTCGGAGTTGCAAATGTTTCAGGCCCAACTGCAGGCCACCAGGCTCATGACCCTGTCCGAGGTCCGCGCTTCCTTTGTCCGGGCCCGGACAAGCCAGCGCCTGATTGAACTTTATCGCAACGGCGTCTTGGCGCAGGCCGAGGGGGCGCTTAAAGTGGTTGAGGCGAGTTATCAGGCCGATAAGGCGAGTTTTCTGGACTTGGTGGACGGACAGCGCGCATTTTTGAATTTTAAGCTCGAATACTACCAATACATCGCCGAGTACGAACAACGCCTCGCGGAGCTAGAGCGCGCTGTTGGAAAGGAGTTGCTATGAGAAAAAATAAACTTGTGATTTTAATCCTTGCGGTTTTTATCTTTGGAGCCGGCGGCCTGGTTGTGCGGTTTCGCCGTGGAGCAAGTCATGGCGCTGGAGTCGCCCCAGAGGCGGTCCGTTATTATTGTCCGATGCATCCTACTTATACCTCGGATCGCCCCGGCGCTTGTCCGATTTGCAACATGTCTCTTGTGCCCATGGAGACGCCGGATGCTTCCGGGGCCGCGGCTCAGAATCCTGCCGGTTCCGGAAAAAAAGTCTGCCTGCTTCACAACTGCAACATGGCCAATTGCCCCATGGAGTTAGAACTCAAACCAGGCCAAAAGGTGACATGTCCCGTATGCGGGACTCATGTAGAGGAGGCGCAAGAGCTTGCTCAAGGAAAAATTCTCTATTACCGTCATCCCGTGCGGCCGGAGCTAACGTCCCCGTCGCTCAAAAAGGATGAGATGGGAATGGATTACGTGCCTGTCTATGCCGAGAAACAAGACGTTCGGGTTCCGGTCGGGGGCCAAGCCGGCGTGACTTTGACGGCGGAGCGCCGCCGGCTCATTGGCATGGAATCGCAGGCATTGGTAAGACGTGATTTAAAATTTACGGTCAGGGCCAGCGGCCGCGTGGCTTATGATCCTGATCTTTACAACGCCATTGCGGAATATCGGGAGGCTGTGCGGACTAAAGAACAGGTCAAGGAGAATTCCTGGCCCGATGTCCAGGATCGTTCCCAAGCTTTAGTGAGGGCTTCCCTTTTGAGATTGAGACAGTCGGGTTTATCTGAGTCTCAAATTGAAGATATTGCCCGGAGCACGGGGGCGCAGTCAACTAATCTCCTTTTGGGAGGTTCCGAAGAAAGCGTCTGGGTCTATGCCCAGATTTATGAGTATGAGATTGGCTTTGTCAAATCCGGCCAGAGAGCCGAAATTACAACCCCGGCTTATCGGGGACGGAAATTTTACGGCACGGTTAAAGCGGTGGACCCTATCCTTTCCGCGGAAACCAGGTCTCTTAAAGTCCGTATCGAGGTTCCCAATCCCGAGGGGCTCTTGAAGCTGGAAATGTATGTCAACGCGGAGATCCGCGTGGACATTGGATTTAAGCTTGCCCTTCCCGAGGAGGCGCTTATGGAGACGGGCGAGCGTCAACTCGTTTTTATTGACCTTGGCCAGGGGCGCATTGAGCCAAGAGAGGTGCGCATCGGCCAAGAGGCGAAGGGTTATTATGAGGTCATCTCCGGCATCCGCGAAGGCGAGAGGGTCGTGACATCGGCCAATTTCCTCATTGACTCCGAGTCGAAACTGAAGGCCGCCATTTCAACCTCGAAGGACAAGGCCAAGGGCAAGGGCGACTCCCAACCCGCCGATTCTTTTTCGGAACACAGGCATTGAGGCTTTTATGGTCAGAAAACTTATAGCTTGGTCGGCGCACAACAAGTTCCTGGTGATGGCCTTGACGGCCGTTTCCATGGTGGCGGGCTGGTATTGCATGAAGAACATTCGGCTCGACGCGATTCCGGACCTCTCGGACACGCAGGTCATCGTCTATTCCCGATGGGATCGCTCTCCCGACATCATCGAGGACCAGGTCACTTATCCGATTATCACCGCTCTCCTGGGAGCTCCGAAGGTCAAAGCTGTGCGCGGTTTTTCCGACTTCGGCTTCTCCTACGTCTACGTCATTTTCGAGGATGGCGCCGACATCTACTGGGCGCGTTCGCGCGTGCTGGAGTACCTGAGCAAAATTCTGCCGCAGATGCCCGATGGTGTGCGCACCGAGCTTGGCCCTGACGCTACGGGCGTGGGCTGGGTTTACCAATACGCCCTTGTCGACAAGACGGGCCGGCACAGCCTCGCCGACTTGAGATCCTTCCAGGATTGGACGTTACGCTATTACTTGCAGTCAGTTCCGGGAGTGGCCGAGATCGCTTCTATCGGAGGCTTCCAGAAACAATATCAGGTGCAGGTTGACCCCAATGCGCTGGTCGCCTATCGCATCCCGCTCGGCCGAGTCGTTGACGCCATCCGCGACGGCAATAACGACGTTGGCGGACGGCTTGTCGAGTTCGCGGGCACGGAATACATGATCCGCGGCCGCGGCTACGCTAAGTCGGTCGAAGACATCGAGCAGATCGTCGTCGGCCGCGACACGCGCGGCACGCCTGTCCTGGTCAAGAGCATAGCCAAGGTGACCTTGGGCCCTGATATCCGGCGTGGCATCGCTGATCTTGACGGCGAGGGCGATGTTGTCGGAGGCATCGTGGTGATGCGCCATGGCGAGAACGCCCTCAACGTCATCAAAAGGGTCAAGGCGCGCCTCGATGAGGTCGGGCCCTCGTTGCCGGAAGGAGTCGAGATCGTCAAGACCTACGATCGCTCCGAGCTCATCGAAGGCGCCATTGCCACCTTAAAGGATGAGCTTTTTATGCAGATGTTGTTGGTCAGCCTTGTCATCCTTGTTTTTCTCTGGCACATTCCCTCCGCGATTGTGCCGATCGTGACGATTCCGATTTCGACGGTGCTGGCCTTTATTCCTTTGTACTTCATGGGCGTGAGCGCCAACATCATGTCTATCTCAGGGATCATGCTGTCCATCGGCGTGCTCGTGGACGGCTCTATGGTGGAGGTGGAGAATGCTTATAAGAAGCTACAACTTTGGGTCGCGGGAGGGCGCAAAGGCGATTTTCACGCCGTGCGCCTGGAGGCGTTGCAGGAGGTCGGGCCCGCGGTGTTTTACTCTCTAATGGTCGTGGCCGTCGCTTTCTTTCCGATTTTCGCGCTCGTGGACCAGGAGGGCAGGCTCTTTAAGCCGTTGGCCTACACAAAGAACCTGACAATGCTCCTGGCGGCGTTTCTCGCCCTGACCCTGGATCCGGCTGTGCGCATGATGTTCTCGCGCATGAACTATTTTGTGTTCAAGCCGAATTGGCTCGCGTGGACCATCAACCAGATTACCGTCGGCCGCTATTACGCTGAGGAAAAGCACCCGATCAGCAAGGGTTTGTACCGCCTCTACGACCCCGTCTGCCGCTGGGTGTTGGAGCGGCCGTGGAAGGTGATTGGGGCCGCCGTACTCATCACCCTGGCAACCGTGCCGATTTACCTCAAGCTGGGTTCTGAGTTCATGCCTCCGCTCAACGAGGGCACGATTTTGTACATGCCGACGACCTTGCCGGGGATATCGGTCACTCAGGCCGCGGACTTGCTTAAGAAGCAGGATGAGATCCTTAAAAGCTTTCCGGAGGTGGAGCGGGTTTTCGGTAAGGCGGGCCGCGCCCAGACCTCGACCGACCCGGCCCCTTTTTCAATGATGGAGACCACCGTAATCCTCAAGCCAATGGACCAGTGGAGGAAAAAAGAACGGTGGTATTCCCTGTTCCCGGAGTTCTTCCAGAAGCCATTGCGGCGTGTCTGGTGGGACAGGCTCACCTGGGACGAACTGGTCGCCGAGATGGACAAGCGCATGAGGTTCCCGGGCGTGACCAACGCCTGGACCATGCCGATTAAGGCGCGCATTGATATGCTGACTACCGGAGTGCGCACACCCATTGGTATTAAGGTCTACGGGGCGGACCTAGCGCAGATCGAGGCGGTGGGGCAGGAGATCGAAGCGGTCCTTCGCGAGGTTCCGGGGACGCGCTCCGTCTATGCCGAGCGCACTGCGGGCGGCTATTTCGTTGACTTCCGGCTCAAGCGCGAACAGTTGGCGCGCTATGGTTTATCCGTCAAGGAGGTCGAGATGGTCATCATGTCAGCCATTGGCGGTGAAACAGTCACGACCACCATCGAAGGCCGAGGGCGCTATAGCGTCAACGTCCGCTACCCGCGCGAGCTCCGGGACAATCTCCCCAAGCTCAAGCGGGTGCTCGTGGCCACAATGGACGGCGCGCAGATTCCCCTGGCTCAGTTGGCCGACATCGAATTGACGATGGGCCCGGCGATGATCCGCAACGAGAATGGGATGCTGGCCGGTTACGTCTACGTGGACGTTGCCGGACGCGACATTGGAGGCTATGTCGAGGAAGCCAAGAAGAAGGTCGCTTCGGTGGTGGACCTTCCTGTCGGCTACGCCATTGGGTGGAGCGGCCAGTATGAAAACATGGTGCGCGTGCGCGAGCGCATGACCCTGGTCCTTCCTTTGACCCTGGTGATCATCGTCCTGCTCATGTACATGAACACCAAGTCCTGGATCAAGACGGGGATCGTAATGCTGGCGGTGCCATTTTCGCTCATCGGCGCCTTCTGGGGGTTCTATCTCCTCGACTACAACCTCTCGGTGGCGGCCTGGGTGGGCATGATCGCGCTCATGGGCCTTGACGCTGAGACGGGCACCTTCATGTTGCTCTACCTCGATCTGGCCTACGCCGACGCGGTGCGCGAGGGCCGAATGCGCAACTACGAAGACTTAAAGGAGGCGGTGATGCACGGCGCGGTCCGGCGCATCCGCCCTAAGATGATGACGGTGTTCACCGATTTTCTCGGCCTGATGCCGATCATGTGGTCGCTCGGCACGGGGGCGGATCTCATGAAGCGCATTGCCGCGCCCATCATTTTTGGGCTGTTCACGAGTTTTGCGCTCGAGCTTGTGGTCTACCCGGCGATTTTTCTCCTCTGGAAGTGGCATGGCGATATGCGAAAGGGAACGGTGGACGTAAATCAACTTCCGGTCCCGGAGATTCGGGAGTATTGATCATCATGGAAATGATCTATGCCTTTTAAATTTAAGCGCGAAGAGATCCGTAGGAGGAATCACCGTCGTCCTTGGCATCCACGCAACGCCGCTGTGATGCTTGCCTTGTTGAGCGCGGGGTTGGGGCAGGCTTTTGCTGAACAGGCGCATCATCAGGCCGGCGCCGCTACGGTGCGGGCGGGTCAGTGGATCGCTCAGCCCTGGGAGACAGGCGAGGAACGTTTGCGCTGGCGCATATTCGGTTCATATTTGTCCTCCCAATCCCGATTCGACGCGCTCGGCGATCGAGTGGCGCTTGAGAATAACGGACGTTATTCTAACTTTGGACTGAACGCCTTTTTGGAGTATGCGTTGAACCCGCGTTGGAGCATTGCCGGACTGGCTCCGTTGCAATGGTCCAGGCTTTCGGATGACTTGAGCCGTGAGCGTTGGGTCAATGTCGGAGATACGTATGGCTGGGTCCGCCGCTCTATTGAAGGGAATGCGCGCTGGAGCGCCGGCGCGCTGGCTGGAATCAAGATTCCGGGAAATTACCGGCCGGGCGCCGCTACGGGGGACCGTCAAACGGACATGGAGGCTCAAGGGTTTTTGGGGCACGGTCTTGGCCGCGGCAGTTTCGCATCTTTAGGTTCCGGATATAGGGTCCGTTTCGGGAGTCCATCTGATGAAATTTTTTTTAACGCGCAGTTCGGCTGGAACCCCGGGAACGGATGGCTTCTCGTGCCGGCCGCCGCCGGCGCCCTGGGCGTCGGAGGGGGCGTTCCTAAAGACTTCCTTAATGCCGGGGTTACTATTTTTCGTTCCCTGCGGGGCCCATGGAGACTTCTAGGCTCCTATAATCGTGTTATTGCGGGCAAAAATACGGTGAGCGCCGGCGTCTGGGCGCTAGGAGTTTCATATCAATAGAGCTACCCATGTCGCACAGACCCGGGCGCCAACAATGGCGGCTATGGCCATAGTCCTTTGGATAGCGCCAAGTGTCCTGATTTTTGCCCAGGAACACGCAGGGTTCCGCCATGGAGAGTCCGCAATGGCCAAGGTTCCTTCGCAACATTCTGACGATGAAATTGCGGCCAAAGAGTTTGGCTTGAATCTTGAAACCTGGAGCGGACTCACGCGCATGGGCCATGCCGTGGCAACCTGGAGGATGAAACCCATCCCGGAAAGGCGAATCATTCTTTTCGATTTTTCCTATCGTCGCTCGTTGGCCTTAAATAAAGCGCAAGAGTTATTGAAAGCCGGAGAAGATGCCGATTGCGAAGAGATCCGCTTTTTAAGGATTTATTTGGGAGATGGGGCCATGCGCCCGATACTTCTGAAACACGAAAAAAGCGAAGCCCATCTGGCGCATGAACACCCCGGCAAACCTCCGCTGGCCGGGGAAGGACAACGTCCCGCAGAGCCGGTAGTTAAGGATATTAAGCTCTGCCGCATCAACTGGGACGGCCCAAAGGAGCCGACAATTCCTTCTCCTGTTCCGCTTCCTGGGGGAGGATTCGATTCTCACGAAGGCCATCGCGGTCATTCTTCGGGAGGCATCACTCGCGATCATGGGAATTCCAGGCACGAAGACCATCGTAGAGGTTCGGGAGGAGGTGGCCCATCGCAGGGTCATGAAAATTCTCATCGCCAAGGTTCCGCCGGCGGACCAGATGATGCTCGTCATGGCCCAGGCGCTTCTCGTTCTGAGGGCGCCCAGCATAACTCAAGCCACGGCCAATCTCTCAGCATCGCGCCTGCTACGAGCGCCGGCGCTTCTCATGTTCACGCGGCTAAGGGGGGATCGAACGCGATGTCGAGTCCTCGGCATAACAGCGAGCCCGCTAGCCTTCATGGCGATCTGGCTCATCCCCAACCAGTTTATGGGCGCTCCTACGAAAGACCGGTTGCTGGTTTTTCAAAAAACCATGCCCATGTTCCATCGTTAATGAATTCTCCGGCTAAGGCCGGCCAAGAGGGAGATCATCGTTTGCATTCATCTTCTGATTACAGCGCTATTGTTGACCATGGAGTTCATCAAATATCGCATGAAGCAAGTTCGCCTCAAGGGAGTTTCCAGCGCCACGCGCGTCATTCTCAGGCAACTCAAGACCCTGGCCTTCCTCACCATGCCGTGGCTCATGGGACGCCAGATTCAAATTTTCCAAGCGCTGTCCATGAAAGCGTTTTTGGCCATCGTGCCGTAGATGACCATCAGGAACGTCACAAAAGCCTTGCGGCAAGGCAAACTAATGGCGCCCCTGCAGATATTGCCGCAAGCCACGTTCATCACAATGATCACTCAACCCACCAAAAGCAAGACATTGAACGCCCTGCCAAGGAAAACTTATCGCCAGGCTCGGATGTTGATCAAAAGGGAAATATCCCTCCGTGGCCCTGGAAGGGGGCTGTCTTGTTTGCCTCTGTAGCCTATGCCGGAGCGCTTTGGAAGCGGCGTAAAGTAGGGCCGCAATTCAGAAATTCGCAAAGGAGGAAATGACCTATGTTCCAACTCATGAAATCAAAAACACTGCTTAGCGCAATGTTGTTAACGATGGCTCTGGGATTGGCGGCGATGGCCGCTAACGACTCATACAAGAAAAAGCCCGGCCATCACCCCGCATGCCCCATGAAAATAGAAGGGGCGGAAGTCCGCGTGGATAATATTGAATCCGGCGTGGTGGTTCATATAACAGCCGAGGATCCGGCTGTCGTCAAAAACATTCAGGATACGGCTTCCCGAATGGTTCAACATCATTCCCAGAAAAAGGGAGGGGCTAAAAAGGAAATTTATTCCTGCCCCATGAATGACTACTCCGGATCCCAGACCAAAGATGGCCGTTGCCCTAAATGCGGCATGAATCTTGAGAAAAAGTAAGAGCAGGGGGTTGTGATGAGAGGAAATAAATTGAAAGGAGCAAATGACGATGAAAAAATGGAATAGACGCGGAGAAGCGAGCATAGGCATAATTCTCATCATGGGGGCCATGATGCTGGGCATGTTCTTGTTGCATAAGTTTAAAGGGAGTCGCTCAAGCGATCATTCTGATGGCAAGTCGGGCGCCGCCCAGGAGCCTGCGGAGCATAAGTCGAGCGAAGGGGGACACCATTAATTTCATCGCCAACCCTTAAACGATTGCCATTTGAGCGGCTTGTTTTTTTGTCAGGAGAATTTTTTTGACGGCGCCGGCTATACGGATATGCCCCAGATGCTTTTGACGCCGAGGCCGATGACGTAGGTGACGCCTACGGCTGTGGCGAGGATGACAAAATTGACCGCAATTCGGCGCTTGATGTTCATTCCGGAAAGGAACGCGAGGATGTAGGAGATCAGCGCCACCATGCAAGCCGAACTGGCCAAAGACGCGAGGACGTTTTTGGCTCCCAAGAGCACCGGCATCACAGGGATTATCGCGCCGACAAGATAGCTCGCCCCGACTATCGCTCCCGTGGCAAGCGGGTTTTCGCCGTCGTCTTGAGGTTTCGCGTCGGGATCGAGGAAACGCTCTTTGGCGGCATCTATTCTTTTGACCTCGCGTTCCGAAGTGGCCGCGACAAAGGCTCCGGCCGCCATGGAAAACGCTCCGGCCGCCGCCACCGTCGAGCTCGCGATTAAAATTGCGGACGGTTCGTTGAAAGCCGCGAAAAATCCGCTCACAGCCCCGAGGATTTCTACTAAGCCGTCGTTTAAGCCGAGGAATATGCTTCTGATTCGTTCGGGATTAATTTTTCTTTGCGTTAACTGGGAGACGATTTGATCCTCGTGTTTGAGTTCGTCGGCAAGGATTTCTTTGACGGCTTCCCCAAGGGGGGCATTCTTGTTGGTTTCCCAGATGTCGAGGTACTTGCGGATTCCGTAAATTTCAATGGCTTCGAGAACCAAATGGATGCCGGTTGACCGGAACAATCGGCACGCCAAGACAAGAAGGCGCAGTTTGATGCGTTGCGGCATGTCCAGGTTTTTAACCTTGACGCCGGTAAAATTTTCCCAAAAGGCATGATGCTTTTGTTCGATCGGGATGAGTTCTTCGAGAATTTTGCGCGGCCCCGGGGCGCTGACCCTGGAGAGTTCTTTGTAGAGCGTCAGGTCGAACAGTTCGTCCGCGACGAGGCTATGGGCCAGTTTGGGATTCATGGGAAGTCCTGGGCGCGGATGCCTGGGTCGAGTTCCAATAGTGTGATCCCTTGCGCGTCCATAAATTCGGCGTTGACGCTTCCCTTCACGCCAATGACAATAAAGGCGAGGGGGTCTTGCTTGCGGCGGCCTTGGAGAAAGCGGATGAGATCGAGAAAATCACTGTCGCCCGTGGCCAGGGCAATGACGTCGAGCCGGCTGGAGCGCTCGAGCACGTCGAGCGCCATTGCGATATCAACATTGCAGGTATAACCGCCGTTCTTTCGCTTGTTGGCCTGCTTGCCCATAATCTCGTAATGCTTATCACGCAGTTTATTTTGCTCTGTTTTTGCGTCTTCTCTGAGGTAGGCGACGCGCATGGACACAAAAAAGTCTTTGTTGTGGGCGCTTATTTTTTGTTCCAAAGCCTCGGCGATATCAGTCGCGCTCTGAGCGCGCGCCGTCTTTTCCTGCAGGCAGAGCCGGATATTTTCAAAATCAACAAATAATCCGGCGCGTTTGAGCGAGGTGGCTTTTTGGGCCCTGCTCTTGAGGTTTTCAATTACAATCTCTTGCTCGCGGCATTGCAGGGACGCGGCGCCGAGTTTTTCGGCGGTTGCCTTGAGCTCCGCCTCGCATTTTTGGAACTCATCGAGACGGTTGTCTTTTTTTCCTGAAAATTTTTCCAGTTTATTTTTCGTTTCTTGAAGCTCGCGATTGAGCCGGTCCATCTCGATGTGGGCCTTTTTGAGTTCCTCTCTTGTTTTTTTGAGCTGGTTTTGAGCGCGGCCGTTCTCTTGGGCGCCGCCATCGGGCTGTTTGTTCTCATGCGCAGGGGGTTGCGGCAGGGGCGGTTTGTCCGGCATA
>CAYHKQ010000043.1:0-21836 GCA_964357255.1 uncultured Elusimicrobia bacterium
AGTGGTTGGTCTTGATGCCGAGATCGGAACCAGCCTGCCCGAACTGCGGGTTGGCCTTGTTGGTGTCGGCCGTCAGGCACACGTCCGCATCGGAACCCGTGCTGTGGCAAACCCAAGCTTCCGAGCCGTCCTTCAGGTTGAAGGCAGCGACGCGGCCGCGAGCGGCGAACTCGTCACCACCGAAGCCCATCGGCCCGGCGTCGAGGTAGTCCTCGAGGGCGTTCGGCGCGAGCCGCGGAGATCGACGCCCAGGTGGGAGCCCGTCAGCGGGCGGTCTATGATGTGGACGCGATCCAGGGGGCGCTGCTCCGCTTCGCGCGCTTCATCCACAAGATGCCCAACGCCTACCAGGTTCTCGTCATGCGCATCCTGCTCAAGCAAGTGAACATCCTGCGCGGCGAGATGAGCGTCGAGACCCACGAGTTGCCGGTCGGGGCGCTTCACATGGCGCTCGACAAGCGGCTGTGGGCCGAGCCGCGCGGCCTCGGGCACTGGGCCGACGTGGCCGACGGTGTGCCCAGAGGCGAACAGGCGGGCGCTGCGGCGCACAACGGCGCGAACGGGGCCGCGTCGGGCGAACACGGGCCTAACGGGGCTGCTGAAACGCCCGGCAACGGGGCCGAAGACCCCAAAACAAAGCCGCTGCTCCCTCAAAACGGAGAAGGAACAGCGGTTTGTGATTTGGGTATAAACTGGCGGGGTCGACGGGATTTGAACCCGCGGTCTCTGCCTTGACAGGGCAGCGTGTTAAACCAGGCTACACCACGTCCCCAGAACCTTCTCATTATGGTAAAAAGTGAACGATTGGAAAAGGCCTTGCTAAGGGACTCCCCCAAAAGCTAAAAAAATGGGCGATCTAAATCGTTAAAAAAATGAGGTAAAGGATTATGAAAAATAACCTTCTTCCAGGGCTTTCTTTTAATTTCAAAAAAACTACGCAAGCGGCAGGCCTAGGATTCTTTCTCTGGGCCACGCTCTCGGTGGGATGGGCCGATGATCCCGCCCAGCCCGCGGCCACGACCCCAGCCGAACCTCCGGCGGCCGCGGCGCCGTCAACCCCGATCCCAGCGGCGGCGCCCCAAACGCCGGCAACCGCTACGGTGGCGGAACCGGTAGTCCAAACCCCAACGAACGCTTCCCCTGCCCCGATTCAGCCGCCCCAAACGCCGGCCACGGTTGTACCGGAAAATCCGCCAACGGCCACGCCGGCTCCGGAGGCGAACGCCAGCGTCCCCCCTCCCGCGCCGCCGTTGCTGAATTCTAAAACAGGACTGCCGAGTTGCGTTAGTAATCTTCAGGCTCTCGTGGATTTGTACACGAAAAAAACCCAAGAAATAAAAAAACTTCTTGAAAAATCTCACGGCAGACTCCGTTCTCTTCTTGAACAGGAGGCCAGTATTCAAAACGACATCAACGACGTTAAAAAAGAAATCGCCTCGGAGCCCGCGGACACTAAAAAAGGCAAACAGGAAATCGCGCGGTATGAAAAACAAATCATCCGTCTTAAAAAACAGCTCAAAGAAGCTAAAAAAAATACCCAAAAACTTTGCCAAGAAGTTGCCGAGGAGATTTCCGAAATCGCCTCGGAACACCTTCAAGAAATTAAACAAGTCTTCAAGGACACCAAAAATAAAGTCCAATACGGCGACAAGGCCGATGAGGACGAGGAGTAATCAAAATGACGAACAAAAACTTAGTGTTAGGTTTCCTGCTGGCGGGAAGCGTCTCGGCCGCGATTCTCGCTTTCAATAAAGCGAAAGTATCCGCTCAAAATATCGGACCGGAAACATCCGCCCTGAATCTGGAACGCCTATTTCAAACCTCCGGCCGGGTCAAAACAGACGCCAATGAGGACCTGGAAACTCGGATTAAGAGCTTGGAGTCAAAACTCGATGACGCGCAATACAACATCAGGCGGCTTCGTAGCGATCAGCGTTACCTGGAAAGCCGGATTACCCGGCTCGAAAGACGCGTGCCCTAAGAGCCTTATTTTAAAGCCATGGAATTAAATAGCCGGGAAAAAACCTTGGCTTCAGCCGGCGTCATTCTGGGCGTTTTCCTGGCCGCCATCGAATCCACGGTCGTGGCCACAGCCATGCCTACGGCCACGTCGGCCCTTGGCGGCATTTCTCTGATTCACTATGTCTTCGCCGTCTATTCCCTGGCCACCGTCACGACCATCACCATGTGGGGAAAATTAGCCGACATGATCGGACTGCGCCGGACATTCTGGGCCGGTTGCCTCATATTTCTGGCGGCAAGCGCGCTCTGCGGCATAAGTCAAAACATCTACCAGCTCATTGCCTTTCGCTTCTTTCAAGGAATCGGAGCCGGAGCCATTTTTCCCGTGGCCATGACGACGCTCAGCGCCATTCACTCTCAGGCCAAAAGAGTCAAAATGCAAATTTATCTCTCGGCCGTCTGGGCCGTGGCCTCGGTCATCGGTCCGCCCATTGGAGCCGTCTTGACCCAACAATTCTCCTGGCGATGGGTGTTTTACCTCAACATCCCTTTCGGCGCGCTTTCCCTGTTCCTGGTTCAAACCGGACTGCGCCAATACGGCGACGGACAAAGCGCGGAGCGCCGGCCTTTTGACGCGAAAGGCTCGGCCTTGAATGCCCTCTGGATCGTGCTTCTTTTAACAGGGATTGCCGTCAATAAAAAAGGCCGGTTTCTTTTCGGGCCGGCCGCGGCAACGGCCTTCGTGAGCGCCTCAGCCCTTGCCGCTTTTATTTTCTTTCGCCATCTATCCTCAGCCAAATATCCCTTTATTTCCCCCTCCATGCTCCGGCACCCGATTTTCATCAAGGCCGGCGCCGGCAATCTTCTTATCTGCACGGCCATGTTCGGCGCCATGGCCTACGTTCCCCTCTTTAGCCAGGCGGGTCTCGGCGAAACCGTCATCGCTTCTGGACATACTCTGACCTTGTGCCTCCTAGGTTGGATCATCACCTCGGCCGTTGCGACCCGAATTTATTTGCGTATCTCAGCCCGAACGCTTGCCCGCTTCGGCATGGGGGCCATGACCCTGGCCTTCGCCGTGCTGGCGCTTGGACACGAAGGCGTCACGGTGAACAGGCTTCGAGCCTGCCTTTTTGTCGTAGGCGCAGGAATGGGCCTCTGCTTTGCTCCGCTCCTCTTGGAAGTGCAAAACGCCGTGCCGCGCCGGGACCTGGGTTCAGGCACGGCCACATTGCAACTCTTGCGCAATTTAGGAGGGCTCATGGGTGTGAGCCTAATGGGCACAATTCTGGCGATGAACTGGGATCGCTCAGGCCCGACCGGCGCCGGACTTGTTTCCCAATTCCAAGCCCACGAAGCCATGGGTAAAGTTTTTATGGCGGGAAGCATCTTCGCCCTGGCCGGACTCCTGTCCGTCTGGAACCTGCCGGTCCCTAAAAACAAAAGCCTCTCGGGCCAATAGCGCGAAGGAAACTCTTTACTGACTGGTGGGCCCGGCGCGATTCGAACGCGCGGCCACCCGATTAAAAGTCGGATGCTCTACCACTGAGCTACGGGCCCAAATCAGTTAATATTCAACAGTTTTAAGCTACTATCCAACAAATCTTTTTCTGCCTTGGGACGGATTTGGGACGGATCAAAATAAAATTGCGGCTTAACCGCAGTCATTCCCGCGTCAAAAATCTCCATGTTAACCGCCAAATGGCTATTGGCCAAATGAGCGTATCGCTGCGTCATCTGCGCCGTGGCATGACCCAAAATACTTTGAAGAGGATGATAATCCACATACCAAATATTACCCCTTAGCCGGAGAGACCCCATTCCTTTCGTTTTATTCATGAAAAGCTATTTTACCCTATAACCTTGTGCGCATTAACCCATCGGTCAATTTCCGCCACCTCAAAACGCAGCACTCGTCCAAATTTTACGATGCACGAAGAGGGAATTTTCCTTGTGCAAACCCAAGTATAAATCGTGCTTTTGGGCAGGCTTAAATAGCCGAAGAGTATCTGAACAATTATAAAATATCGGCTTTGGATATAATCAGAATAGATCGAATGGAAGGAAAATTTTAAGATCCGGCAAGCATGAGGCTCAAAGATATGCCCTTGACAGGATTTTGTGTCTTAACAATCGCCGCAATATTAGCGGCGGCTCCACCCGAAAAGGGATCTCGAGCGCGGGACCTCGGCATTGTAATCGGCCGGTATGCCCCAGGACACCATAACGCCATCACCGACGTCGCCGGCATCCGAGTCGGCCAAATCACAATCATCGAGGGCCGGGGACGGCTGGTCCCCGGCAAAGGGCCGGTGCGCACCGGCGTTACGGTGATCGTGCCCCACAATGGCGACATTTGGCAAGAAAAGGTTGCCGCGGGTAGTTTTGTTTTAAACGGCAACGGCGAGGCGACGGGTTTGATGTGGCTTCAAGAATCCGGCATCATCGAAACCCCGATCGCCTTGACCAATACCCTGTCGGTTGGCATGGTGCAACGGGCCCTTGTTGAATGGATGCTCCAAAGACATCCCGACATCGGCATAACGGACGACACGCTCACGCCCATCGTTTTTGAATGTGACGACGGCTTTTTAAACGACATTCGCGGCCCGCACGTCCAAGAAAAACACGTTTTTGAAGCGCTAAAAAAAGCTTCGTCCGGTCCGGTTCAAGAAGGTAGCGTCGGGGCCGGCACGGGAATGACTGCCTACGAATTTAAAGCGGGAATAGGAACAGCCAGTCGC
This sequence comes from uncultured Elusimicrobia bacterium, assembly GCA_964357255.1. GTDB lineage: Bacteria > Elusimicrobiota > Elusimicrobia > JACQPE01 > JACQPE01 > JBBTIS01. Next base: position 4,707 of record CAYHKQ010000043.1, read on the forward strand.
CTCGTGCCGGTAGACCAGAGCACCTATACAATCGGCGTTCTCGTTTTGGCCAATCACGGCGAAAGGCATACGTTCAGAGTCCAGGGGATTCCTGTGGGAAATATGATCACGGATCGAAAACCCAAGGTCTTCTCAGATGGTTCCATCGTCATCGTCGTCGCCACCAATGCGCCGATGGAATCCCGCCAGCTTTCTCGACTCGCCAAACGGGTAGCCCTGGGCTATGCCAAAACAGGCGGGGTTTCGCATCACGGTAGCGGCGATATCGTCATCGCTTTTTCCACGGCAAACAAAATTCCGCACTATCCCAAAAAAGCGCTCACTGAATGGACTATCCTCTCCGACTTTTTTCTTGACGATCTCTTTGAAGCCGTAGCCGACGCCACGGAGGAAGCCATTCTTAACGCGCTCATGGCCGGACGCACGATGGAAGGCAGGGACGGCAACACAGCCTACGGCCTGCCTATCGATGAACTGAAACAACTTCTTATCCAAAAAGGAATCGAAAGGGGACGATGATCATCGTAGGCTCAAGTTTTAACTTAGCTCGAAAAATTCAGTTGGGTCGTCATTCCTGGTCAAGCGGGAATCCAGTTCCGCCGCTATTTATATTGAGCTCAACATAAATAGCGTTTGCCCATGAGTCAGGACCTTGCCTCTATTCTTTCCGCCCGCTTAAAACTCTTGAGTCTGAGCGCATTGCTCACCACTGAAACCGAACTCAGGGCCATGGCCCCGGCCGCGATCATAGGATTGAGCGATGGCCCGCCGAACACCGCCAAGAGCCCGGCCGCGATCGGAATGCCGACGCAATTGTAAGCCAGCGCCCAGAACAGATTCTGCTTGATGGTGCGCAACGTTGCCCGACTCAAAAATACAAGATCGAGCGCCCCCAAAAGGTTACTACGCATGAGCACAACGCTCGCCGATTCCATGGCGATATCCGTGCCCGCCCCCATGGCGATACCGACGTCCGCCTGGGCCAGAGCCGGAGCGTCATTAATGCCGTCTCCCACCATTGCCACCTTTTTTCCGCCCTCTTGAAGCTCGCGTATCTTTTTGGCCTTATCACAGGGGAGAACATCAGCCAACACTCTATGGATACCGACCGAGCGAGCGATCGCTTCGGCGGTCCTTCGGTTGTCCCCGGTCAGCATGACAGTCTCTATGCCGAGCGCCTGAAGCCTGAACACAGCCTCCTTGCTCTCCGGTTTTGGCTTATCCGCGATCCCGAACAAACCCGCGAGCTTCCCCTCCACGGCTACATAAATGAGCGTCTTGCCCTCATCCTCGAGCCGGCGGGCCTCTCGCGCCGGCTCCGCGATCACGCCGCGCTCCCTCATAAGCCGGTCGCTACCGATAAGAATCTCTCGCCCACCGACTTTCGCCTCGATCCCATAGCCCGCCAAGGCGCAAAAATCCGTCAATGCCGGAACAGCCAACCCGCGCTCTTTAGCTTGCGCAACGACGGCACGCGCCAAGGAATGTTCCGACCCCTGCTCCGCTCCGGCCGCTACTGCGAGCAGTTCGTCTTGCGTCAAGCCTCCCTTGAGCACAATGTCCAACAACGAGGGCCTGCCCTCGGTGATGGTCCCGGTCTTATCAAAAACAATCGTGTCAAGACGGCCGGCCATCTCAAGGGTCTCGCCCCCCTTTATGATGATCCCAAGCGAAGCTCCGCGCCCAGTTCCCACCATGATGGCGGTAGGCGTGGCCAGACCGAGCGCGCAGGGACATGCGATAACCAACACCGCGATGAATACCTTCAGGACGAACGGAGCCGATGCGCCGGCCAAGGCCCAGAGCAAAGCCGCGACCAAGGCGATCGCGATGACAACGGGCACGAAATACCCCGCGATCACGTCCGCGATCCTGGCGATGGGGGCCTTGCTCCCCTGAGTAGCCTCGACCGTGCGGATGATCCTGGAAAGCACGGTGTCCTTGCCGATCCCCGTAGCTCGCAACTTAAAAAATCCATGTTGATTGATCGTCGCCCCGGTCACCGTGTCGCGCGGGCCCTTTTCCACGGGCATCGGCTCGCCGGTCAACATTGATTCGTCCACGCTGGCGCTCCCTTCGATCACCTCTCCGTCCACGGGCACTCTCTGGCCCGGTCTCACGACCAATGTGTCCCCGACCCGCAACTCAGAAAGAGACACCTCGACCTCCCGGCCGTCCCTGATTACGCAGGCGGTGTCCGGACTCAAATCCATAAGCCTCTCCACCGCTTCGCAGGCCCGTCCCTTGCTAAGGGACTCCAAATATTTTCCCGCCAGAATTAAAGTAATGATCACCCCAACGGTCTCGTAGTAGAGATGCATGGCCATTGCGCCGCGGCCCGCGTAGATGAGCCAGGAATTCCATACGCTGTACACGAAAGCCGCGCTCGTGCCCACCGCGATCAAAGAATCCATGTTAGGATCGGCGCGAAACAACTTAGAAAATCCGATGATGTAGAATGCCCGTCCCACGATCATCACGGGCACGGTAAGAACAAGTTGAATCATGGCGTAGCGCAGGGGACTGTGCGCCAATCCTAGGGCCGCAGGCAAAGAGAACCCTGTCATCTCAACCATCGCCAGCACGAACAGCGGCAAAGAAAAAGCCGCCGAAACCGCCAGCTTCCGACGCAAAACCGCCAATTCCTCGTTTTTGCGAACCCGAGGCGTTTTCCCCCCCTCCTCCATCGGGAAGACGCCATAACCCGCCCGCTTCACCGCTTCCTGGATCAGGGACAGCGGCGCCGCATCCCCCTGAAAAACCACGCACGCGGTTTCGGCCGCCAGATTGACGTAGGCGGATCGAACGCCGTCTATGCCGGAAAGCGCCTTTTCAACGCGCCGGACGCAAGACGCGCAGGTCATGCCTTCCACGCGCACGTTCAATTCCGATCCCATTGGCCCTCCCAAGTCTCCATCAATCTCATGAACTCATAAATCTCCGCCTCGATGCGCTTCCAGAACGCGGAACCGCGCATTGCGTATTAACTCATTTTTCTTAGCGCTCTATACAGACCAATAAACCGCCGCTTGCAATTCTTCACCCCTGCCTGCTAAAAACATAAGGTGGATTTTTGCGGCCTTTTGGTTTAAACTTAAGAGGTATGAAAAAATATGGACTCACGGCATTGATTGCGGCAGGCCTGTTATTGGCCGGCGACGACATTACTTTTGCCAAAGGAAAAAAATCCCGCCGCGCTGAGACCGCGATTAACGATGTCACCGCCGAAATTGAGCGCGCCAGGAACGAAAGGGGCGGACAAAAACAGGAACAGACAGACAAGCTTTTTGAAAGCATGCTCCATCAGGGATTTTTAGATGAAGAGTGGATCACTATTAATACCGGCATTACGAATTTACTTTTGGACCGGGATGTTTCCGACCACTATGTTGCCGGCGCTATTCATCGCTACATCAAATTGGCCAATATGAACACTTATGCCGCCACCTTCTTTTTAAGAACCGTTGAAACGATCGCCAGGGAACGAAAATCGCGGTCCGTGCGAAGAAACGCGGCCGTTGTCTTTGTTAATTTCATGAAATTCGTCCGCCCCGGAGGAAGGGAACGAGGCAAAATAGATTATTGGCCGGCCATCAGCGCCATCAGCGCCATGCATGAACTTTACGACGACAACCCCGATGATAAAGAGCTAAGGGATACCGTTAGAACGGAAATTATGGAAATGGCGATCGCGGAGGAGGAATCGGTCCGCCTTTATCAATCCGCCCTGAATTTTCTTTGCTCCCGTTTTGACAGCATTGTTACCCTGGTCAATGAGGAACGCGAAAGGAGGGACCTCCCTGCTAAACAATGCCGGTAAGGGAATTACTCCAACCGGTTTTGTGGTCATAAAATTAGGTCTAAAGTCCTATGCTGATATAGGACTAAAGTCCAATGTAATTTTTTAAATTTCCTATACACTTTATATAGCCATGAAAACAATACTAATTATCGCCTTTTTAGTTTATTCGCCCGACAAGGCCATTTGGGCGCAAGAGTCTTCTGCGACGCAAGAAACCCATGGCCGACAAAAAGATGCCGGTCCGGCGCCAAGCGAGACGGTTGACACGGTCTATCCCCAGGTGGAAGCCTATGCGGACAACAACGCAGGTTATGCCGGTTTTTCCATTGGAAACCTGTGGGATGCATATACTCTGGGTTTTCGCACAGGAGCTATCAGAGGAGGGCCCATGTCCTGGAGCCCTTTTACAGCCGCTATTGTCGCAGGGGAATATGCCGGCGAAAACCTGACGCTCAAGGGACAGGCGACATTCGGCGGCGCCAGTATGAACCTCTCCAAAAACGACCCTGCCGCTCCTTTGCAATTCGGCCGTAGCCTGATGACGGCAGGCCTGGGCTTAAACGGCAGTTATTTATCGCGTGTAGCGAAGGATATTGTTTTAGGTCCCTATCTCGGAGCGGATCTTTTTTGGGCCTTCCAGGATACGGCGACCGATGGAATCGGCGGTGGAAGTGACAAGATGCCCTCTCAAAATCCCATAGAATTCAATGCTGGCATTGCGGCAGGTTCCGATATAAGCGCCAATACGCGACTCAAGGGAATTACGGGCGTCAATTTTGACGTTACAAATGCTGATAACTTCCGCAATAGAACGCCTTCTGGAATGCCGAACAAAAGCGTTACAGTCCAAAACCTCTCGGCCAATGTGGCAGTTGAACAGAAATTTGGCGATTCCACTTTAACGGCCGGCGCTCAAGGCAACATTGGGCTGAACCAGCCTTACACTAATCTGCGGCCATACGTGGCTTATAGCGATCCGAACATCGGAGTTGCCGGAGCAGGCCATTTTCAGTGGAGTCGAGACGCTTTTGCGCCCAACGAACAGGGCGGTGGATTAAGGACTTCGCTTAATGTCGCCGATTGGTTTATCGTCGGCTCATGGGCCGGCGCCAAACGCGTAAGTTTTCCCGGCGCCTCAGCGGACACCGATCGGATAGCCTTTGAAACCGGCCTTTCGTTTTCAGGACAATGGGAACACAAAGAAAGGGCAAAAACAATCCGCATGGAAACGCGAACACGCTCCGAAGGCAAATCAAGTCAAGCCCCCGGCCAGGATCCCTGGGCGCTTAATGAAAAAGTTTGGAATTTTGCCAAATCCTCGGAGTTCAATAACATGTTCTACCAGGTCCTTGAAATTTCCAAAGATCATGATGAATTTGTCGGCGCCCTTTCCCGTGGGTGCGAAGGGATTATGCCCGGCCGGCAGAGTCTTTGCGTTTTAGCGGTGGCGGCCACGCTGACCCGATACGCAATGAAGAACAATTACAACCACAAGGAGAATGACGGGGTTCTGAATACGAATTCCGTGGATGAAATATTCGACTCCTGGAGCTTGTCGTATCAAGATGGCGCGCAACGGCCCGTGCTTGTCTGCACCGGCGCGGCGCAATTGGCCGTTAAAACAGCGAACATGATGGGCGAAATCATGGGAATTCCCATTGAGGCCCGCGCTGTCAGCGTTTTTGGGACCGAAGTCGGTCATTCGGTGCCGGTCATACGAACGCAGGAGCACGGGCTTGTCATCGTGGATTGGGGCCGGATCCTCCAGCCTCCTCAAAAAACCGCGGATCCAAAAGAGATTGCGGCTTGGTATCAAAAGAATAATGGTAGCCCTTCAATTCATCATGATCTTCGTTGCAAAGACGGAAGCCACTGCTACTACTTTTCGTCTGAGGAAGGTAGGGTTATTAACCAGGCCTTAAATTTTCATAACCTGCCACAAAACCCGCAAAACGCCATTTGGAACGATTTTGACGATCAACGCGGAATGCGCGCCGTTGAAAGCGTGGAGGACGACTTGGACCGACAATTAAATCGCTGACTTGGATTTTCATAGGATTCGCAAACCTGAATTTCTTTAGCCATTTGAAGTTACACCGCTCATCCTGAGCTTGTCGAAGGATGAGCCAAGGCGAAGTTCGCGTTTTGCTCATGGTTCGACAAGCTCACCACGAGCGGCCTTCCTTGGCCACTTCGATTGTCTAAAGAAATTCGCAAACCTTATCCGCTTTATCCGCCTTCTTCCGTATGGCTGGCAGGGTTAAAACACTCTGGGGAATCGTTGACTGGAGAATTGATCAGGCTTGAAACCTCGTAAACCTCAAAAGGACCGCTGGGCGCCGGAGTCAGAAGCGGCACGAGCGCGCAAATATCCTTTAAGCGGGGATCAAGCCATTTGGCTTCATCCTGAGGCCGTAAAATAACAGGCATCCTCTCATGGATCGGTCGCATGAAATCATTGGCCTGCGTGGTAACGATGGCAAAGGACTCCATCGGCCCCCTTGAGGGATGCTCCCAAATGTCCCAAATTCCGGCCATAGCAAAAGGCTCGCGGCTTTTAAGGGCAATGCGCATTGGGATTTTCTTTCGGCCACCCTCGATAACCCGCCACTCATAAAAACCGTCCGCCAAAACCAGGCAACGCCGTTTCTGAAAAGAGGATTTAAAGCTTGTCTTTTCCATTAAGGTCTCAGCCCGGACGTTAAACGAGCCCTCGCCAAAAGAAAAATCCTTGACCCAGGAGGGGATCAGCCCCCAGCGCATGGCTTTGAGATATCGAGATTTTCCGGCCACGGCCAAGGGGACGACCTGTCCCGGCGCAATGTTATAGCGGGGCCTGATGTCCAGGCTTGCCAAGTCAAGGCCGAAACGATTCCTCAAAACTTCAAAGGAAGCGCTCTGTGAATAACGTCCGCTCATGGCTATTGTTCGCCTTGGCCGCCCTTGTTTCCAAGCGGCCAGCCCCGAAAATAAAACCGAACGCCGAGGGCGCCGTCGAGGCGCGTGACGAACAAAGGAATGAGCGTTAAAGTTGGGGCCAGTTCGACAAAAAACTCGATGGGATAGCGCGCGGTCCAATAGTCCGCGCCTATGACGAGCCGCGGACCAAGCTCCAATTGATGATTCCGGTATTTCAGGCTCCCGCCAAAACCGGCCTGGGCCGTCAACAGGCCGCGATTAAGAGGAGGAAAAATTTCGTCCCAGTGCCAAAGCATATCCCCATAAACGGCCGGACCATGGCCGTATCCAAAGCCCGCTTGGACCGCCTGCTTTTCCTTGAGCCAATACTTTCCCGAAAGCCCCATGGGGCTACCCAGAACAAAACCTATTCCGGCATTGCCCTGGCGCTTTAGGGTCACGCCGTTGGGATACGCGTAGGAAAGCGCGGCCCGGGCCGGCAAACGCGAGACAACCAACGCCAAAACAACAAACCAAACCTTACGCCTCATTAATTCGTCCCTATTATCCCTAAATGGCGTCCCATCCAGTAGGCCAACAAAAAATCAACGCCGCTATAGCGGTTCCCGGCATGGCCGTCGAGTTCATAAGGATTGCGTTGCCATATGATATCCGTATTAGGACGGCGCCACGCAGGCAAGGGCTGACGGCTCCATCGGCCAACCTTCTCAATAGATTCGTCCTCTGAATTTCGCACATCCTCGCGCCGCTTAGGAAACCGAAACTCCTCGAGCATCTGAACGGCCTTCTCTTTTGCGGAAGGCTCAAGCGTAAAATATCCTCCGTATACGAACGCAAAAAACGAATTTCCTTCCCTGCAAAACTTGCCCATCAGTTTGTCCAGACCCTTCATCCAATAACCGCGCCACGCAGGGTCGTCTTCCGTGGCTAAAAGAACATAATAATTCATAAACGCCAGATGCTGATTAAACTCCTTGGCATACCATAAAAAATGAACCTCCCCGCTGGCGGCGATTTTTCGCACAATGGCGTTGCTAAAAAAATTATTTTTCTCAACGGAAAAAACTTCGTCCCCGCCGGCCGCCCGAGCCAAGTTCAGCAGGGCAATCGCCGTCAACAGACGCGGCGGCGTCAGCGCCCAGCCGCTAGGCCGGTGGTCCCCCCATCGAGACGGGCGAGCGTCCGTGTTCAACAAACGGTAGTTATGCTTGATGAAGTTGCCGGCCAATTCAACGATAAGGCGCTTGGCCTCGCCGCGCGCTTCGGCGTCGCCGAATTGATAAGCCGCGTTTAATCCAAAAACGATCCCTGAAAGCGAAGAGCCGCTCGCGTCATCCACCCAGGAATACGGATGTCCCTCATGATAGAAAGGATGCCTCAAGGCGTCGCCGGCGGCAGGATCCACGCCGCGCACCAAATACGCCTCCCCGTAGCCGGCCTGAAGAAGGACATGGCCCTGTAACGCTTTTTTCAAGAATCCGAGGGTTCGGGTGGATTTTGTAACGGCATATTCAAAAGCGCGATACGCCGTATAATAACCCTGCCAAATCGCCATGTCCCCCAGGTCGTTCGGAATCTGGCTCCAAAAAAGGCGGCCCGAGTCGCGTAAAAAATACCTCTCGATCTCCTTTTCGAACAGCCGCGCTTTTCCCGCGAGACTACGCCGGTCCGCAATATCCGGCGGCCGGGTAAATTCGCCGAAGGGTTCGCGCCGATGAGCTAATTCGGCCAGCCAAAAGCTCGCCAATTCCAAATCCCAGACAAGAGGCTTTAAAACCTTCAAGGGATTGCCGATTATCGGAGCCTTTTCTTTTTTAGCGGCGCACAGAACCGGTCCCAAAAGAAAGACGCCCAGGGCGACTAAAAAAAAACGCCCAGGGCGAAAGAAAATAAAAAATCGGCTCTTCGTTGAATCCCTCACCCTACCCTCTCCCAAGAGGAGAGGGCAATGCGGGGGCCGGAACCAACAGGGAAACGGCCAATGCCAAAATCAGGCCGCCGATCACGTCGCTGGCCCAATGCTCGCCCAGATACACCCGGGTCGCCAACATCAAAATAATCAAAAGAATCAACGTTAAGCGCGTTATTATTTGATTGATCAAACCCGAACCAAAAATTCGGAACCGATCAACGATAAAAATTAAAAAAGCGGTGCGGAACATGTGCCCGCTGGGATAGCTTCCGGGGCTATCCATTGTAATTATGCCCCCTGACAGGAACTCGCAACCGCGCTGAATCTCATCGGGAATGGGCATTTGAGGCAACCAAAATTTCGCCGCCACCTCCACGATCGTGCCCAGGGCCATGGCCCCCAAAAAAAACAGGCTCTGTCGCGGTGAAAATTTCAGCCAGAACAGGCCGGCCAGAATCAAAGTGACCAATCCGGTAAACTCGGGCGACCCAACCCAATTGAACAAAACAGCGCGACAATCCGTTTCATGGCCGGCAAAAAACTGCAAAACGCGCGTGCACCACAAATCAAACTGATTCAACAAACCCAACGCCGTCACGAGGCTCAAGCCGGCAAAAGCGGCAAAATGAATAAGGCAAGGATGGCGCCAGTCAAAACGGAATCCGGGCATGGCCCTCACTGCCGGCGCCGAAGGAGTCCGGAGATCCGCTCGAGCTTTTCCTTCATGTTTTGGCGGTAATCCTCCTCTGGAGCGTACTGGGCGATCCACTCAAAAATAGCGATAGCCTTTCCAATCTGCCCTGTTTTGAGATAAATATTGCCCAAAATATTTTTCAGCATGGTCGGGCACTCGGGGTAGGCGTAAACCTGCTCCAGGAGCTTGAGCAGTTCCGGATAATTTTTCGTCTTTTTATAGGCAATGGCGGAAAGATTCAAGGAATAAGCCCAGTATCGAGGATCCTGGACCAGGGCTTCTTTTAAGAGTCGCACCGCCTCCTCATCCCGGGACTCGTTAAACGCCAACGCCGTTGAGGCATAAAGGATGGCGTAACGAAAAAATGGATTGATTCCCAAAATACGCCGCGCCAACGGCAATAAATCCCTGTACACGCCGGTATCTTTGTCCCAACCGGAAATCGCGCGCCAATTATCGGCGGCTTCGTCATGGCTACCGTAATAAATCAAAAGGTCCACCATGGCCATATCGGCGGCCACGCCCCGAAGCCCAAGAGCCACTAACACGAGATCACGGGTCCCGCCAAGCGAACCGCTGGACGCTCGGAAGGCGCGAGGTAATTCTTCGGCATAACGCTCGAAAATTACCCGCACCGTCAACACGTTGAGCGCTAAAATGGCTCCGGTAGCCAACGCCAAAATTTTCATTACGGGAGTATCTCGGCGCGGGAGAAAATATACGCCGAAAAAGCCAATAGCGCGATTGAATAAATAAGAGCATACGCCGCGGAAAAAACAAATTGGGCTCCTGAAAACACAATAGCCCCTCCTAAAATGCCGTCCATGTGATTAGCCGTGGAAAACAATGAAAAATTGGGCAAAAGATAGGCCAGGGGTTTAATCAAAATAGCCGAAAGAACATCGGGCCGGGCGGACCGATCCAAAAGCGCCTTTAGCAGATGCATCACATGAGCGCTGGCCCAAACAAGCAGGCAAGAAATAAAATAGCTCGCCTGAGACGTCGTGGCCAAGGCCAACAAAAAAGCGACCGCCAAAACGATCAACAATTTAAAATAAATCTCCGCGAAAACCGCCAGGTAAAGCCAGTGCCATTGGAAACCCTTGACCGCGATCAGGCCGGCCAGGGTTCCCCCCATGACGGCGAGCCCAACGGCCAAAAGCGCGCCGATGCCGAAAAACCGCCCGGCCAAATACTCCCAACGCCGCAGGGGCCGCACAAACAACATTTCAACGCCGGAGCCTTTCTTGACGTCCTGGCGTATGACGCGGTAAGCGCTCCCAAGCCCAATGGCCAAACCAAAAAGTTCCAAGAGGGCAAAGGCGATATCCCGAAAAAAATGGTCCTCAAAACCCTGCGCGAGATTCGTCAGAACCAAACCAAAATAAAGGGTCACGCCGGCGAAAAGAAACGTGGCATTAAAAACCTTGGAGCGCGCTTCCTCCAGCGTGGTCAAATGGGCGACGGCGAAGATTCTTCTAATCAACGGCTTGAGCGCATTCCAAAAAGTGCGCCTCAAGAGATTTAGGCGAACCGGCCTGCCAGTCCTCGCGCTCGAGGATGCGCGAGAGGCGATTGCCCGCGATGATAGCGGCGCGATGAGAAATCTTTTCCACTTCCCCGATCGAATGAGAGGAAAAAATCACGGTAATGCCAAAATCCTGATTCAGCTTCAAAAAAAGCCCGCGCATTTCCACGATTCCCAAAGGGTCAAGACCGCTCGCGGGTTCATCGAGAACCAAAACCTTTGGCCGGTGCAAAATCGCCTGGGCCACACCCAGGCGCTGGATCATGCCCTTGGAGTAACCCGACGTTTTACGCTCAGCCGCGCGATCGAGCCCGACAACGCGCAAAACCTCTTCAATACGCCGCTCAAGTCCCATGCGGCCATCGAATTTTGACCGGTCAATACGGCCCAAAAAGCGCAAAACTTCGCGCGCCGTCAAAGCTCCGGGAAAACTCGCGTTCTCCGGAAGATAACCGATTTGCGCCCGGACGTCAGGACAAAACGCCGCCTCTTGACCCAGGACCAACGCGCGGCCCTGACTAGGCCGAATCAGCCCCAACAGAAGCCTCATGGAGGTCGTCTTGCCGCTTCCGTTTAGACCCAAAAGGCCAAAAATTTCCCCTTCTGAAATGGAAAAGGATAAATCATGAACACCGGAAACCTTCTTGCTTTTGAAAAAGCCCGGCAGGCGATAAACCTTGGAAAGGGACTCAAACCGGACGATGTCCATGGGAAATGGCCGGAACAGCCGGCCGGCAAAGATTGGCCAAGGCCTCGATGCCGGCCTCAATATTCTTTTTCGTAATAGCGCCCATGTGAGCGATACGGAAAATTTTTCCCTTCAAATCCCCTTGGCCGTCGGCAATCGTAATTTTATTTTCATCGCGCAATCTCTTTAAAACCTTGCTGGTCACAAACCCCCCGTCGAAAAATTCCTGGGCCGGCCGGCAGGCCGTGAGCACATTAGACGGATTTCTTGAATATATCGAGCACCCGAGCCGTTCGCCGACCGCGCCGCGAGTCCAATCAGCGAGATCCTTGTAATGCGCCCAGCGAACCTCCATGGTGTCTTTGACAATTATGGACAGCGCTTTGGCCAGTCCTGTCAACAAAGACACGGGAGGGGTAAACGGGGTTTCGGGAATCTTCTTCGACTCTCGGTAAAAACGTAAATCCCAATAATAACGGGGAAGACCGGCGCGGGACATGCGATCGAGAGCCCTTGGACTCACGGAAAGAAAAGCGATCCCCGGCGGACACATGAGCCCCTTTTGACTGCCTGAAACCACCACGTCCAAGTCCCAGTCATCCTGCCTTAACTCCTCGCCGGCCAAGGAACTGACCGCGTCCACTAAAAGCAAAGCCTCGCGGTCTTTTAAGGTCCGGCTAATTTCCCGCAAAGGATTGAGCGTAGCCGTCGAGGTGTCCACGTGCGTGATAAAAACGCCGGCAATTTTACTCTCGCGGCGAAACACCCCGAGCAATTGATCGGGGTCGAGGGCGCGACCCCACTCCTGCTTAAAATGAACGACCTCGAGTCCGTAAGCCTTCGCGATCGCGGCCCAACGCTCGCCGAACGCTCCGATGGAAGCCACGAGAACTTTGTCTCCGGGCGAAAAAAAATTAACGACCGCGGCCTCCATCGCGCCTGTGCCGGAACTGCACAGCACAAAAACTTCAGCGGCTTTGGTCTGAAAAACGTATGCCAAGTTCTCGAAAACGCTATTTAAAATTTTTCCGAACTCCGGCGTGCGATGATGCAAAATAGGCCGGCCAAGTTCCTCTAAGATTTCATCAGGAACAGGGGTTGGTCCGGGAGTCAATAAGCTGTACATAACTTCTTTCATGTCCCCAGCGCCTCGCGAAGAACTTCATCCATATGTTTGACCGGAATGATGGCCATGCTATTTTTTACTTCATCAGGAACCTCGTCAAGATCCTTTTGATTGGCGTCGGGAATCAAAACGGCCTTGATGCCTTCGCGATGGGCGGCGATGAGTTTTTCGCGCAAGCCGCCGATACCCAAAACCCGGCCCATCAGCGTCACCTCGCCGGTCATGGCCAGATGGCTCTTGGCCGCTCGGCGCGTCAAAAAACTCGCCAAAGCCGCGGCCATGGCGATGCCCGCGGAAGGGCCGTCCTTGGGAATGGACCCCTCCGGCACATGAAGATGAAAATCATGATTTTTCAAAGTTTTGAGCTCAAAGCCCAAGCGGTCCGAAACCGAACGCACGTAAGTAAATGCGGCTTGGGCCGATTCCTGCATGGTGAGGCCTAATTTTCCGGTCAGCATCAAATCGCCCTTGCCCGGGACACTGGCCACCTCAATGGTCAAGAGCTCTCCTCCATGCTCGGTCCAGGCCAAACCCGTGACCACCCCGATACCATTGGCCGCCACCCCTTCTTTTTTATGCTTCTGGGATCCTAAAAATTTAAAAAGGCCGCCAGGATCATCCAGCGTTTTCTTGATCTTTTGCGGCTCCAGCCGCGTTTTACGCGCGCCACCCTTGGCCCTGGGATTCTGATCGAGCGAGGAGGCCGCCTCAAAAGCCAATTTTCTGGCAATGGCCGCAATTTGCCTTTGCAAATCCCGCACACCGGCCTCCTGCGTGTAATGCTCAATAATTTTTTCAAGGACAGGATCAGCGAATGACACGTCCATAAAACGGCCCAGGCCATGCTCAGCGATCTCCTTGGGAATCAGGTAACGTTTAGCGATTTCCTTCTTCTCGCTCAAGGTGTAGCCGGAAAAACGGATGACCTCCATACGGTCCGTTAACGTCGGAGGGATCGAATACGTCGTGTTAGCCGTGGTCACAAAAAATACGTTCGAGAGGTCAAAGCCGACATCGAGATAGTGGTCCACAAAATTCTTATTTTGCTCGGGGTCGAGCACCTCCAAAAGGGCCGCCGCTGGATCGCCCCTCCAGTCCGTGCCCATTTTGTCAATTTCGTCCAACAAAAACACGGGGTTCTGCGTTTGAGACTTCCTGATCTGTTGCATCAAGCGCCCGGGCATAGCGCCGATGTAAGTGCGGCGATGCCCTCGAATTTCAGACTCATCGCGAACCCCGCCCAAGGACATTTTGATGAATTGCCGCCCCATGGACCTGGCAATCGAGCGCGCCAAAGAGGTCTTGCCCACGCCTGGAGGACCCACAAAACACAAGATAGGGCCCCGCAGTTTCTCATTTAAACGGCAGACAGCCAGGTACTCCAAAATCCTTTCTTTGGCTTTTTCAAGCCCATAATGGTCCTCTTCCAAGACCCTGTCGGCATGGGTAAGATCAAGGTTATCCTTGCTTCTTTTATCCCATGGAATCGCCAAAAGCCAGTCCACGTAGGTTCGAATAATCGCGGCCTCGGGCGAATACGGCGTCATTTTTTCCAGCCGGCCGAGTTCCTTGTCGGCGGCCTCCCGGGCCTCAACGCTCATGCCAAGTTTTTTAACCCTGGCTTTTAATTCATCCAAATCCTTGGCGTGATCATCCTTTTGGCGGAGCTCTTTTTGAATCGCCTTCATCTGCTCGTTCAAAAAATATTCTTTCTGGGATTTTTCAATCTGGCCTCGCACGCGGGTTTGAATCTTTTTCTCCAAATTTAAAATGTCAATCTCCCTGAGAACCAGGGCATAAAGTTTTTCAAGACGAGCGCCCGCGTCCGTCATTTCCAAAAGCTCTTGCTTCTCGGCGATTTTAAGCGCGACATTGGCCCCCATCACATCCGCCAAGCGGTCCGGATCCTCAACGTTAAAGGCTAGGGCCGACGCCTCCTGAGAAACACGGGGATTCAACTGAAGATATTGGCTAAAGGCATGGCGCGTCTGGCGCACAAGGGCCTGCGTCTCAGTCGTGGGTGACACCGGAACAATCTCAAGCGCTTGAACATCAGCCTCCAAGTAACCCGCGACATTGACCCTCAGGTCTTTGGCAACGGCCCGATAAAGACCTTGGACAAAAGTTTTGACGGAACCGTCGGGAAGCTTAAAAACCTGAATGATTTCCCCGACCGTTCCAATTCCGTAGAGATCGCCGACTCCGGGCTCTTCCACCTGCGGCGACTTCTGAGCTAAGAGCAAAAGACGACGACTATAGTGGGAGGTTGACGCCTCCAGGGCCCGGACGGACTTTTCCCTGCCCACCGCGACCGGAAGAACCATAAACGGAAAAAGAACAACGTCGCGGATAGGAACGACCGGAAGAATGGTCGCGTCGGCTACCAACGATTCGGGCGCGGCTGACGCCTCGGGCCTATCGTTTTCTGGTGGAGATAATTTCATCAATAATGCCGTACTTCTTGGCGTCCTCGGCGCTCATGTAATAATTCCGCTCGGTGTCGGCGCGCACCTTATCAGGAGTTTGCCCCGTATGCTTGGCGATCACGTTAATGAGCTTCGTCTTTGTCGAGGAAAGCTCCTTGGCCTCGATGTCAATATCCGTCACCTGGCCGGAAAGCCCGCCGCCCATAATCAACGGCTGATGAATCATGACGCGGGCATGGGGCAAGGCATAGCGGTGGCCTTTTGTGCCGGCCGCCAAAAGAACCGCGCCAAAAGACATGGCCATGCCGATGCAAATCGTCGTTATCGGAATCGTCACGTATTGCATCGTGTCGTAAAGAGCCAGTCCGGCCGTCACCATTCCGCCTGGGGAATTAATGAACATCTGGACCTCCTTCTCCTGATCCTCGGATTGAAGATAAAGAAGCTGGGCGATGATGAGATTGGCGGAATCCGTCGTCACCTCGCCTTCATAACCTCCGACAAAAATAATCCTGTCTCTCAATAACCGCGAATAAATGTCGTACCCCGCGGCCGCGCCCTGATTCCATCGCTCGATGACTGTGGGAATAATTGTCGGCATAGATGTTAAACCTCCACCTCTTGAATTTTTGCGTTTGCTAAAAGAAAATCAAAAACCTTGTCCATTAAAATGTCATAGAGAACGGAATCCCTGTTTTTCAACATCGCCTCACGCTGTTTTTCATCGTGCGCGGACTCGATCCTCTTATTAAAATCATCCTCGTCAATCTTGATGCCTTCGCGCTTGGCAATGTCCCGAACCAAATAGGCAAGACGAATTTCATTGGCGGCTTCAATGCGGTACTTAACCCGCAATTCGTTGTCATGTTCCGGCGCAATCTCCCTGCCCGAAAGGGCAAAAAGCGTCCTGGCGCGCCCCAACAGTTCGGAGGCTCTGATCTCCAACTCCGCCTCCGGCACATCAACGGAATTCTCCCTCAAAAGCTCGGCCGTGATTTGATCGCGCAAAATTCCCTGAGATCTGGCTTCGAGGCGTTGATTCAAAACCGCGCGGACTTCCTCTTTCCACTTGGCCATCTGACCGGCATATTCCTGGGCCTCTTGCCCACGCCCGCAATGAGCGCCCTCCATGCGCTTGAGCTCCAAGAGTTCAAGTCGGCCCGCCATCGTCTTGCCTTGAAGTTCAAGCGTAGGACAATCATCGTCAATCGGCATCTCCCAAATTTTTGACTGGCCGGCGCCGAGCCCCTCAAGAGCTTCGCGCATTCCCAAGGGAAGGCACTCCTCATCCACGCTGATGAGTTCCTGCCCCCATTGCAACAACGATTCGCTTGCCGGATCGCCGGAGGCGCCATTGAGCCTGCCCCCGAAACGCGCGCTGATTAAAGCCCAGTGGCCGGCGTTTTCCCTGGTCTTTTCCTCGATCGGAACCAAATACTGAGTCTCGCTCTCTTGGAGAAGGCGTCCAAGCTCAACCTCAACTTCTTCCTCGCTGATCTTGCGCCGCTTTCTCTCCAAAACCAATCCCTTGTAATTTTTAACAACCAAGGAGGGTTCGATCTCGAACACCGCCTCAAGACTCAAGCGCTCGCCGAAATGATAATCCACCTTGGAGACAAGCGGGCTGTATACGATTTTAAGATCCTCTCTTTTAACAATTTCCTGCACAACGACGTTAGCCACTTCTTGCGTCACCTCGCGGCGAATCCAGGAGCCAAGCTGTTCTATGACCACCTCGTCGGAAATCCGGCCGCGGCGAAAGCCCGGGAGCTTGGCCTGATCACGCGCAATAGCCACCCATTTTGATTCAACCGCCTTAAGCCGCTCGCCTTTAAGGGAGGCCTCATAACTCTTCTTAGTCGGCCCTGAAGCCGTCAATTTTACTTCCGCGCCGATTCCTTCGGTCGTAAAGTTCATAGTACTGTGAATTTCATCAAATTTTTTCTATCTCCTAACTCCTGCGACTCTTAAGCCCAGTCACTCTTGTCGCTTTAGTCGCCCCGGCCGCCCCTGTTGACTGCGCACGAGAGGACTT
>CAYHKQ010000044.1:0-21461 GCA_964357255.1 uncultured Elusimicrobia bacterium
TTGCCCAGCCTATCCTCTTTGCTAAGGCGTAACTCAAACGGCTAAAGAGATACAAATTGGGGATAAATCTTTCGCGCGAAGGAAAGAATCTCTGGCTACCCTTGAGCTTCCTTTGGACTACCCTTCTTTGGCCATTGATTCGCCTTTAACACCGGGGGGTAACGTGTCCCTGGCCAATGTGCGCACGCCAAGCGAGTCGTGTTTATGGAGGCAGATTGGTGGAGCGCCATCATTATCTGGGATATAAATCTATGGCTGGCCGCTCCCTTGAGTATTTTATCCACCTAAATGGCCAGGCAGTTGGGGCTATAAGCTGGGGTTCGGCCTGTTGGAAACTGTCCTCGCGCGATTCCTTTATTAGTTGGGACGAGAAAACAAGAATCAGGAATCTTCAGATGCTCGCCGGCAACCACCGTTTTCTCATCTTCCCCTGGGTAAGGGTCAAGAATTTGGCCAGCCACGTTTTAACACTGAAATAAAAAAAACACAAGGTATTTTTTCCTGAATTCCGGGGTGTTTAGTCTGGGAGAGCCTCTGAACCCCGTAGCGCAGGGGGACCCGCCCGCAGGGCGGGGGAACCGCCGGGACTGGTTCCAGGGGTGCGGGGGGCAGAGACTCCCCCAGACTAATCGCTTACATTCTGGTGGGCTCGCTACAAGGGGGGACTCACCTTGCCAATATGACCATTTATGACTATAATATCATCATGTTGCAGACCAATATAGCCAGTCTCAAGGCGCGGCTTAGTTACTACCTTTCTTTTGTTAAGAACGGCCAGGACGTTTTAGTCCTTGAAAGAAAGCATCCCATCGCTAAAATAAGCGCTGTTTCCAGGGAGGCCGGCGACTCTATGATTACTCCGGCAAAATATCCTTTTTCAAAACTCAAAGAACTCAAAGGCATAACTCCAAAGCGCAAAATTGACGTCGTTAAATTGCTAAGAGAAGATCGGGACCGCCGATGATGGCGCCGTCCGTTTATCTTGATTCCTCTGTTCTATTGAGAAAGCTTTTCAACCAACCGCACGCCCTGTCCCCTTGGCAGAACTGGGAGCAGGGATACATTTCAAAAATTGGGCGGGTAGAGTGTTGGCGCGCCTTGGACCGGGAAAGACTGGCGGGACGCTTAAGAGACATTGAGATCGCGCAATTATCCAGATTGCTCGAGGAGTATTTGTTGACGCTAAATCTTGTTGATATTAATGACAACGTGCTCTTGAGGGCGTCGTGGAACTTTCCGCTTGTGGTAGGCGCTTTAGATTCTATTCATGTTGCCAGCGCTCTTATTGTGAAAGCCAGAATTTTGGAGTCCCCTCTTTTTCTTACCCATGACGTCCGCCAGGGCATGGCCGCTATGTCCGTTGGCCTTGAAACGCGAGGATTCGATCTGCCCGCATCGTAAGGGGTTTCCCGATATTTTGATTTGTTAAAGTCGTAGATGATGAGCGCTAAGCTTAAACCTAAACCCGTTCGAGCCTCAAAAACCGTTCTGGCTGATTTGATAATGCCTGAAGACGCCAATCCTCGCGGGAAGGCTTTTGGCGGCAGTATTTTGAAATTGATTGACAAGGCGGCCTATGTTTGCGCCTGCCGCCACGCAGGCGCCGCCGGCTTGGTTACGGTCTCCATGGACGCGGTGAGCTTTAAGGTTCCTATTGACGTGGGCGAATTGGTAATTTTGGAGGCGCAGGTTCACTTTGTGGGCCGGACATCGCTTGAGATCGGCGTCGAGGTTTATGCTGAAAATTTAGCCACAGGAGAGCGCCGGGCGGCAAATTCCTGCCGGGTCAGTCTCGTGGCCGTGGACCAGAAGGGGCGTCCGGCGCCGGTGCCGGCGCTTAGGCCGGAAACCCCGAACGAGAAGAAGCGTTATTTGGAGGCCGAGAAACGGCGTCAGCGAAGGGTTAAATCTTAAACCGTCGGCGCTCGCCGAAGGGAAGCTGGCCGCATTGGGCGATCATGTCCACGTGGCGGACTGCGGAGGCGCCGGGCGCGCCGCCCAGACATTCCTCGCCGATGCTTACATCGCGCACCAGCGCATCGTATGATCCATGCGCCACGAGATCCAATTCCAAGTCCGGCTGTTTTGGTTTCTCAAAAATTCCGTCCTGGGCGTAATATTTCGGAGGAAGCCGCCTTATGACCTGGGTGCGGCTGACTTGATGGAAGAAGGCGTGTTTGATGATCATGCGCAGGCGATTGAGGGTGAGCATGGACAAGGCGGTTTTGACGCCTGTTTTAGCCGCCTCAATCATTCCGTTAATACGCGACCCCGCTTGTTCTAATTCGCTACCTGAGCGGTTCATCCAGGAGTCGGGCGACAAAGCGTTGCCGTCCTTGCCATTATTCGAAAGTCCCAGGGAATCGTTTAAGCCCTGGAGCGCGTCGTTAGTGGAGGGGGGAGTCGGCAAGGACGGCGTGTTTAATCCGTTGTTGGCGGCGATGGAATCATTATCGGGCAATCCGTCTTGATCCGAGCCTGAAGGGGGTTGCGTAGCGGTGATCCCAACAGAAGGCTCTATGGCGCCGGCGTTTTTATTTTTACCGGCGCTGGCTGGGGGCGCCCCGGAGCCCTGCTTGGCTTGTTGGCATAAATCCGGCCGAAGCTCGCATGTGGAACTAAATCCATTAATAAAATTGCCGTTTTTGTCTCGTTTTTCGCATTCAAGACCGCCGTCCGCTGTTTTTTCACAGGTAAATCCATCCTTGCTTTTGAATACGCTCGTTCCGTCCCCGGCGGTTATTTGGCCTTGGCTGACCAGGTATCCTTTGCCGTTTTTGTCGAAACAAGCCACGGATCCGGTGATCAAAACTTCGCAGGCGTCTCCCTTGTTATTGATGAAGCTGGACCCTGATCGTTGTTTGGGTTCTTGCGGTTCTTCCTGGGGTTTGGGCTGAGTTTTTGTTTCTTTTTGGCCTTGGCCGGCCTGACATAAATCGGGCCGAAAGTCACAGCTAGCGCTAAATCCCGCCCCATCGGACCCCTGGCATTCAAGACCCTGACCCGGGCCTCCCACCCAGCGGCAACTGGTTCCGTTAGAGGAGAAGTCCCATTGTTCCGGCGCATCCGCATCATCCACGCCATTATGAGCGTTGACCATGGCAGGCCCGACGGTGATGCTTAATGCCGCCTGGGCTAGGACGAGGAGAGCGATCTTTACTATTCTCATGGCAACCAAATCGTAACACGAGACGGGGTTGAGACTAGGGGCCTAAAGTCCCTGTTTTATTAGGTCTAAAGTCCCTATTCAAAATAGGGACTTTAGACCCAGGCAAAATAAATGAATATATTGGAGGAATTTAACCAGCAAGCGTAGGGGGCCGTGATACCCCCGCCTCAGTATTTTGAAAAACGGAGGTTAATTTGGCGAATCAGGCCGTGAATTAAAGCGGCGTGCCGATGGCGAAGCCCCCATTGATTAAAAAGATTCCAAAGGAGTTTCGTTTTCTGGCCCGTTGGAAGATGGTTCATATACCCGACCCGATAGAACATATTTACGGCCTGCTTAATTAACTCTTGTCTTTGCCTGAAACCTATCTGTCCATCTATTTTTCCCACAATGGAAGGCGTGTCGCCGCGCAGTTTGGATAATTCGTAACAGCAAATAGCGGCCGCTTGCGCGAGATTCATGCTCGGGCAAGATGGAACAGTCGGAATGGTTACCAGGTAATTCGAGCGTTCTAGTATCTTCCTGGGCAAGCCTGTTTTTTCCGACCCGAAAAGAATGGCGAGGGTCTCTACGCTTTTTCCGACGCCGGCTAAAAAATTGGAAAGCTCCGGCGCCGCGATCACCGGTTGTTGCACCGCGCGATGGCGCGCGGTCGTGGTGGCTAAAACCAGTTGGCAATCACCCGCGGCCTCCTCGAGGGTTCTAAAAACTTTCGCCTGCTTTAGCAGGCGCTCCGCGCCCACCGCTGAAATGGCTCCCTGCCAAACCGGTTTATAGGGCGATATGGCCGCCAGATCGGAAAATCCAAAATTTGCCATAGCGCGCGCCACGGACCCAATATTGACCGGATTTCTGGGGCGAACCAAAACAAAACGGATGTGCATAGCCTTATTTTACCGTTCAGGAGGCCGGCAACGGCATGAGGAACCCGTTGAGCGCCTTGACAAACCTTCTTTCGCCTTTGAGCGATTGCTTATGGAATTTTTATCCGACTTCGAATAAACTATGATCATTAAGGCTTTTGGCGCGAGAACGCCTTTGAGCGGCATCTTGTCCCGGTCGCGTTAAAACAAAAGCCGAACGTAACTAAATGGAGGATGACATGGGTCAATTAATCGGGGTTAAGCAGATGTTCAGCCGAGGACTGGAAATTTTGACGGCGAGAATCATCCAGGCGGGCGCGGTGCGGATTGTCGCCACCGTCATTGCCCTCGCGACGGAAGCTTGGTTTGCGCGGCGTTTAGTGGACAGCCTGCGGGTCATGTTGCCGCAAGAGATGCCGGTCAGCACGTCAAACCTGACGGAGATACTGCAATCCTTGCCCCAAACCTTGCCTCCGGAAGCCCTGATGGACCTGATCATGTCGCCGGCCCTGTGGCTAACTGCGATTATCAATATCGTGGTTCTGCTCTGGGCCCAAGGCGCGTTGTATTTGGCGCTGTTTCCCAACCCCAAAATGTCTTCCAACGCCGAACCCCGCTCCCTTGGTAGCGTCGCGGTCGGCGCATTAGGACTGATGTTCCCCTTGGTTCTCGTAAACATTTTTTATTCCGTTGTTGTCTTCGTCGGAACGATTCTGTTGATTGTTCCGGGTATATGGCTCGCCATTAAATACTCGTTTGCCCCCTTACTTTTGGCGGTCGAGGACCACTCTGCCTTCACCGCGTTTGGCCGCTCCAACGAACTCGTCAAGGGTCGGTGGTGGGGCGTATTCTTCAGGCTCGGGGTCATCGGATTGACTGCCGGCGCAGGCTTCATTATTTTGCGGTTTATCCCGACAGCTGGAACGATTCTCTTTAGTATCGCGTTTCCGCCCTTTTTGGTTTCCTGTCAACTCGCTATTTGGGAAAGCTTAAAAGAAAGTCAGGCCGGCGCGAGCGGCGCTGAAGCGAGAGCCGGTTAGGAAATCCCTGCCCGCTGATAGAGGGCCGACAAATGACGCAGGAAATGCGAAGACGGTATTTCCTTAATTTTAAAGCCTTCGGGAATTCCCGGCTCGTTTAAAAGTTCGCGCCATAGCTCGCAACCGCCCTGCGCCGCGCGGAAGCCGGCCGCCTGCACCATAGCATAAGCCCGGCTCCTGTCAATGCCGGCCGCGATCAAAGCGTTCAAATATGCTTGAGAGGAAGGAAAATCCTTAAGAATCCGCACATTCACGGTGGCGCGCGCCGCATCCACGCTTAATCCCGCCAGCACTTCGCCCAGGCGCGTCATCATAAAATGGGCTAAATGAAACGCGTCCGGAATCGCGACTCGCTCTACCGAGGAATGGCTGATGTCGCGTTCATGCCAAAGGGCCAAATTTTCCAGCGAGCTCGCGGCGTAGCCGCGCAAAAGTCGCGCTAATCCGCAAAGGTTTTCCGAGAGAACCGGATTTTTCTTGTGCGGCATGGAGGAGGACCCCTGCTGGCCGCGTCCAAAAGGCTCGGCCAATTCCCCCACCTCGGTCCGTTGGCCATGGCGTATCTCCGTGCCCAGGCGCTCCACCCAGCCGCCTAAGAGCGCAAGGCTCGAAAGCGCCGCGCCGTGGCGGTCGCGGGCCACGATTTGGGTCGCGGCCGGCTCGGCCTTCAAACCTAGTCGGGCTAAAAGCCTTGCCTCCTGAACCGGCGTGATAAAACTCGACGCGAAATTTCCCACGCTCCCGGAGAGTTTGCCCACGGCGATCTCTTCGCGAGCCAAGGCCAGACGGCGCCGGTGGCGCCGCCCCTCGGCATAAAAACCAAGAAATTTAAAGCCAAGCGAGGTGATCTCCGCGTGAATGCCGTGAGTGCGCCCCATAACCGGCGAATCCTTGTAACGCCGGGCCAGACGTTCCAGCGCGGCCACATTCGCGGACAAACTTTTTTCAACGGCGTCAAAGGCCCTGATCATCTGCGCCGCCAGGGCCGTATCCATCAAATCGCTCGAGGTGACGCCCAAATGAAGATAATTGCGCACGCCCCTGGCCTCGGGCATCTTGGCCCAAATCCAATTCAAAAACGCCGTAATTTCATGGCGAGTTTTTCTTTCCTCCCGGCGAATAGCGGACGTGGAAATGCTCCGGCCCAGGCGGCGCAACCCGGCGATCTCCCCCTTGGCGATGGGAAAACGTTTCGATAATTCCTCAAGAACCAGCGCCTCGATCTCCAAAAAAATTCGAAAGCGTTCGTCCTCGGAAAAGATCCGCTCAATCGTCAGACTTCGGTAACGTTCGATCATACAGGGATTATGACAAAACTTTTTAGCGAGCTATTCAAAAAAAACTCTCAAGCCTTGACGGCGTCATTGGCGCACGCGCGCAGGCAGTCCAAAAAACGAGAACCAAAGCGCTCCAGTTTTTGTTGGCCCACGCCCCAAACTTGGCGGAGGGCTTCGCGATTTTCGGGTTTTAAACGAGACATCTCGAGGAGGGTTTTGTCTCCAAAGACAATGTAAGCCGGAACGCCAAGCTCATCGGCGATTGTTCTTCTCAAGACTCTCAATTTTTCAAAGAGCGCCTCGTCCGCATCGCCCGAGACGGGGACCTCTTTCTTGGGCCGCTCTAGGAAAGAAAGCTGAACTTCGCATTGCTCGCGCAACACGGCCGTCGCTTGGGGAGTCAACGAAAGCGTAGGGTATTCCCCGTCGGCTCTTAACAAAAATCCTTGGCTCAGTAGTTGATCTATCCAAAGCCGGATGTTTCTTTTGGAATGATCTTTAAGAAGGCCGAAGGTGGAGAGTTGATCGTGACCGTTGCTTTTGATCTTGGCGGTTTGGGCCCCCCTGAGCACATCCGACACATAATCCGCCCCGAAACGTTCTTTAAGGCGATAGACGGCGGAGATAATCTTTTTAGCGATAAGACCGGAGTCCGGCATAAGCCGGATTTCACCGAGACAAAAATCACAGGCCCCGCATTTATCCCCCCTCCATTCTTGATTGAAATAGCCGACGAGATAACTGTGGCGGCAGAAGCCGCCGCGGGCGAAACCGTTCATGGCGCCCAGCTTTTTTAGGTCTATCGGCAACGTCGCCGAAGATTCTTTTTCCATAATAAATTTCCATGTGAAAAAATCTTCGCCGGAATAAAAAAGGGCGCATTCCGCGCTCAAACCGTCGCGGCCGGCCCTGCCCGTTTCCTGCTGGTAGTGCTCGATAGATTTGGGAAGACCGGCGTGAATCACATAACGAACATTGGAGCGGTTCACGCCCATGCCGAAGGCGACCGTGGCCACAATGACATCAATTTCTTCCCGTGAGAAGGCGTCTTGACTCGCCCCCCTCTGAGCCGCCGTCATGCCGGCATGATAGGCCATGGCGCGAATGCCTTGAGTCTTGAGTTGCGCGCAAATCTTCTCGACATCTGAGCGGCGTATGGCATAGATAATGCCGGACTCCTTGGGATGACGCTTTAATACCGCCGTAATCTGATCCATCAAGCCCTGGCGTGGAACGGCTCGATAAATTAAGTTCGCCCGGTCAAAGTTGCCCACCAAGATATCGGGGTCTCTAAGGACCAACTGCTCCACAATGTCCTTTCGGACTTGCTCGGTGGCGGTGGCGGTAAAGGCGTGGATTGGGACAGATGGAAATTTTTGATGCAGAACGCTCAACGCCCGGTACTCCGGCCGGAAATCATGGCCCCAGTGGCTGATACAGTGAGCCTCGTCAATCACAAAAAAAGAAGGTTTAATTCTCTTGAGAAGCTCGAGAAAATCTAGGCGAACCAGTCGTTCGGGGGCGACATAAAGGAGGCGGTAATTTCCCGCCAAGGCCTTGAGTTCGATTCGCCCCTGTTCTTCGGCGCTCAAACTACTGTTGAGATAAGCGGCCGCAACGCCGGCCTCGATCAAATCATCCACTTGATCCTTCATCAGAGCGATGAGAGGAGAAATTACGATGGCTGTGCCGCCCGTGAACACGGCAGGGGCTTGATAGCACAAAGATTTCCCCCCGCCAGTTGACAAAATGACCAGGCAATCACGCCCCTCGACGACGGCCGCCATGGCCTCTTGTTGTAAAGGCAAGAAATTGCCATAACCCCACACCCGTTTAATGAGCGCCCCAAGCGCCGCGAGCCGCTCCCCGACGGCGCCGATAATCTCTTTTTCTTGAACCCGTTCTTTCAACATTCCATTCAGAACTTCCCCAAACCTTGCGCGAGTCTTAAGCCCACCGCCCTTTCCGTCATGCCCGCGCAGGCGGGCATCCATGCCTGGATTCCCGCTTTCGCCGGAATGACGGACTTCGGGGAAATTCTGCATTCCATTATCTTAATAGACGTTCCTCGGAGAAATTTTGTAGACGCTCGATGACGGCATCCAAGAGCTTTGGAATTTGTTCGCCGCTTTGGGCGCTGATGAGAAAAAATTTGGTTTTTTTGCGGCGGCGAGAGAGGTCGCGCCAGGTTTTTTGGGCCAAGGGGCCGAGATCCGCCTTAGAAACCGCGATCAAACGCGGTTTGTCAAGAACGTCGGGGTTCCAAAGTTTGAGTTCTTTTTCAATAGACCTAACCTCGGCCAGGGCGCCCGCGTCCTTGGGCTCGACCAAATGAAGCAAAATTTTGGTGCGCTCGACATGGCGCAAAAATTCATGGCCCAGCCCCTTGCCGTGATGCGCTCCCTCGATCAAACCCGGAATGTCGGCTAAAACAAATGAACGGCCTTTCCAGGAGCACACGCCCAAAGCCGGCGAAAGGGTGGTAAATGGATAATTGGCGATTTTTGGCCGAGCCGCCGTTAATCGGGCCAAAAGGCTTGATTTGCCGGCATTGGGCATGCCCACAATGGCCACGTCCGCCAAAAGTTTCATCTCAAGAATTAAAGTTTTTTCTTCGCCGGGGGATCCCCGTTCCCACTGGCGCGGAGCCCGGTTGGTGCTGGACTTAAAATGCGTATTGCCCCGCCCCCCTTGCCCGCCCTTGGCCACAAGCAGACGCTCGCCGTGACACAATAATTCGCCTAAGAGCCGGCCCGGCGTCTTTTTATCGCAAGACGAAGGCTCATGACTTGGAATCGCGCTAATCCCTTTTTGGTTCTGAGCGTTATCGTTCGATTGCAATTCATAAACCATCGTGCCCAACGGCGTCTCGATCACGGCGTCCTCGCCTTGAGCGCCGGTGCAGTCGCTACCCTTTCCATGATTGCCTTGGCCGGCTTTCAGATGCGGATGAAGACTTAAATTATAAAGCGTATTGAGATGCCGGGAGGCTTCCAAATAGACGTCGCCGCCCTTGCCGCCATTGCCCCCGTTGGGTCCGCCAAAAGGAATAAATTTTTCCCGGCGAAAGCTCATGCACCCATCGCCGCCGTTGCCGGATTTGATATAAATTTTTATCCGATCAAGAAAAATCATAATAGTGCAATAAAATTGCGGAAGAAAATTTTAAGAGAAGAGCTACGAAGCGCCGACGGAAACGATGGAAACTTTACGTTTGCCGCCACGGGCCCAGCCGAATTCAACCTTGCCATCGGCCAAGGCAAATAAGGTGTGATCGCGGCCGAGTCCAACTTGACGGCCGGGAAATACAAGGGTGCCGCGTTGGCGCATAATCACCGATCCCTTTTTAACCAATTCGCCGCCATAGGCCTTAACCCCAAGCTTCTGCCCCGGGGAATCACGGCCATTGGATACGCAACTGGCTGAACGGGTCCTAGCCACAAACAATCTCCTTGACCTGAATCTTGGTCAAATCCGTGCGGTGACCCCTTCGTTTCCTCCAGGCTTTTTTAGAGCGCTTCTTAAAAACAATCACTTTATCGCCCCGGCCATGCGCCACAACCTGAAAACGGACCTTGGCGCCGGGCACAGTAGGCCGGCCCGTCTTGGCCGGCGTTTCGCCTTCCGGAGCCACCCAGTTAACCTTGTCCCAATCAAACTCCTCGCCGGCCTGATAAGGCAAGCGCAACACTTCAATCGTCGCGCCCGGCGCGACCTCGTACTGATGTGAGCCGAAAGAAACAATAGCTTTGCTCATTAGGCTATGATTATAGCATGACAAAATCCAGGCTGAAGAAAAGGTCAAAAGGGTCAACCGTCTCTTGAAACTTTTGACCCTGCGTTTATGCGTAACAAAGGCAATCTGATTTTGGTTGCCGCCATGTTGGCGGCCTACGAAGCCCTTGTTATTGGCTGGCTTTGGATAGGCAACCCGCCGGAGTGGTTTCGCGTGTATTTTTACAATATCGCGTGGTGGCCCCTTTTGGCCCTGGTCGAAACCGCGGCCCAAATTCTTTGGAACGAATCCCTGCTGTGGCGCCGGCCCTGGAGCTTTGCGTTGCTATGCCTGGCCTCGAGCCCATTTTGGACATTTTATGAAATCATCAACGCCGTAATTAAAAATTGGATTTACGTCAATCTTCCGATCAATCCCTGGGTCCGTTGGAGCAATTACGCCCTGGCCTACGCGAGCGTGCTACCGGCGATACGCGTTTACCTGGACCTCTTGCATCCGCGATTCGTAAAAACGCCGTTTAAGTTTGGCCGCAGGGACGCCGCCGGCGCCCTTGCCCTGGGGGCGGCTCAACTCGCGCTTTGCCTGGCTTGGCCCGCTCTTTTTTATCCCCTGGCTTGGTCCTTTCTTTTTTTCTGGACCGAGCCGTTTCTTCTGCGTAAAAATTCCGAACGCTCCTTTGTCGCCGACTGGATCGGCCGGCGCTGGGATTTAACGTTAAAAACCCTGATCGCGGGACTGATGGCGGGGGGAACATGGGAATTTCTTAACTGGAAATCCCACGCCAAATGGATTTACACGATTCCATCGGACGCGGTGATCGTCAAAATTTTCGAGATGCCTATTTTAGGGTACATTGGCTTTGCCGCGTTCGCTCTATGCGCGGAATCCTTCTCAAGCCTGATTCTCTCCTCCTGGCCCGAGCGGCGTTTGAGCAAATTTCTTTTGAGCGCGGCCGGGTTCGCAATTTGCGTGACTGGATTTTGGCTGATTGATGCCCACGCCTGGAAAAAATAAACGAATTTTGGTTTTCGGCGGAATTTTTGACCCGATTCATCGGGGACATCTTGCGCTTTTAAGAGCCGCCGTGCGCGAGCGCCGGCCGAATTTAACCTTGGTTATTCCAACGGCCGATATTCCTGTCCATAAAAGAAAAACCCTTTTTGGCGCGGCGTTACGCCTTAAGACGCTTCGCGCTACGCTCAAAACTTGGCCGCGCTGTCAAATTTTAACCCACGAACTTCAAGAGCCCGCGGCCGCCTGGGTGACGATTGGGCGTATCGCGCGCCGTTTCCCCGGCGTTTCGATCGATCTGCTGATCGGCTCGGACAATTTAGCCTCTATACATAAATGGAAGAAGTCCGAACGTATTCTGGGCAATCCCAAGATAACCTTGGTCGCGGGATACCGGCCTGGATTTTTCGCTAAACGCTTATCCCTAAAAAAGAACGGATGCGGATTCCATCTTTTAAAAGGAAAATTCCCGGACGTCTCCTCGACCGTCCTGCGCCTGGGACTCACTGATCCGCGAGCCCCCGCGAGACAAAAAGCCTGGCGGCAAGTTCCGGCTCCGGCCAGGCCCGTTCTGAAAACTCCAAACGCGCTCAACTGCTTGGCCGAGGCTTATATCCGCCGCCATCTTCCACCCGAACGCTTTCGCCATAGCTTAGCCGTGGCCCGATTGGCCAGGGAGCTTGCCTTAAGGCATCGCGTCAACCAGCAAAAGGCCTGGCTGGCCGGTCTCCTTCATGACGCCAGTCGCACTCAAAATTTTTTTTCCGGATTCAACGACGCCATGGCTCACGCCGAACGCTCCCGGCGCATCGCGCAAACCGTTTTCTCCGTCAAGGACAGAGGGATTCTTCAAGCTATTGCCCGACATACGCTAGGAAGCCCGGGCATGGGAAAACTTGCTCAAATTCTCTATGTGGCTGACCTGGCGGGTTATGACCGGCGCTTTAGCCAAGCCGCGCCGATGCGCCGGCTCGCTAGAAACAATCTCAGCGAAGCGCTTCACCGGGCCGTAAAAACAAAAATCCTTTATCTCGTCCGTGCCAATCAAATAATTCATCCCAAAGGCCTTAAATTTTGGAACAGCCTGAATAAAAAAATATCCAAACAATGATAAAAAGAATCCCCTTATTGGCCTTTGTCGCTCTCTGGGCGGTTGTTTCTTATTTGGAATGGAGAAGTCCGTTGATTCGCGCCCTCATTGAAAAGCGGCCGGTTGAACTGACGGTTCTGGGCCTGGACGAAACCGGGGGCGCGATCCGGGCGGACACGATTTTAGTGGCGCGCTTTGAGCCGGCCACGCCGGCCATTAAAATTTTGCAAATCCCAAGGGATATTTCCGTTCCCTCGGCCAAGGGGCGCTCCAAGATCAACGCCGTCATCGGCCGCGCCGACCCCGGAAAACTCAACGAAGAACTGCGGCGTTTGTTGCCTGAGTGGAATCTCGCGCCCCAACGATTCTTGCAGGTCAATTTCAACGCATTTGAAGAAATAGCCGGAGGCCTCGGCTCTTTGCCCTGGTCCGGCGAAACCCTGGGGGGCGAAGAAAGCCTGGATTTAGTCCGCTACCGGGACGCCACGGGGGACTGGGGGCGGCTTAATACCCAAAAATCCTACCTGGCGCTGGTCTTAAAAATCCTATCCCAAGAGCCGTGGAGACTGCTGGGCCCGATGGTCCGATGGAAACGGCTAAAAAATTTGGTTCACACCGACCTTTGGTCTTTTGAACTACTCAGTCTTCTCTCGCGCGCTCGCTCCCTAGCCGGCGCCGAGGAACTCTTTTTTTTTCAGTTACCCACATCGGTCAACCGCCACGGCGATCTCTCGGTTGAACCCAAGACCGCCCAGGAACTCGTAGCGTGGTGGCAAGGCGACCCTTTGGCCAACAGGACTCTGCGCCGGGACACGACTACCCTGGAAGTGCTCAATGCCTCATCTCAACCCGGCCTGGCCATGAAAATGACTCGCGCTCTGAGGGAAAATTTTACCGACCTTGACATTCTTTATTTCGGCACAAGCCCAACAAAACAAAATGCCGGCTTTCTTGTGCTTCGCCAGGCAAGCCTACGCCTTGCAAAGGAAACTCAGGTTAAGTTAAATAAAAAAGCCGGGCTGGACTTGGCTCATTGGGTGGCGCCCAGCCGAACCAAAGGCGTGGAGTTTACCCTATTGCTGGGAGAGGGGGCCGAGAAATCCCCTATTCTCAAAACCGCGGCGTCGTTAGAAAATTTTTGAGGAGGACAACAAAACATGGAACTCGAAGGAATACTAAAGGCCGTTTGCGCCAAGGGAGCAAGCGATCTTCATCTCGTGATCGGCATGCCCCCCATGATTCGCGTGCGAGGGGAGATTCTACCTCTGGACGGTTTCCCAATTCTATCCGCCGATGACACCAAGAACCTGATCTACTCGGTTCTTTTTCAAGATCACCGCTCCAAATTTGAGGAAGAGTGGGAGTTGGACACCTCGATCCAAGTGGAGGGATTGGCGCGATTTCGTGTCAATGTCATGGTCGAAAAAGACGGGATCGAGGCCGTGCTTCGCGTGATTTCCTATAAAATTCCGACCCCCCAGGAGTTGGGGCTGACCCCGGAGATGATCGCCATCTCGGATTTGATGCGAGGCCTGATCCTCGTGACCGGCCCCACGGGTTCGGGTAAATCCACCACGCTCGCCTGCCTGCTCAATTTGATCAATGAAAAACATCAAAAGACCGTCATTACGATTGAAGACCCCATTGAATTTGTCTACGAAAACAATAAGTCCGTATTCCGCCAACGGGAAGTCGGCCAGCATACAAAAAGTTTCACCGAGGCCCTGCGTCGCTCGCTCCGGCAGGACCCTGACGTAATTTTGGTCGGCGAAATGCGGGATTTGGAAACCATTTCGCTGGCCATTACCGCGGCTGAAACAGGGCATTTATGTTTCGGCACTTTACACACCATGGACGCGGCCCAGACCGTTGACCGCATCATTGACGTTTTTCCGGCCCACCAACAGCAACAAATTCGCGTACAGCTCGCCACTGTCTTAGTCAGCGTGATTTCCCAGAATCTTCTGCCCAGCAAGGACGGCACGGGCCGCGTGGCGGCTAGGGAGTTCATGATCAACACCCCGGCCATCGCCAACAATATCCGCGAAGGCAAAACGCATATGATTTACCAGGCTATTGACACCAGCGCCAAGCTTGGCATGTTCCCATTGGACCGCAATCTGGCTGATCTCGTGCGCACTGGAAAAGTCACACGCGATGAGGCCATCTCCCATGCGCGCAATCCCCAGGCCTTAATCAACATGCTGGGCGCGGGCCAGGCCGGCATGTCCATGGCCGCGATGAGATAAAGTATGGCGGCTAAAAAGAAAGCGGCTAAGCAAAAAATTTCCAGGGCCGGAGTTGGTTCGGCCAAGCCGGCCTCGGGCCTGATCGAGCGCGTCCGGCGACTGCCCTTTTTCGAAGGGCTCGCGCCCAAAGAACTTCAAAGAATCCTGCCTAATCTTCACTGGCACAAAGCCCCGGCCGGCACGGTTCTTTTTGAGGAAGGCAGCGTGGGCCAAGCCATGTACTTGATTGAACAGGGCAAAATCCTGATCTCCAAAAAAGGCCGCGGTCAAACCAATCAAGGCATCACAATCCTGAGCGCTGGGGAATTTTTTGGGGAAATGAGCCTATTCCAGGCCCAGCTCAGGAGCGCTTCGGCCAAGGCTCTGGAGGAGACAACCCTCGTGACCCTGGCGGGCAAGGATCTCTTTGGCTGGTTCCGCCGCGATCCAAAAACTGCTTTGCATATGATGATGAATGGAATACGGGTCATGGCCGCTCGCTTACGCGAGACAACGTCGGAACTCACGGGCCTGCACAGCCTGAGCGCCGCGCTTCTTGAAGCAAGAACAAGCCAAGCCGTTTTCTCCTCAGCCACCGAGGAACTCTCCAAATTGATCGGTCCGGAAATCGCCGACGGCGGCGTGATGTACGGATTTAACCCTTACGTCGAGGAATTTGTGCCCGAGAGCCATTGGGGCGCGATCCCTGGAGAACTGCTCACGGGCCTTAAGAAAATCCCCGGCCCGCCTCATCGGAGCGTGCCGCTCGGACCCAAGCCGCAGGACGGTTGCCTCCTAATTTTCGATCCTAAAGAGAAGGCCCTGCTCAAGAAAATCCCACTCTTGGAAATCATCGCCGGCGCCGCGCATCAGGCGCTCCTTAACGTCCAAACCTTAATCGAGGAAAACCTCAAATCTCAACTCAAAAACTCCAAAAGCTCCTCGGTCGCTATCTAAAATCCAAGCGCTCGGTTCTGTCAAAGGCCAGGGCTCTGTGCGTGTTGATTAAAGACCGGCTGGCCGGGGATGTTCATCTCATCAGCCTGGGGCATCTCTCCAGCCTTGCCGATTTTATCATCGTGGCCACGGCCACATCCAAACCTCATCTGGAAGCCTTGGAAACCCGTTTACGCCAAGAGCTAAAAACAATTCACGTGGGTTCCAATAAACCTACGGAAGGAAACGAGTCCGAATCATGGAGAGTGGTGGACGCGGGTTTTGCCATCATTCATTTAATGAGTCAGGAAGCGCGTTCTAAATTCAACTTGGAACACATTTGGTCTGAAGGCAAACGAATCGCGCTGACAAGCCGCCGACCAACGGCGAGACGCCGGGGAAAGGCCAAAGAAAAAATCCCCGCGTTTTTAAGGGACAAATGATAAAAATTTTATGAGGCTCTCTATTCTCGATTATTTGCGGCAGGCCCTGGTCACGGCGGCCGGGCAGTCCGGGACCGGCGAGGCCCTGCCCCTGGAGGCTCCTCCGGAACACATCCGTCAAGACTTCGACCTTTCCTGCCCCATTGGATTTGCCCTGGCCGCTCAAAATCCCGGGCAAAAACCTTTGGCTCTCGCGCAAAAAATTCTTAATAATTGGTCCGCGCTTGAATTCGTTGAAAAAGCGGGCGTTCACCCGCCGGCATATTTTAACGTGCGGCTGAACGCTAAAGCCTTGGCCGAAGTCGTGGACCAAGTTTTAGAAGAACAGGAGCGATATCCGAGCCAAATTTCCTGGAAAAATCAAAATCTTCCCGCCAGCGTGCTCTTGGAATTTTGTAGCGCCAATCCCACGGGCCCCCTTCATTTCGGCCATGCCCGGGGCGCAATTTTGGGAAATACGCTTTTTCGAATCTGGCGGCATTTAGGAATCGAGGTTCAATGTGAGTATTACATCAACGACATCGGCACGCAAATCGAACGTTTGGGTTGCTCGTTGGCCGCGCGCTACCGCCAGGAAATTTTAGGCGAACGCGAAATTTCTTTCCCTGAAGACGGCTATGGGGGTGAATACTTAAGCGAACTGGCGCGCCGGCTGCCCAAGGGACTCGATCCCGGCAATGCCAAGCAATTCGCCGACTTAGCCAAAAAAGAAATGTTGGAGCTGATCAAAAAAGACCTGAAAGAATTGGACGTTTCTTTTGACCGGTGGTACCCGGAATCGTCGCTCCACGCCGGCGGGCAGGTGGCCCGCATTTTGGGACGTCTTAAAGCAAGCGGCCATGTTGAGGAAAAAGAGGGGGCCTGGTGGTTCGTGTCGAAGGGCTTGAGCGACGAGGACAAGGAGCGCGTTCTCAAGCGATCGGATGGCCGCGCGACCTATTTTGCCGGCGATCTCGCCTATCACGAAGACAAGCTCAGCCGTGGCCACGCGCTGGCCCTTAACATTTGGGGGGCGGACCATCACGGCTATGTGCCGAGGGTCAAGCTGGGCTTGGAGGCCTTGGGTCTGCCGGCAAAAAATTTTGACGCGATTTTGGTCCAAATGGTGCGCTTGGTGCGCGACGGCGCTCCCGTTAAACTATCCAAGAGAGCAGGGGAATACCTGACGTTGGGGGAAATCCTGGGGGAGGTCGGGCGCGACGCCCTGCGCTTCTCGCTCAACTCGCGAAGCCCAAATGCTCAGATGGATTTCGACCTGGAACTCGCCAAAAAAAAAGCGATGGAAAACCCCGTGTTTCTCGTTCAATACGCCCATGCCCGGATTTGCTCCATTGCCCGGGAAAAAGAAACCAGGGGGGTCGCCTGGCCCGAGGAGTCGGCGGACCAAGCCCCGCCTTTGGAAGAAGACCGGAAAACCCGGGCCTTGGTCGTGGCCCTCGCCCTTTTCTCCGAAGCCCTGCTCTTGTCGGCCAAGCGCCGTTCTCCTCACTACCTGACCAATTATTTAATTGACCTGGCCGGATCGTTCCACAGTTACTACGAAACCCACCCGATTTTATCTCAATCCAACAGCGCCATGGCCTTTTCCCGATGGCGACTCTGCCTCGCGGTCCGCCAAGTCCTATCCACCGCCCTCTCCCTCCTCGGCGTCTCAGCCCCGGATAAAATGTAAAGCTTCCCCGGGGGGAGCCGGATGAGTGAAGCGGAAACTAGCTGGCGGAGAGGGAGGGACAGATTTCAAAACGTCCCCAACCCCTCTGTTTGGATAAAAGATCAGTTTAATTTCGAGATTCGTCGTTTACCCAACCGCAAGATACTCATTATTCCAGATTTCCTGGAACAAAATGTACCAGTAACTGCGTCTAAGGACAAACGCGCCAGAAAAAAGAAAACAAAACCGGCCAAGCTTTCGGCGGTGGGAAGGTGATCCTCCATGAAACAGATCATCCTCCAAAACAATTGCCTAGCGCCAGTTCGCCCGAATGCCAATGATTCAACTCGCAAAACCATTGGGGTTATAGACGCTTTTGTCCAGGAACGCCAGGCTTCAATTCTAGGCCAAGAGCAGAAAAATACTATAAGGGTCGCCGCCAAATATCTCAAGAAGTTCCTGACGGAATCGAATACCTCGATTCAAGAGTTCGTGCATAAAGACTTGTTGGCTCCCCGGATAAGCCAGCTTGCCGAAAAATTGAGCCCCGGCTATCTGGAACACATTAATATTGCCTGGAGACATTGCTTTAGGGCTTTGTGCAAAGCCGGCTTGCTCGACCTGGCTTATGGACGTTGCGTTATTCCCTCCGACGGCAAAGATGTCCATGATCCCGACGCCGTTGATCGCGGTTTGCCTGAAGCCTGGCTTGGGGTTTACCCTCTCTCAATTATGCCCAAGCATACCTTGCCCCAGATTGAGTCCAACAGCCAAGTCCCGGCCCAGGTTAAATCCGAATATCTGGCCGCCATAGAAACGTTGGGGAGCAAAACGAACGGCGCGAACGAGCAAAGCACCCTGGCCAATCATTGGTTTGCCATCCGCCAGCTTGCCAAGGACACGGGCATACAAAGTTTGAATGAGTTGGGTTCAATCCCAGGTGCCGGGCGTTTGGCCGCTTATTTTAAGGAACAAGGGTACATGGCAGGATCAACCAGCATACGCAGACTTCGCACTATTTTTCGCGCCCTTGGCCCCAAAGGAGCCGGGCTTCTTGATGACCCGTATGAGGTTAAGCTTCTAACTACGCACGGCGGAAGCAAATACGCCATTGACTTTAGTGAACTGCCGAAGGAATCCACGAAGAGTCCCTTCCTGATGTTGAACGGGAAAAGGCACGTCAGAACGGAAAAGGGTGTTATTGAGGCCCGGCTACGGCCCGAGGACATTGAAACCGTGGCCCGCTACAGAAATCCTAAATGGAAAGAAAAAGGCCTGGAAGCCAAGCCGGTCAAGGAACTCGAAGGTTTATTCCGGGAACTTCAAGAGGATACCATCGCTTTCACCTGCGTTTGTATTGAGCCTCCTAGGCCTTGCGAGATTTGGGCAGATAATTGGGGCGAATGGGAACGCCTGGAAGGGGACAACAAGGGCAGATATATCTCCACCAACAATTATCAGCCCTACCACAACAAGAAAAGGCCGGGCCGCGTTCTTCCGGGCACATATGTAAACCTTTTGGAGGAATTGGAGCGGATAAGGCGCGCCCTATTCTCTAAAAAAGGAAACGTAGACCAGGCGGTATCGCGTAGCCATGGAATGATCCACGAAGGAATCCCCCGCTGGGCTCATCCAAAAACCGGGAAACGCTTAAGTCCAGGCTGTATTAAAAAGGCGATTAGAAACGCCCTGCTCCGCATGGGGGTAGACCCCATCCGGGCCAAAAATGCCACTGTTTATTGGGGCCGGAAAGGTCAGGCAACCTATCTCCGGCTCAAATCCAAGGGATTGGGCGATAAATTCACGGCAGAACAGGCCGGCCATGACGAAAAAACATTAAGGGATAGCTACGACGGGCCGGAGGCCATCCACCGGGCGGACTTTTTGGAGCAGAATCTTTGGAATCAGTCCCAAGGCGCGTCCCAATCCGCGCTTTCCTCCAACCGAAACGGTTCCCCTGGGTCGGAAAGCCAGGGGATCGCGGCGCACTTAATGCCTTCCGATCTTAAAGCTCTTGCGCTCGGTTTCTATCAGGAACTTGAAACCGCCGGCATCGTGAAAGCCTCATTTGCCGATGATATTGAGTCACTAATCTGGAAAGCCGCGCTCAAAACAGGGCTTCTGCTTCCATTTAAGGAGGCCCAATCCGCTTTTAACAATCATGAGCGCACGCTAGAACGATGGGCCGACGACGGCCATGCCGAAATCATCAAGATAAACGGCAACCGCTACATGGCCAAGGCAACCATAAACCGGCTTCTGAATTATTTAAGCCCGGAACAGACCGGTTATTTTATGAATCGAACAGCCCGGCAGGTGCGCAACATCGCAGCCGAGGGCAAGCTTAAAATTGCATTCGGGACGGCAAGAAAATTCTCATCCCTTGGGCATCGGTCTTGGCCTACTCGAAAAATAACGGCCTGTCAGCCTGAAAGTGGCCCCGTGCTTTAAGAAAATTATCATGGCAATGCCGCCAAATTGGGGCTAAGTAGATAGAGGGGAGGCCGTTCGCAGAGCTCGCGGCACCTGTGGCGCCGGAGGCGCTGATCCGAAGTTGCTAGAATACGCCCGTGCCAGCAGTTCTTGAACCTC
This sequence comes from uncultured Elusimicrobia bacterium, assembly GCA_964357255.1. GTDB lineage: Bacteria > Elusimicrobiota > Elusimicrobia > JACQPE01 > JACQPE01 > JBBTIS01. The sequence goes on from CAYHKQ010000044.1 coordinate 20,037, forward strand.
CCCAGGTAATGCCTATGTTGCAATATCAATTTGACCTCGAAAAATTTGTGGCGGCCTTAGCCTATCTAATCAAGAAATGCGGGCCGATGACAAAGCTAAAGATCGCCAAACTGCTTTATTTGCTCGACCGGCGGCACTTTAACCTTCATGGCCGCCCCGTGCTTGGCGACCGATACATTAGGATGGACCTAGGACCGGCGCCATCGCTGTCGGTCAATCTGCTCAACGAGTTGGAGGAGGAAGGGAAATTCAAAATTTCTCCAAAGTGCGAAGGCAAAACGATCTCCAGATTTTTTAAGGCCGACGCGACAAAAAAGTACCCGCCGATTTCATTAAGGGAAGAGCCATCTTATGAGGTCCTTAGCGAAAGCGAGATCGAAGCGCTGGATTGGCTTGCCGCGAAATATGGCGACAAAGAAGCCTCGGCCCTAGTGGACATAACCCATGGCCATTCTACCTGGCGCGAGACGGAACCGATGCAGGAAATTGATTACCGCCTGTTTCCTAAAGGTGACGCCGATGCGGTCCAGGGGATTGCCGAGTTGGCTTCAATTCAACAACAGGAAATCAGTGAATTAGGAAAGGCCCTGTCCCTTGGATTTTTCGCGAGAGGCGCTTAAAAAACTTTTCCCCAACACCCTTGTGCGCGGCTCGGTTTTCCGAACCACGTGGGTGTTCCCGGACGGCCAGCAAAAACCTAAATTTTTAATTCTTCTCAACGCAAGACCTCGCGAAGATGCCCTGTTGCTATTTTTTCTCACTACATCGCAGACGGAATTTTTTAAAAAGAATCCCCACATTAAAGACCTTGTTCATATTCAGCCTGGGGATGTTTCATTTTTGCCTTTGCTGACAATCGTAGATTGCCGTCAAGTTATCAAATCCTCCAAAAGCGACTGGGAAGAACGCTATTTGGGCCAAAGGCTCGAATGCCCTGGAGCTTTGCCAGCCCATCTTGTGGAAAAAATAGATTCCATCGTTATGGACAGCAAGCTGATCAGCCCTAGGGACAAGAACATTATATTTGGCTAAAGCAGTCCTTTCTTGCCGTCCCAAAATTTCCCCAAATGCCGCCCACAAGCCGGAACGGCAATTTTACGAGGGAAAATCTAAACATGGGATCGCGCTTCATATCCACAGGTGCGGCTAGGCCAGATTCTGTCCCCTCCCTAGAAATATCCTAGGATTCCCTCAAATTCCCTGGGAATTTCCCGAAATGTCGCCCCAAAATTTCCTCCAACTCCACAAACGGAACCGCTGACCACCAAGGCACAAATTACGCTGGAATTTGATGCCTGATTCGGAAACAGTTTTGGACCACCTTCGCGGGCAGATCGGATAGATTGCTGGTATAAAGGCGGGGAGCGATCTTTTTGGCCTTTCCCGCCCGTAGCAAACGGCGCAGGCGTTTTGCCTCCTTGTTTG
>CAYHKQ010000045.1:0-21216 GCA_964357255.1 uncultured Elusimicrobia bacterium
AATGGGTGGCTACCATGCCGCCGAAATGGGTGGCTACTTTGGGCCGAAAAACGCAACAAGGTCGGCATCAGTCAATAAGGTCTATTTCGGGGCTACAGTCTTTGCTTTATGCTCAGGCTCCCCAGATTGCTCGCCTCCCTTAAGGAGACTTTTACTTCCAGGCTTCCTCATGGGTCGTTACCTTCCCATGAGCTGGATATAACTACCTGCTCGTATGGACAATTAACAGGACAGGACTTTCACCTGCTAGATTAATCCTTTTGCTGGCTGCACCACTTTCTAGACCTCATAAGTTATCCTGGCGCACCCGTATGGTGTCCCCCGACCCCTAACGAATAACGGTCAGGCCAAGTTTTTTGAAGTCATCGTCAAAAGATAGAGCAGGCATGCCCTTTAAGGGGCCTGTTAAAAGCACGAATGACAGGGCATCGGCAAAGGAAAGTTTTAGTTTTTGGCTTCGAAGATTAAAGACAGCCAGGGCCTGCTGGTATAGGCTTTCAGAAGGCAAGAGAATCTCATAAAGCTCCAGGGATTGGCCAAAAGCGAATGCTTCGGAAAAACCATAGTGATAGCGCAGGATGGTTAATGCCTCTGAAACCATCAGCCAAGTGCTCAACAGCCGTAGCTTGGACTCATGAGTTTTTTTAAACAGCGCCAGCGCCCGCTCATGATGAGCGTCATCTTTGGAGTAGAGGGCAATAAAAAAGCCGGCATCGCAGAAAGCGGAGTGGAAGCCGGAAAAGGGGCCGGATTTAGCGGCCAAGGTATTTTTTGTAGTTCCGGGCGACCTGCCTCTTCCTGGATTTGGCCGACGGCAGAGCTTCGATCAGGCCCAGCGCTTTTTGGAAGAGTTGTTCCCGGTTCCCCAAAAGTTCTAGGCGGGCAAAGGGCTTATTCCGGCGTGTGATCAGAAGACTGGAAAACATCGGTAAATCTTCTAGATGCGTCAGCGCTTGCCTGGCTTTGGAAATGGGTAAATGGGTATAAGGCTGTTCCATATAAATCTTATAGTACAATTATAGTTCATATTTGTACATCTTACAAGGGGGCTTCTCCAGAAATTCCATTGCTCGTTCGAGTAGACATGCTCATTTACCGGTCATTGAGCGTGTTGATAGAGCGAGCAAAAGGTCGGCGTAAGCGCTTTCAATAAGGTCGGTTGACTGGATGCCTAGCTGGGCCATCAAATCTTGAGCGATAGCTTGACCTTCGGTTTGCGTTTGGCTGACATCAAGCACAACCTCAAGCTCAATAAAATGACCCAGGCCCTTCACATCATCAAAGTGAATACGAGTTTGGCCACAATGGAAAACTGTTCTACGCTTGTAGACACGGCAAAATTCGCCCATTGCGGAAGAAAACACCTTGAGCATGGCCCGCGAATCCGCGACCGGAATGATTTCATATTCTGAGGCCTTCGGCCCGGCAACGTCAGGCCTGCGGTAAAAAATCAGACAGGCTTTGCCATCCCCCAGCATCCGTAGCTTCAGCCGACCTTGTAGGCAGTTAAAGAAAATGTCTTCTTGAACAAGCTCTTCACGAGAAGAGGCCAACGCTTGGGCCTTGTGCAACTGGGCATCCCAATCCGAGGCTTGGGCTTTGATTTCAATATTAGTGGGCATCGTTAAGCACGGCCTACCCTCTCGCTACTATTGAGATCCCGGATGGCGTAAAGGGTAATAGCGGATGAAACGCCTCGGCGTCTCAAACCCTGTTTGGACGCTTCTTTTAAGTGCCCAATTCCCAGCTTTCGAGGTATTTTTTTTGCTCAGGGGTCAGGGTATCCACGGCAATGCCGAGGCTTTTGAGTTTGAGCTTGGCGATTCTCTCGTCTATTTCGAGAGGGACCCGGATAACTTCGCGTCCCATGCTCGAAAAATTTTGAGCGATATAAACGGCGCTCAATACCTGATTGGCAAAAGACATATCCATCACCGATGAAGGGTGGCCCTCGGCGCAAGCCAAATTGACCAAGCGACCCTGACCCAAGACATAAAGACGTTTATTCTTGGCAAGGACATATTCATCAACCAAGGGCCGAGTCTCCCGAACGGATTTTGCCAAACCTTTGAGGGCCTTAAGATCAATTTCAACGTCAAAGTGCCCTGAGTTGCACAAGATGGCGCCGTCTTTCATTAAAAGGAAATGATCTCTGGCCAAAACCGTCGTATTGCCGGTCAGCGTCACAAACAGATCGCCGATTCTAGCCGCCTGTTTAAGAGGCATGACTCGGAAGCCGTCCATTACCGCCTCGAGAGCCCGAACAGGGTTAACCTCTACCACAATAACTTGGGCGCCAAGGCCACGCGCGCGAGAGGCGACGCCGCGGCCGCACCAGCCATAGCCGCAAACGACGAAATTTTTGCCGGCCAACAAAACATTGGTGGCGCGCATAATGCCGTCAATCGTGGATTGTCCGGTGCCATAGCGGTTGTCAAACAGATGCTTTGTGTCCGCGTCATTAACCGCGATGATCGGGTATTTAAGTTTGCCGCTGGCGGCCAAGGATTTCAATCGGATCACTCCCGTGGTCGTCTCTTCGGTTCCACCGATAGGAATGGGATGACCCAGGCCATTTTGGTGAACCAGGCTCACTAAATCTGCGCCATCGTCCATTGTAATTTGAGGGCCGATAGATAAAGCCTTTTTAAGATGCCTGTAATAACCGTCCCTGTCCACCCCTCGAACGGCAAAAACAGAAATACCGAAATCTTTCACCAATGAAGCGGCTACCTCGTCCTGGGTGGACAAAGGATTCGAGGCGCATAAAGCCACCTGGGCTCCCGCCTCTCTTAAAGCCAGCATCAAATTCGCTGTTTCCGAGGTGACATGAAGGCAGGAGGTAAGCTTTAAACCCTTAAGCGGTTTCTGGCGGCGCAACTCCTCCGTGAGCAACGTAACAACCGGCATTTCACGGCGCGCCCACTCGATACGCTCGCGGCCGGCTTTAGCGAGACCAATATTTTTGACTTCTGATGCAAGCGGCATTATTTTACCCTCGCCAAAACAGCCTGCGCCGTGCCGTTTGATTTAACTTTTAATGCCTTGGAATTTACCGCGTCACGCAAAGAAGCCGCCCTGTCTGTCGCCTCCCAGGGGAATTCCGCGCGACCAAAATGTCCAAAGGACGCCGTGGCCCGGTAAATGGGCCGGCGTAGCTTGAACTGATCAATAATGCCCTTGGGGGTCAGCGAAAACACCTTCGTCACGGCAGAGGAAACCTCCCCCTCGGTCGCGTCGGTTGACGCGGTTCCTTGAAAGTCCACGTAAACGCTCACGGGTTCAACCACGCCGATAGCGTAAGCCAGTTTAACCACGGCCCGCTCAGCCAATCCCGCGGCCACGATATTTTTGGCCACGTAGCGCGCCATATAAGCCGCTGAGCGGTCTACCTTGGTGGGGTCTTTGCCGGAAAATGCGCCGCCGCCATGGGCCGCCACGCCGCCGTAAGTGTCAACAATAATTTTGCGGCCTGTAACGCCCGCGTCTCCCTTGGGGCCGCCAACCACGAACTTGCCCGTCGGGTTGATCAAAACTCTTGTCTTAGCGTCCATTAAGCGCGGACCCAAAACAGGATCAATCACCGCTTCTCGAATTTCCTTTCTGGATTTTTCGGTAATCTGGCGGCCGGATTTGTCAAGAATTTCCTCGCCATGTTGAGTGGAAACGACCACGGTTGAAACACGCAAGGGTTTGCCGTCAAGATACTCAACCGTCACCTGGGCCTTGCCGTCGGGTCCAAGATAGGAAAGGATAGACTCTTCGCGCGCCTGACGCAAACGTCTCGTGAGACGATGGGCTAAAGTGATGGGCAACGGCATAAGTTCGGAAGTTTCCCGGCAGGCGAATCCAATCATCATTCCCTGGTCTCCGGCTCCGCCCGTGTCAACTCCCTGGGCAATGTCCGGCGACTGGCAACCTAAAACGTTTAAAATCGTGCATGTCTCAGGAGTCACGCCAAATTTTGGATTAACGTAACCGACATCACGAAGCACTTGATGAACCAAGTCCTTTACATCGAATTTTGCCTTAGTTGTAATCTCCCCTGCAACGACGACAAGGTTATTGGCAACCAGGGTTTCGCAAGCCACGCGGCCCATCGGATCCTGGCGTAAAACTTCATCAAGGACAGCGTCTGAAATTTGATCGCAGAGCTTGTCGGGATGCCCCCCGGTCACAGATTCGCTGGTCAGTTCGTAATATCCTTTTCTCATGTTAATGTCCTTCCTTATTTTTTTATTTATAGGCCTAGTTGCCTTTTCTTTTTATTATACGCTCAATATGGCGCCTTCAAAAAACGATACGCTTTCTTTAAGCCGCGTGCCATCCGCCAGGACACATCCGCTCACGCGCACGCCCTTGGCAATGGTAACGCATTTCCATAAAATAGATTCTTCCACAACAGCCCCGCCGCCGATGCGACAGTAATCTCCAATAAAGCTGTACGGCATAATTTTAGCGTTTTTTCCAATCACTGCGCCATCGCCGATCACGATCGGGCCCCTCAAGATCACGCCCTTGGCGATTCGCGTTTTTTCCCCCACCCAAACATTCGGCTCGATCTGGGTTCCGGAAATTTTAATATTAGCCCGGCCCTCCAAAATATCCCTGTGACAGCGGCGGTATTCCTTTAAATTTCCAATATCGCACCAGTAGCCGCCAAAGACATAGCCGCAAAGCTTCTTGCCCTCCGCCATCAGCCGCGGCCACAGATCACGGGCGAAATCAAAAGGCTCCCCGTCCGGGATCCATTTCAATACCTCGGGCTCCATCATGTAAATGCCGGAATTAATATAAGGAGCAAAGGCTTCGCTCCAGCTTGGCTTTTCAATAAATCCCGCCACTTGATGATCGCCGTTCAAGCGGACCAGGCCATAATCAAAACGGGCATCGTTCCGGACTAAAACCAAGGTCGCCAAAGCCCGGTGGCGCTTGTGGAACGCTTCCAACTCAATGAGATTAATATCAGAAACGCCGTCGCCTGAGAGCACCGCAAAGGTTTCGTCCTTAAAAAAATTCCTCAAAGGGGCCAAGGATCCGGCCGTTCCGGAAAGGTCCTTCTCCTGGGAATAAAAAATATTGAGTCCCCACGGCTTGCCCCGGCCCACGTAACTCTTGATTTGCCGTGGATAAGAATAAAGATTGATGGCCGCCTCTTTAATCCCGGCATGGGCGAGCTTGTCAAGGACATGGCTGATGTTGGGCTTATTGGCGACAGGGACCATGGGCTTGGGCCGTGAGATCGTAAGCGGCCGAAGCCGCATGCCCTCGCCCGCGGCAAGAATCATGGCTTTCATATCATTCACCCTGTCTTATTGGCCGTTGCGGCAAAGCTTCTCCTGAGCCCAAGAAGCGGCAAGGCCGAGCAACTCTTTGGTAAGTTTTTTTGAAGGAGCCTCGGCGTAAACCCGCAACAGAGGCTCCGTGCCCGATGGCCGCAACAAAAGCCAGGACCCGTTGGTGAAAAAAACCTTAAGCCCGTCAATTGTGATTTTCCGTTCCTGCTCAAAACCATTGGACTCGAGCTTTGGCAAGAGTTCGTCGAAACAAGTCTTGCGGAACTCGTCGGGCGCCACGGGTCGCTCGAGATGAATGTCATAACGCTCATAATAGGAAGGCCCAAATTCCTTAAAAATTTTTTTCACTAATTCGGTGGGCTTTAAATTCAAATCAAGCAAAATCTGCAACATTAAAATCGCGTTGACCGACCCGTCGCGATCCGGAATCATGCGGCCCAGAGCGTAACCGCCCGATTCCTCCCCCCCCAAGAGAACGCCGCCGCCCACCATTTTTTCGGCGATATTTTTAAAACCAACTGAAACCCAGGTAAAAGGCAGATTCGCTTTGGAAGCGATTCTTTCTCCCAAATATCCCAATGAAACACCCTGGACGATCTCCCCTTTCTCGCGGCGGACCAAGGCAAAATAATAGGCATACATGGCAAATACGGTGGTCGGGGCTAGATAAGAACCCGCCTCGTCAATCAGGCTGATGCGATCGCCGTCCCCATCCAAAGCAACGCCGATTAAAGCTCGCGATTTTTTAACCTCGGTCTTGAGCGCCGTCAAATTCTTTTCCACCGGCTCCGGAGCGATTCCGCCAAACTCAGGGTCACGCTCCCGGCGCAAGGCGATGACCGAGGCATTCCCCAGCGCTTCTTCCAAAAATCCGGCGCCTGAACCGTGAAAATAATCAACGACGATTTTTTTGCCTTTAAGCTTGCGGCGGAGCGGCTGAGCTAATTTAATCAAATGAGCGGCATACTCGCTTCTTAGGGTTTTATTTCTCAAACAGCGAACCCGCGCGGGCGTCTCGGGAGCCAAACTCAATAAGCTCTCAATTTCGCGCGTCAGGCGCACCGGGGCCGAGGCGCCGTCCGGTGTCTTGATTTTGAGGCCATTATGCAAAGGCGGATTGTGACTGGCCGTAACAACAAGGGCGTAAGCCCTGTGCTTCTTCGCCAAAAAAGAAAGGGCCGGGGTCGGCAAGGTTTCAGCGGCCAAATGGGTTTCGCAACCGGCGCCCGCCAGCACCGAGGCCGCCTCCTCGGCAAATTCGCGCGAGGCAAAACGACGGTCAAACCCCACAAACACGGGGGCTCCAGGCGCCTTTTTAGAAATCCAATCGGCCAGCGCCCAAGCGACCTTACGCACGTTGGCAAAGGTAAACTCCTCCGCCATCACCGCCCGCCACCCGTCCGTCCCGAATTTGATTGCGCTTTGCATCGTCCTCAATGCCTGACTTTTGAAACCCGTTCAACGGATTGTTGCAAAACTCGAAAATAAGCGATAGTTTTTCTGAGTCCCGCGGCCAATGAAATTTTAGGCTTCCAGCGCAGAATCTCATTGGCAAGGCGAATGTCGGGGCAACGCTCCCTAGGGTCGTCCGTAGGCAAGTCCCGAAACACGATTTTGGATGAGCTGCCGGTGGTCTCGACAATCTTTTTGGCCAACTCCAAAAGGGTCATCTCCTGTGGATTGCCGATATTGACCGGGCCGTTATAAAAACTCATCATTAACCGGTAAAGGCCGTCAATCAAATCGTCAATGTACATAAAACTGCGCGTCTGCAACCCCGAGCCGTAGACTGTGACCGGCTTGCCCGAGAGCGCTTGATTAATAAAGTTCGGCATGGCCCGACCATCATTAGGGCGCATATTGGGACCGTAGGTGTTAAAAATCCTGACGATTCGCACCGGAATGCCGTGCTCTCGGTGATAGGCCATGGTCATGGCCTCGGCAAATCGCTTGGCCTCGTCATAAACGCCTCGAGGCCCGATAGGATTAACGTTTCCCCAGTAGGTCTCAGATTGAGGCGACACCTGGGGGTCGCCGTACACTTCGCTGGTGGATGTCAGCATAAAAAGCGCCCCCTTGGCCTTGGCCACGCCCAAGGCATTATGGGTTCCCAGCGCTCCGACCTTGAGAGTCGCAATGGGATGACGCAAATAATCCACAGGGCTGGCCGGACTTGCGAAATGCAAAACCGCGTCGATGAGACCGGACACGTGGATATAATCGCTCACGTTGGCGTTAATGAATTGGAAGCGCCCAGTTTCGTAAAGCCCCTTGAGATTATCAAGATTTCCCGTTAAAAAATTATCAATGCCGATGACCGAATGCTTCCTGGCGACCAAATAACGGGCCAGATGCGAACCGATGAAACCGGCGCAACCGGTCAATAAAATTTTCACTTAATTTCTACCAAAACCTCGGTAGCGAAACCCAAGGCCGCGCAGTTTTTTAGGGTCCAGGAAATTACGGGCGTCAACGATCACGGGGATGGACATAAGTTTTTTAACGCGGACGAAATCCAACTTGCCGAATTCTTCCCATTCCGTCACAAGAATCGCCGCGTGGGCGCCGATGACGCAGGAATAAGCGTCCTTGGTAAAAACGATTCGCGGGTTGCTGAGTATTTTTTTGGCCTTGTCCATGCACGCGGGATCATAAACCCGAATGGAGCAACCGCAAGCCAAAAGCTGAGCGATCAAATCAAGGCTCGGGGCATAGCGCAGGTCGTCCGTGTTAGGCTTAAAGGACAAGCCCATCATCGCCACTGTTTTGCCGGATAAATTCCAGAGCTCCTCTTCAACCTTGGCCACAACCACGGTTTTTTGCGCGTCATGGATCTCCTTGACGGCCTGAAGAAGCTTAAAATCATATCCCGAGCGCTTGGAGATCTGGTAGAAAGCGTCGAGGTCTTTGGGCAAACAGAAACCACCCACCATCCCTGGATTCAAAAATTCCCGCCCAATCCTTTTGTCCATGCCCACGCCCTGGGTCACCTCCACGACATCGGCTCCGACTAAATCGCAAATCCGCGAGAGCGCGTTGGCGTAGGCGATCTTGGTGGCTAAAAAAGAATTGGCGGCATGCTTGATAAGCTCGGCGGATTTAATATCGGTCACCACCATCGAAGCTTTGACGGGGCGATAAAGATCGCGCAAAATCCGCTCCGCCTTGGCCGAATTAACGCCGACAACGATGCGGTCGGGATAAAAAAAATCATGAATGGCCGTGCCTTCTCTTAAAAATTCAGGATTACTCGCCACGTCAAAAGGAACGCCGCGCGCGTTCTCCGTTTCCATAATTTTTCCGACGCGCTCTCCGGTTGTCACCGGCACGGTGGATTTTTCCACAATCAAGGTGTAATGTTTGAGTTGGCGAGCCATTTCCCGCGCAACGGATTCAATGGCCGACAAGTCGGCGCTGCCATCGGCGCGCGGAGGCGTGCCCACGCAAATAAAAACCACCTCGCAACGCTTCATAATGTCCGCAAGGCTCGGCGTAAAAACGATTTTTTTAGACTTGCGGGCCTTGGCGATCAATTCCGGCAGGCCCGGCTCGTAAATCGGGACCTCGCCTTTTTTCAAAAGGCGGATTTTGGCCGCGTCGTTGTCCGTGCAAAAAACTTGATAGCCCATCTCGGCAAAACAAGCCCCCGTAACCAAACCCACATAACCGCATCCAATAACGCCGACTGAAATCACTTTTTTAAAACCTCCAAACAAACATCTTCAGCGACTTAAGGCCGCCACGCTTCGCTCCTGCCCAGAAGGCCGGCCTTCGTCTTGACAAAAATACTCCCATGTCTTCCTTAATCCGGCCTCAAAAGTAGTTTTAGGGCCAAATCCTAACATCCGTCGGATTTTTCCTATGTTGGCCGATGTCTTTCTCACGTCCCCGGCGCGCTTGGGGCCAAAATTCTTCTCGAGCTTACGGCCAAGAATTTTTTCAATGACCCTCATCAGATCGAGCAACGAATAACTCTTGCCGCTCGCAACGTTGAAGGTCTCCCCGTTGGCCGAAGCCGGGGCCTCAAAGGCCAAAAAATTCGCGTTGACCACGTCGCCGACGTAAGTAAAATCTCTTGACTGCTTGCCGTCCCAATGCACTTCAAGCGCTTCGCCCCGCTTGGCTTGATCCATAAAACGCGGAATCACCGCGGAATACATAGATTCCGGATCCTGCCTCGGGCCAAAAACGTTGAAGTATCGAAGCGAAACAGTGGGCAGTCCAAAAGACTTGGCAAAAACCCGGCAATAAAGCTCCCCGGCCAGCTTGCTCACCGCGTAAGGAGAAACCGGTTTGGGCGCCAAAGTTTCCACCTGTGGAAACACTTTTCCATCGCCATACACGGAAGAACTGGAAGCGTAAACGACTTTCTCCACGCCCGCTTCCTTGGCCGCCCAAAGCAGACAAAGGGTGCCGGTGACATTGACGTCGTTGGACAAATGGGGATTGTCCAAACTCTTGGGAACGCTGCGAATCGCCGCTTGATGAGAAATGTAACGCGCTCCGGCGCAGGCTTTTTTCAAAATTTGCCGATCCGTAACGCTCCCCTCGATAACCTCGATCTTATCCATAAAGGGACGGATGCGGGACTCCTTGCCGGTTGAGTAATCGTCCAAAATTCTCACGCGATAGCCGCGCCCAAGAAAAGCCTCGGCAATATGCGAGCCGATGAAACCTGCCGCGCCGGTCACCAACACCAAATCTTTTGCCATAGATAACCTCCTTAATTAAATTAATGAAAATTAGTAACTACTCAGGTCCTCCCTCCTCGTCATTCCGGCGTAGGCCGAAATCCAGACCCTCTTAATCTGGATACCGGCTTTCGCCGGTATGACAAACGCAGAGGGACCTGAGTAGTTACGAAAATTATATTATTGTACCGAAATTTTAGAAGCTTGCGTTAATCCGGGCAATAAATAGCTCCTCGCCGGCGCCACGAGACGAAAAGAGCCGAGAACCGCGGTGAATGAAGCCGGCCCGGCCATGGCTTCGCGAACTGCGGCTTCGACGTTCGAAAACTCACGAATAGAATGAAATCCCTGTTTCAACAGAACTTCTCTTAATTCCTCGACAGAACAAGAGCGATCGGATTCCAAGGGCGTGACATAGAATTCATCAAAACAAGACGCCAGCATGGCCAGCATAGCCGAATAATCCTTGTCCCTTAAAAAACCCACGATGGCCCTTTTTGGTTTTACGACGCTCCAGGGGGATTCTCGAAGGCAAGCCAGAAAAGCCTCGACGGCCTGCGCATTGTGAGCCACGTCAAAAACCCAGGGCCGCGCGTCAACCATAATCCGTTCCCATCGGCCCGGCATACGCAAACGCCGGAGCGCCGGTTCAAAAGCGCTTTGAGAAACCTCGATTCCAACGCGCCGCAACCGCTCCAACGCTGAAATCGTCAAGGCCAAATTCTGCGCCTGATGCCTGCCGAGCAGGTCAAGCCGCCAAAACCGCCCTCCCCACTGGACCAATTGATACCCCAAATCCCAAAAAACTTTTGTCTCAATCGCCCCAAGCTCCGGCTCTGTCAGCTCGGAACCCCTCTTTTTTGCCATCTCGCGGATAACATTTTTGGCCGTTATGCCCAGCCGGCCTATGGCCACCGGAACGTCGTCTTTGATGATACCGCCCTTTTCATTCGCAATGGATTCAATGCTCGCGCCCAGCCAGCCCATGTGATCGAGGCCGATGGTCGTAATCACGCTGATTAAAGGACGACTGAGCACATTCGTCGCGTCGAGCCTGCCTCCGAGGCCTGTTTCTAAAATCACGGGATCGGCTCTGACTTCTTGAAAATAAAGAAAGGCCAAAACCGTAATGAATTCAAAATAGCTCAGCTCTTCATGGCCTGAAATCCGAATCAGCCGCTCCGTCAAAGACGCAAAATCAGATTCCGGAATCAGCCCGCCGACGGTCTCAATTCGTTCTGCGATGTGATCTAAGTGAGGCGAAGTATAAAGACCCGGGCGCAACCCCGTCTCCTTAAAAATTTCAAACAGCATCCGGCAAACCGATCCCTTGGCGTTAGTGCCGGCCACATGAATCACTCTTAACCCGGCTTCGGGATTGCCCAGACGGTCCAAAAAAGACCTCACGCGCTCCAAACCTAAAAAAATTCTTGATTCTTTTTTAAAATCAAGATAACGCAAGGCTTCGGCAAACGTCACGTGGCCTCCACTCGCCGATAGCGGACCTCGACAAAACGGCGGATATGAGCGCCTATATCCGCGAGCCTGACTTCGAGATTCTCGTAACCCCTGTCAATGTGATAAATGCGCGAGATGATCGTAACACCCTCGGCCGCCAAAGCGGCGGCGATGAGGCCCGCTCCGGCCCGAATATCGCTCGCCATCACCTTGGTTCCCGCGAGCCGTTCCGTTCCGCGCACAACGCTCATGTCGCCCTTGACCGAAATTTCAGCGCCCATCCGGCTCATCTCCGGCACATGCATGAACCGATTTTCAAAAATCGTCTCGCCGATCCGGCTCGTGCCGCGCGCCCTGGCCATCAAGGCCAGCCACAGCGGCTGTAAATCAGTGGGAAAGCCGGGATAAACCTCGGTTTTAATAGAAACGGCGCGCGGCCTAAATTTTAGAGGGACGCGAATGCCGATGGAATCCTTCTCCACAATGGCGACGATGCCTGCCTTGCGGAGCAATTTGAACAAAACCAGATGATGGCCGGGCTCGCATTGTTTAAGAGTCACCGCCGATCCCGGCGTCATCGAAGCCATTATAATGAACGTTCCCGTTTCAATCCGGTCGGGTTGAATCCGATAATCCGCGCCGTGCAACTGCCGGACCCCGCCCACAATAACCCGGCTCGTGCCATCGCCGGAAATACCGGCCCCCATGGCCCGCAGAAGAGCCGCGAGATCGCAAATCTCAGGTTCGCGGGCGGCATTGCCGATCACGGTCATTCCCGGAATCATAGAAGCGGCGAGCATTAAATTTTCCGTGGCGCCGACACTGGGAAATTTCAAGCGAAATTTCGCGGCCCTAAGCCCCTTGGCCGGCGCTCGCAACACAGCGTCGCCGCCCTCGACTTCAATTCTGGCCCCAAGAGCTTTAAACCCTTCCAAATGAATGTCAATGGGGCGCGGTCCAATGGCACAGCCGCCCGGCAAGGCAACCCGCGCCTTACCCCAGCGCGAGAGCATGGGCCCCGCTGCCAGGACGCTGGCCCGCATTTGCTTGACTAGTTCGTAAGGCGCCACGGCATCACGCTGAGCGCCGGAGGAAAGATTCCCCTCCTTAATCAACAGCCCTTGCGAATCCCGCGCGCAACTTTTACCCAGGGACTCGAGCAATTGTGCGGCAGTTCTGGTGTCACGCAAATCCGGCACACGCCGAAGTCTCACCGGTCCGGCCGTCAACAGCGAAGCGAACTGGCACGGCAATGAAGCGTTCTTGGAGCCGTTAATCTCGACCTCGCCCCTTAAAGGATGTCCGCCCTCGATCTCAAACGCGTCCATGGAAAAGCAAGCATACAGGATTAAAATAAGAGAAACAAGAATCCCCTCTTGATGGGTCAAAAATAGCCGATCTCACGCTTTTTTAAGGATAATTAACCCATTTTCAAGGATTATAGATCAAACCTAAAAATAATAGAATCCCTGACTCCGTATCATCAATTGCGAAAAAAAATGGGCGCTCCACGATCATTGTAAAAGCAGGCGACGGCCGCACTTTCGGTTCGGCTTGTGACATTACTAAAACGGAAGTTGCCGCCGCCGCCTCAGCGCCTTCTTCGTTGATATCAACAAATGCCTTATGCAGAACTGCGTCTATGTAGGTAGATTTCAAAAGCAGATTTTGTCGTGTCAAAGGTTCCAGCATGTTCGAAAAGTTTGCCTTTTCACGTTCAAAAGCAGAGGACATGCCTAGGTTCTTAAGAATTTCGCTCAACTCTTTGTCATAGTTAATCTTAAAGCGAGGCAGTTCAAGATAGCCGCCCCTTGCGGAAAATTTGCCGCGCCACATCTTCCAATTTGCCGGGGTCAATTGCCGGCAAAAAGCCTCCAGGGAAGAGTTCAGGCCCGGAAGAAAGACGCGCATCTTAATCCTTCCTTCTCCGTAGGGAAGCTCCACGGCCTGGAATTCCGATTCCTCTAAATAACTAAAAGAATTCCTTTTGGACATCATTGGAACCTGCTTTTTATTACCACCGGCCAGCTCAAAGGCCTTGGATTGAGTGACTTTTTTATCAAACTTTTCCGACCAGTCTCCCTTGAAATATACGGCGTTAAGAAGGACGAGACTCGAATCAGGTTCCAGGTTTTCGACAATTTTTTGTATTTTACCGCCGGTATTTTCGCTAACCCAATTGTTAATGGCGTCAATAGAAGCTTTGTCGGCAAAATCCAGGCTTGACACCTTAGCGCCGTAACTTGCCGTGCTTACCTTTAAAAACCGCTCCTTAAGAACAAATTTCTGGTCCGTCCAGAGGGAATTCGCAATATCAAGGCGGACCTTGGGATCAAACGCATTACGAAGCTGTTTTATGTCACGATAAGCCTGATTGATCCTTGAAAAATCGAACTTGTCCAGTTTTAGGGCCGCCAACATAGACTGCCTTGTCTTGCCGCCGGCCCCGTTGGCCGTCAGCGTCAAAATCTGAGCCACGCTCAACGGCGAAATGAAAACATTTTTGTTATTTTCATCTTCGGCAATTTTCAAAAAAAGGCTAAAGCTAAATTCGCTTACGGAATCGATAATTTCCTGGTCTACCTTTGCCCCTGCCGTTGCAAACGATTTTGGACTATAGTCCGCCGGCAAGACGCAGAAGAAAATGACGAACGTGCAAATCCAAAACAACTTTACCATGGTAAGCACAGTTTAAAAAAATAAGTATCTGTTCAGGTTCGTCGCCCCCGCGAAGGCAGGGGTCCGGGCCTGGATTCCCGCTTTCGCGGGAATGACGGCAATGGGAACGCCGCACCTGAATAGTTACCAAAAATAATAAGAAAAGAAAAGTAAAGTTTACACTTTTTTTGATAGGCTATAAAGATATGAAAATGATAACCATGGTGGCTGGTTTTTTAACAATTTTAGGATTAGGCCGTCTCTACTGCGAACCCCAGGAAACCGCGAAGATCGAATGGGATCCTTGCAAGGAAATTGAACAGGACAATCGAGAATGCCCGCGCTTCGTCGCAAGCGAATTGTGGGCCGATCTCGATCTTGCCCAGACTCTCATCAACGATGCCGACCAATGCCTTAATCAAATTGAAACTAAACATGGACAAGAACAGGCCGCGCCCCTGCGAAGCCTTAGAAAAAAAATCGGCGACGCCTTGGGCGATCTCTACGCGGCCAAAATCATAGTTAAGGGATGGCCAAAAGACAAATCGGGAAATGAAGCGCCAACTCTGGGCATTATGCAACTGCAGGAGTTGCACGCGGACAATCGAAAAATATACGTCCACCTTGAAAAAAAAGCGAGCCAAATTCAAAAAAAGGCCCAAGCGCTGGGCGTGCCGTGCGCTTTGCCCGAGCGCGCCAGGGAAGAAGCCCGCGCCAAAGCGAAAAAATCCTGCGTGAGAGTATGGGTCAATGCCGGGTTTATGGTAGTCCACGATATTAAATGTGACGCAAGCGCCAAATGCGGCCCGGCCTGCACAAGAGAAGCCCATGATTTGGACATAAACGACGAATTGCTCGAAGCCCCCAGCCAGCCCGCCAAGAAATCCGCCCCCGCCGCCAATAAAAAAAAGCGGTCCCCTGGAAAATAATTACGGTTTTTCTTCATAGTCTTCCCCGAGGAACGGGGGGAAATGACAAGGGACAAATGGCAAAAGGGGCGATTTATCTGAAATTTTTGTCGTCTGTTCCTTGTCATTTGTCTCTCAGAAATTACTTTGGGGGGTTTAATTCTGCTGAAAGAAAAAACGGGAACACTCCTGGCTAAATCGTTGCAGATAAAATAATAAGTTTCGGCGCCTTATTATGATCTTGCCGAGCGTAGCCTCGGCCCAAACTGAAAATATACATTCCGCTTGACTCAGGCTTTTGCCCTCCAATCAATCCGTCGCTGAAAGTAAAGCGCGACATTCACCAGGCCGATCAGCACGGGGACTTCCACCAATGGTCCGATGACCGCGGCAAAAGCGGCTCCAGAGTTAATTCCGAAAACCGCGACGGCCACGGCAATCGCCAATTCGAAGTTGTTGCTTGCCGCCGTGAACGACAGGGCGACTGTTTTTGGGTAATCCGCGCCGGCATTGTGGCCCAGCCAGAAACTGACCAGGAACATCACCGCGAAGTAGATAAACAGTGGAACCGCGATCCGCGCGACGTCCATCGGGATTCGGACGATCAGATCGCCTTTGAGGCTGAACATTACCACAATGGTAAATAAGAGGGAGACCAGCGCCATCGGACTGACCTTGGGGATAAACGTTTGCTCGTACCAGGCCTTGCCTTTGGCTCGTAGCAGGACAAAACGCGTGATCATCCCTGCAAAAAATGGAATGCCCAGATAAATGAAAACGCTCTCGGCTATTTGCCCCATGCTCACCTCAACGACACTGCCGCGTAGTCCCAGTAGCGCAGGCAGAACTGTGATGAAAACATAGGCATAAGCGCTGTAAAAAAGAACCTGGAATACGCTGTTAAAGGCGACCAGGCCGGCGCAATATTCGGTGTCGCCTTTGGCTAAATCGTTCCAAACGACAACCATCGCGATACAGCGCGCCAAGCCGATCATGATGAGGCCTGCCATGTATTCAGGATAATTGTGTAGGAACACGATGGCTAAGATGAACATCAGGATTGGGCCAATCAGCCAGTTCTGTAGCAGGGACAGTGCTAGAATGCGCCGGTCGTGGAAGACATCCCTCATTTCCTCGTATTTCACTTTGGCCAGAGGCGGGTACATCATCAGGATCAGGCCGATCGCAATGGGAATGTTGGTTGCGCCTTTCTGGAAGCGATTGATGAAGGCCGGAACGCCCGGCAGAAAATAGCCCAAAAGCACGCCCATCGCCATGGCTACGAAGATCCAGGCGCTCAGGTAGCGATCCAAAAACGACAAGCGGCGCGCGACGGATTCGTTTACTCCGATATTTCCCATTGAACACCTTGGGGCATATCTCTCGTTTATTTTCCGAGATCAAGCAACCGAATCTTGCATATCTTCACGATCGCGCCAGATCCCCAAAACAGAAACATCCGCTCCTTAATCCAGTCTGGCCTATTGATATTATTAGTCTAGCAGAAAACAATGGAAAGGGAAGGTGGGTTAAAGCTTCCCCGATCCGCGCGCTGGTAAGATAGAATTGAACCATGTTGCGGGCGCGGCTTTTGCGATGGAATATTTTCTTGCCGGCTCTGATCTTATTTTCCGGAGCTTGCGCGCCGCGCTTGGCGGTTTGGCGGCCCGACCTATTGCGCCAGACGCAAACCGTCGCCGTCTTGCCGATTTGCGTAGGAAAAACTCAGCGCGAATATAGCGAGCTTTATTTTCCCTCCTTTTACAAAGGATTTTCAAAAAAATTTGCCGGGCGCTTTAAGATCGTCGGGGCCGACGATCTCTTGAGAACCGAAAAAAATCCACCTGCCGCAAATTCCGATTCCACTTGGGACGCCGCGCTCGAAGCCGGAAAAAAACTCAATGCCGACATTGTCATAGGGATCTTAATTGACGACAGCGACCATCCTGGAAAGCTCATCGAGATCATTAAGGCCGCCAAACCCTCCAATGAAAAAATCGCGGCCGGCGGCAACTGGCTACTGACGCCCAAGGACAATTATGCCTTCAGCCGGGAACTCAAATCCTTGGAAGCGATTTTCAAACGTTAAAATAATCCATAATTACTAACTAACGGCAGTTGGGCGGATAATGGTTAAAAGAGTTGAGTGTCCGTTGGGCCGCTATTTTTACAGGACTCCCTTTCGGGGGGTTCAGCAGATATTGCCGAAGCCAGCTTCGGCAATATCTGCGACGATATAACGGGGGGCAGAGCCCCCCTTGTAAAGCGGCCCACGCCGTCAAAGGCGTGGGCGTCAAGCCCGAAAGGGCCGCGGATAGATAGGGAGGAAAAATGAAAAAAATTGCAGGGGTTCTCATCGCAATGGCCGCCTTTGGCGGTTGCACAACGTACATTCCCCACTCGGCCTCAATGGGCGGCGTGGTGATGACGAATGTCGAGGTCTTGGGCAGGGTAGAAGGCAGAAGTCGCGCGCAATATATTATGGGCTACGGTCCCCTTGGCGACGATTCTTTGAAAGCCGCTGTGGCCGACGCATTGAGCCAAAAGGGCGGAGACTCGCTTATTAACATCACCGTTGACCGCTCCATCACAAAGTTTCCCCCAATGGTGGGCGGCCTTTACATGGCGGTTGACACCCACATCTCGGGAACCGCGATTCGTTTTACAGGCGGCAAAAAGTAGCCAAAACGATCCGCGGCCGACCGGCCAAATCTTTTAAGACGGCAACTTGACCAAAGCCTTCTCGATGAAGGTCGGAGGGAATTTTTTTCTCTTGGCCGGCGCCGAATTCCAGAGCCAGAAGACCTCCGGGCGTCAAGCGCCCTGCGCTCAGGGTAATCAACGGCCGGATTATGCCCAATCCGTCAGGGCCGCCGTCTAGAGCCGTCCGTGGTTCCCATAGCCGAATTTGCGGGTCAAGCCTGACCCAGTCCTTCGTGCGAACATAAGGCGGATTTGACACGATCGCGTCAAAACGCAGATCGGAAGGGAGCGCCGAAAAAAACCGGCCACAACCCCATTGGACATCGCGGACGGGAACGCCTAATCGGCCGGCATTTAGAGCGGCCGTTTTCAAAGCCTGTTTTGAACAATCCACTCCCCAAATTTTAATCCGGTATCTAGGCGACAAGCGCCGCCATAGCGACAAGGCGATACAGCCGCTTCCCGTGCCCATATCGCAAATCTTGAGCGCCGATCCCGTGGCCCACCGTTGCCTAATTTTATCAGCGGCAAATTCGACAAGAAGCTCCGTTTCCGGACGCGGAATCAGCGTGGATTTTGGCTTTACTATAAAGCTGAGTCCTAAAAAATCCTGCCGGCCCAGGGCGTAAGCCAACGGCAATCGCCGTCTCGCCATTAGCTCTAAAAGCCGCCAAAATTGACGATTAACGACTTTTGGAATTTCGGAAAGAAAAAAAATCTCCGTTCGTTTGACGCCCAGGAGGCCGGCCAACAAAAATTCGGCGGTGGCTCCGGGCTCGCCGATGCGCCGCGCGGCGAGATAACGCTTAGCCCTTTGAAGCGCCAAGCGCGGCGATTTTTCTGGCGCGTTCGTCATTTTCAAGGGCCTCCAGGATAGGGCCGATTTTACCGTCCATCACCTCGTCAATGTTGTAAACCGAAAATCCGATCCGGTGATCCGTGATGCGAGATTGCAAAAAATTATAAGTCCGAATTTTCTCGGAACGTTCCGCGCCCTTGATCTGTTCGCGGCGCGCCTGAATCAGTTCTTTATTACGTTTTTCATCCTGGGCCTGAGCCAGCTTGGCCAGAAGCATTCGCATCGCCTTCTCTCGATTTTGAAACTGGGAACGCTCTTGCTGGCAAGCCACCACCGCCCCCGTGGGAACATGGGTAATGCGCACCGCGGTTTCGACCTTATTGACATTCTGGCCTCCGTGGCCGCCGGCGCGAAAGGTGTCAATTCTTAAGTCCTTTGGGTCAATGCTCACCTCTTCAGGCTTGGCCTCCGGTAGCACCGCGACGGTCACTGTCGAAGTGTGAACGCGGCCGCTCGCCTCGGTCTTGGGCACGCGCTGAACGCGGTGGATACCGCGTTCCCATTTGAGCTTATGATAAGCGCCCTGGCCGCCGATATAAACCGCGGCATCCTTGATTCCTTTGAGGCCGGTGGCTTGCACGTTCAAAAGCTCCCATCGGTAACGCATGGCTTCACTGAATCGCTGATAAATCCGCAATAGGTCCGACGCGAAAAGCGCGGCCTCGTCTCCGCCCACGCCGGAGCGCAGTTCAAGGTAGACATTACGGTCCTCGTAAGGGCTTCCGCCATAAAGTTCGTCCACCAATTTACCCTCGGCGTCCCGGCGCTCCTGGGCCAAACGAACAAACTCGCTTTCGACAAGTTCCGCCATTTCCTTATCTTGGCGCATCTCTTCGATATGGCCCATCTCGCGCTCAATCCGCTCAAGACGCTTGAGATGATTTAGCACAGCCTCCAATTGCTTTTGCCGGCGCGAGAGCTCCTTGCGCTTAGAAGGGTCCAAAGACGGGCTCAAAAGCTGGCTTAAAATGTCGTCGAGTTCAGCCTGCAATGGAACGGGGTTGACGGATAAGGCCATAAGCGGCCGGGGTTAAGCTCGACTAACCTTTCTTTGTGACGAGGCGCGTGGAGAGGACTTTCGCCTTTTTGGGCTTTTCCTGGGACGCCGTCTGAACGGCCTTGACAGCGGCTTTCTTCTGGGCCGCTTTTTTGACCGCCTTGGCCTTCTGTTCAAGAACTTCCTTATGGACCTTGGCTTGGTCGAACTTTTTAAGGAATCTATTAATCCGCCCTTCGGTATCAACAAATTTTTGCTTGCCCGTAAAAAAAGGATGGCAGGCGGAACAAATCTCAAGTTTAAGCTCCTTCAGAGTCGAACGAGTGGCAAACGCGTTGCCGCACGCGCAGACCACCTGCACTAATTGATAGGAGGGATGAATGCCTTCTTTCATTAAATTAAATTTAATTTATAACTGTTCAGGTTCGTCGCCCCCGCAAAAACAGCGGTCCAGGCCTGGATTCCCGCTTTCGCGGGAATGACGGCAAGGGGAGCAACGCGCCTGAATAGTTGTTTTAATTTTAACTTATTTTCTGCCGAGTTTCTTTCTGGGATTGACGGCGCGGCCCAGGTGGTCGCGGATTTCAAAATGCAAATGCGGCCCGGTGGAAATTCCCGTGGAGCCAACCCGGCCGATCATTTTTTTCCCGGCCTCCACCCACTGCCCTTCCTTAACGTAAAGGCGCGACATGTGGCCATAGCGGCTTGTGGTCTGATCCGTATGCTTGATAATCACCGTAAGGCCGTAACCCTCTTTCCAATCGGCGAATATCACGCGCCCGGATCTGGAGGCATAAACCGGCGTATTGTGCGGCTGGGGAAAATCCAGGCCGTCATGAAAACGTTTTCTTTTTAAGAGCGGATGATAACGCATCCCAAAGCCGGAACTGACCCTGGGTAGATTCCAAAATTTAAACGGGATGCGGAATGTGTCGAACTCAAGATAAGTGTTCGGAATTAAAAGATGGGAACCTGGATTAAGCTCAAAATCCGTCAAGAGGGCGTGTCCGGGCAACCTGTTGGCCAGGACAATTTCTTCTTTGAGTTTTTGTTCCGCCGTAAAATTTTTGCCTTTGTAAAAACGGGCCACGTCGCCCAACGTTTCAGCCTGATTGTTTTTGATTCTCACCCGGTGAAGAGTCCCGCGTTTATTAAGCACGACGATTGAACTTCCCGGCTTCATCCAAATAAGTTCAGCCGCATTGCTGCTCTGAAGACTTTCAGCGCTCGTGCCGTAACCCATGGCCAATTTCCAAATATTGTCGTTATTTTTAACGTAATGATAGGTCCAGACCAGCCGCTGAATTCTTTTAAATTCATCGGGGCTTAACAAAAAAGCCGGCGGGTCAACCTTGCGCTGAATTGTCTGCTTCCACGCCGCTTCGCGCAGAGAAACCCGCATCCATTGGGCATCGGCCACCAACCCCATAACCTCGCTAGCCAACCCGGCCGCCAGAACCCAAACAATACGCACGATCATTGACATCAGAAATATTTTACGCCTTTAGGATCAGAATAACACGGGTCCTTAGGGAACAAATCCATAGGACTTTCAGCGCCCCCTAAAATAGGACTTTAGTCCCTATGTCCTTGGAGGTCCCTCTGGCATAATTAAGGGCGTGCCTGAGAAATTCCTGTCTATATT
>CAYHKQ010000046.1:0-20628 GCA_964357255.1 uncultured Elusimicrobia bacterium
TCGATATTTTTCAAGTTAAACTGCCGGGCGCCCAAAATCTTCAAAACTGCCCCCTGATCCGCTTGTGTCGGCCCCTTGCCCCCCCGCCCCCCTGCCCCCTCAATTTTTTTAATCCCCTCAAGGTACTGCGCCGTCAGGGACTCCCCGCATTTGAGCAATCCCTCCACGGGCCCGTTATAAATAACATTCCCTCCTTGCTCGCCGCCGCCGGGGCCAAGGTCCACGATCCAGTCCGCGGCGCGAATGGTATCCTCGTCATGCTCCACGATTAAAAGCGTATTGCCGATATCGCGCAATTGGCCTAAAACCTTAAGGAGCAAATCGTTATCCTTGGGATGAAGGCCGACCGTGGGCTCATCTAAGACATACAAAACTCCGACTAGTCCGCTGCCGATCTGCGTGGCCAAATGAATCCGCTGGGCCTCGCCGCCGGATAATGTCTGGGACTCGCGAGCGAGCGTAAGATACCCAAGTCCCACGTTCGCCAAAAATCCAAGACGGCTTACGATTTCCTTGAGCACCTGGCGGGCAATCTCCGTTTGCTTAGGGCCAAGCGTCAAGGACTCAAAAAACTTTTGGACTTCCAGCACGCCGAGGGCCGAGATCTCGACAATGGAACGCCCCCCGATTTTGACGGCCAGGGCCTCTTTTTTTAAACGCGCCCCATCACAGGCCCGGCACAATCGCCGTCGCATAAAGCGGCGCTGAATTTCCTCTTTGACAAAAGCGGATTCCGACTCGTGATACCGGCGTTTGAGACTGCCGAGAACCCCCTCAAAAGATTTGGGCTTGCTCATCCAATGAACCTTGTACTCGGCGTCGCCGCCATCTAAAAGCAACTCGCGCGCCGGCCGGGCCAGATGTTTCCAGGGAACATCCGTCGGAATTTTTTTGTCCCTGCAGACGCCTTGCAATATCTCCTCGTAATACTTGCGCCAGGAATTTTTCCAACGATGAGTGCGCGTGGTGATGGGATCCGCCCAAGCCGTGAGCGCTCCCTGGTCAATGGACTTCTCCGGGTCGGGAACCACAAGATCCGGATCAATCTCAACTAAATGCCCCAGACCCTCACATGTGGGACAAGCGCCGTAGGGACTGTTAAAAGAAAAAAGGCGCGGCTCGATTTCCGGCAGACTCACCGAGCATTTTGGGCAAGAAAATTTTTCAGAGTAAAGTCTTGATCCGCCTCGAGGGCTCTTGGTCTCGACCTGGATCAAACCGCGCGACTCCCGAAGCGCGGCCTCCACGGCCTCGGCTAAGCGTTCCTTGGAAGCGGCGCGCACTTCAAGACGGTCAATTTCAATTTCAATGGTGTGCTTGTTATAACGGCCAAGCGCCGGCAATTTAGCGTCCAATCTCATCATATGGCCATCCACGCGCACGCGCACCCAACCCGCGGAGCGCAATTTGGCAAGCAAGGCCTGATAATTACCCTGACGGCCCCTCACCACCGGAGAATAAACGGCGATATCATGGCCATCCATCTCTCTGAGCAACAAAGCGATGATTTGCGAAGCGGACAGCGCCTGGATGGGTCGCTCGCAGACGGGACAATGCGGCGTGCCTGCGCGAGCGAACAAGAGCCGCAAATAATCATAAATCTCGGTTTGGGTGGCGACCGTGGAGCGCGGATTATGCGAGGGGGCGCGCTGTTCAATCGAAATCGCCGGGGAAAGCCCGCCGATAAAATCCACATCGGGTTTGTCCATCATCTCTAAAAATTGACGCGCGTATGCGGAGAGACTCTCGACATAACGGCGCTGGCCCTCCGCGTAAATCGTGTCAAAAGCAAGGGAGGACTTTCCCGAACCGGAAGGCCCTGTCACCACGATCATTTGATTGCGGGGCAATTCAAGAGTAATGTTTTTGAGATTATGCGCTCGCGCGCCACGGACGATGATCTTGCCGGCCATGAAATCAAAAAAGCGGACAAGGGTCCGCTTATCCGCTATCTTCCCTCGGCTTACCGATGACGGCCTGCGGATGCTGGAGCGAAACAATGGTCGGTCTAATTAATGCGGGGTTCTTTTTCGGGTTGTCGAGCATGTCGTGACGCCCCCGCGACTCGTGGCGCCGGCCGGCGCCGGCCACTAAGCACCGAGCCAGCCTCGTGATAT
This sequence comes from uncultured Elusimicrobia bacterium, assembly GCA_964357255.1. GTDB lineage: Bacteria > Elusimicrobiota > Elusimicrobia > JACQPE01 > JACQPE01 > JBBTIS01. The sequence goes on from CAYHKQ010000046.1 coordinate 2,118, forward strand.
TGACAAGTTCCGCCAAATCCCTGGTGGGTTGAAAACTCTTGGCCAGTTCCTCGACCTCGGCCTCAATCATGGTCAATCTCCGCGCGGCCCGGAGCAATCGTTCCTCGTTACGCACGATCCCCACATAATTGACCATCAAACGCCGGACCTCGTCCCAATTATGAGCGATCAACATATTTTTGTCCGAACCAACAAGGTTTTGGCGGCCCCATTTCAAGGGAACAAAGCCGCTCGCGCGCCGACTGCTCGGCAGGGAGTCGGCCAGCTCTTGACGAATCTCCTCCTCCGCGTAGCGAGCCATGGCGCAGGCTTCCAAGAGAGAGTTGGAGGCCAGGCGATTAGCGCCGTGCAGGCCCGTGCAAGCGACCTCGCCAATGGCCCAAAGGCCCTCAAGCGCGGTGCGCCCGCTAATGGAGGAGGCCACGCCCCCGCAAAAATAATGGGCCGCCGGCACCACCGGGACAAGGTCTTTAGCCATGTCTATGCCGACCGAAAACAGTCGTTCGTAAATGTTCGGAAATCGCTTGTGAATGAAACTCTTGCTCCGATGCGTGATGTCGAGATAAACGCAATCATCCCCTGTTTTTTTCATCTCCGCGTCAATGGAGCGGGCTACCACGTCGCGAGGGGCCAGCTCCTTGCGCGGGTCATAGCGCTTCATAAAGGCCTCGCCCTTGACGTTTCTTAAAATAGCTCCCTCGCCCCGCACCGCCTCGGAAATCAAGAAATGGCGGAGCTTGGGATGATGCAGACAAGTCGGATGAAATTGAACGAACTCGAGATTGTGGAGCGCGCAACCCGCCCGGTACGCCATGGCCATGCCGTCGCCCGTGGCGATTTCCGGATTGGTGGTATAAAAATAAATCTTCCCGGCTCCCCCTGAGGCCAGCACCACGCAACGCGAACGCACCTCAACGGTTTTACCCTCGCGCTGTTTCAGGAGCGCCGCGCCCAGGCAACGATTCTGATCGGGCCCATTCACGCGAGCCGGATCCTTGGCCAAAATAAAGTCCAAGGCCAGCGTGTCCTCTAAAATTTTAATCCGGCGGTTCGCCCGGACGGCCGCGACCAAGGCCCTCTCGATCTCCCGGCCCGTAAAATCCTTGGCGTGAACGATCCGTCTGGCCGAGTGCCCGCCCTCTAAGCCAAGATCGAAGCCCCCTGCCTTAGCCCGCGTGAACCTGGCGCCCCAGGCCTCGAGTTCGCGCACAAAGCCCGGCGCGTCGCTCACAATCCGGCGCGCCACGCGCTCATCGCAAAGTCCGTCCCCAGCGAGCAAGGTATCGCGCACATGAGCCTGGGCCGAATCCGAGGCGGCCAAAGCCGCGGCAAGCCCGCCCTGGGCGTAATTGGTCGCGGCCTCAATGAGCTCCTTTTTAGTGGCGACTAACACCCGGGCAAACGACGACGCCCGCAGGGCAAACGAAAGCCCCGCGATCCCGCTACCAATAACAAGAATGTCGGTCTCTAACGGCATATCTGAAAAAAGACGAAATCCACCCGGCTCATTTTACCTGTTTGAGGTCCTCCCGCCGACCAGCGCTTACGCCATAAAATTTCTCTCTGTAAAATAGGACTAAAATAGGACTAAAGTCCCATTTTCAAGTTCCCTAAAGGTCCCAAGCGGTTTTGGTGGCTACACTGATAAACTTAAAACGATGCGCTTGGCGTTGTGTATTTGCTTGCTTATCACTCAAGGACCGGCCCCGGTTCGGGCGGCCGTTGCGTCCGCCGGCCTCGCAACTGCTCACTATAATTTGCGCCAAACATTTGATCGGTCAACGCCGCAAAACACATCCGCTGTTGCTCTGCCGGCGTCGCGCAAGAGAGGCGCTACTGCGGCGAAAACTCCCCCCGGTCAAACCGCAACGAAAACCGTTCCTGCGTCCCCAAACTCCACAAAGGCAACCCTGCAAGCGGCCCAACCACAAAACCAAGGCTCGTTCTGGAAAAGCCTTGTCAATATCGGCAATGCCTTCTGGAGCCTGATTAAACTGGCGGCGCTCGGCACGCTCTCTATCACCTCTAATATCATCGAGGGAACGATCAACGGCCTCTGGGCCCTGGCGCAGGGAAGACTCGCGGACGCGCTGGCTTCGCCCATTAAGACAGGGCTTAATGTCGTAGCCAATACCCTCGCGCTCGCCGCCTTTAGCGGCATTGTTCTGGCGGATAGTTTCTGGCAATGGATCAAGCCGGAAGAACCCAGAATTGATGTCGCCTTGATAGGAAGCGGTCCAAGGCTTCGAACAGCCATAATTGGAGGCCCTCTCTCCAAAGTCGAATCCCCCTTGCCGATGGACGACAAAATCTACGGAAAAACCATGCCAAAAGGCGCTCCAGGCGGGTCCACCCAATCGAGCGGTTTTGTTTACTTCACTTCACCAGATGCTTTCAAAGGCAGGGATTTAGCCGCCCATGAATTCGCTCACACCCTTCAAATTCAAGACAGCTTCCTTCTCGATATTCTAATCCGAAGATCATCGAGCGACTCCGCCAAAAGTATTGAGAAGGGAGCGGAAAAAGCCGGAAAAAATTACCGCAAAAGCCTCTGGCGTTTCCCCGGAAAATTCGACAAGTCAAATAAATAAGATTAGGACGCGTCCTTGCAACCATAGCGCGGGCCGGAGGCGCTGATCCGAGGGTAAAGAAAAATGGCTTTTAGTCCGCCTGTTCAGCATTCCACCTTAAGCCCCCTGAACCTCACAATTTTTTGCCATGAGCCCTATTTCAGTTGCTTTTCTCGGTCTTGACGCAGGGGGCAATGTGGTATATACTTATATATACTTATGTTCTTGTATAAGATCGTTGCCACCCTGAAGAATGCCAGGGTCCCCTTTGCAATTGCGGGCGGCTATGCGGTCGCCCTCCACGGGGCGGTGCGCGGAACTGTGGATGTGGACATCGTCCTTCGCCTGACAAAAAGTCATTTCCTAGCGGCCGAGTCCGCATTGATGGGATTGGGATTGGTTCCTAGACTTCCTGTCTCTGCGGACGAGATCTTCGATTTTCGCGAGGAGTACATCAAAAATAGGAATCTCGTCGCCTGGAGCTTCTCTAATCCAAGAGACCCTTCTGAGATTGTCGACATTATCATCACCCACGATCTTGCCAAACTCAAGATAAAAAATATTCAAGCCGGCGGCCGGACGTTGCCGATCTTGTCCGTCGCAGACCTCATCGCCATGAAAAGGGCCAGCGGCAGACCGCAGGATTTGGAGGACGTCCGAGCATTAGAGAAACTTCACAAATGAGGCTCACCCAACATTTCTCGAAGGACTACCTTGAGCAATGCCAGTCCATGCGCCCCGAACAAATCGTTCGATTCTTGGATGATTTCCGAACCTTGCATGACCGGCAGTTGCGCCATTCCAAAAGCCGGCTAATCAGCCTAAAGGTCCCGGAGCCGCTTCTGGAAGCCTTTAAAACCAAGGCCGGGCTAAGTGGAATTCCCTACCAAACGCAGATCAAGCGCTTAATGAGCCGTTGGATTTATTAAGGTTTCACTATCCCTTTTCCGCGCCCTTGCTGAGAATCTTATCCAAAAGCTGATCGGAATTTTGGGAGCTAATTTTCCAACTGGAACGCAATCCCGCGGACAGTTCCGAGATCCCGTCATGTTGATAGACACTCAGATCCAAGGCCGTTTCCTCGCCATCTTGCGCGTCACCCAACGGCCGCGCGTAAATCCCCAGCGCCGTCAGGCATCCTCCGCCCATGAGCCTGAGCGTGAGCCTCTCTAATTCACTGGCCAGCCTCGTTGAACGGTCCTCGGCCAGGCTCAATAATTCAAAAAGGTCGCTTCTGTCGCCGCGAATTTCAGCGGCCAATGTTCCCTGCCCGCAAGGCGGAGTCATTTCAAAAATTGGGTCAAAAATATAGCTCGCCTCTTTGTCAAGCCCTAAACGCCTCAACCCCGCCAAACTGAGCACGGTCGCGGCGAGCGCTCCCTCCTTTGCCTTGCGAAGGCGCGTGTCCACGTTGCCCCTTAATGGAACAATCGAAACCGCTTTCCCCTTAGAACGGAATAATTCCAAAAGTTGAAACCGGCGCCGGGGAGAGGAGGTTCCAATGACGGCGCCATCGGCGATCTCATCAGGCCCTAGCCCGCCGCGCGACACCCACGCGTCGCGCGGGTCTTCGCGCTCCTGATACCCGGCCAAGATCAGGCCCTTGGGAAGCTCTCCAGGCACGTCTTTTAAGGAATGGATGGCCAGGTCAACGCGGCCCTCCAAAATCGCCTCTTCAAGCTCCTTGACAAAAATGCCCTTGCCGGCGGTCTGGAGCAATTTTTCCGGGGACATTTGCCCAAAACGATCGCCGGAGGTTTGAATCTCGATGATTTCAAACTCTAGATCCGGCGCCGATTCTTTCAGCCGCGCCAAATAAGCCTTGGCCTGAGTTAGGGCAAGGCGGGAGGCTCTTGAGCCGACCCTGATGACGTCATTCTGTTTTGGCATTGGGGAAAGAATTTACGGACCTCCTGGTCAACGATACGCCGGGCTTTTTCAACCTCCTGACGTCGTCTTTCATAATTTGCCTGGGTTATCGCTTTGAGATCTTCAAGATTGTAAAGAAAAACTCCGGGCACCTCGCTCACCGCCTCTTCCACGTTGCGGGGCATGGCGATATCAATTAAAAAACAGCTCCTGGAGCGGCCGGCCAAACACGTTTCGGCCAGCCGGCGTGTGACGATGGCGCCCGGCGCGCTGGTTTGAAAAATCGCGACGTCTGAGCGCCGTAAAACAGCCGGCAAATCTTGCAAGGTCCCGGCCTGGCCTCCGAACTCGGCCGCCAAGGCCTCGGCTCTTTCTTTACTGCGGCTCAGAAAAGTTTGGCTTTGCGGACGGGCCTGGAGCAATCTTTTCGCCGTTTCCAGGCCCATGGCCCCGGCGCCCACCACGGCGATGTGGAGCTTTGTGAGATCCTCAAAAATTTTTCCAGCCAGCTCCACGGCCACGGAGGCCACGGAAACCCGCCCCTGGCAAATCCCCGTCTCGGTGCGCACGAGTTTGCCCACGTAAAGAGCGCGCTGGAATGTCGTATTCAAAACCGCACTGGTGCGCCCGGCCAAGCGCGCCCCCTCATAAGCCGCCTTGACCTGAGCCAAAATATCAGCCTCTCCAAGAACCATGGATTCCAAACCGGCTGCCACTGAAAAAAGATGGTTCAACGCGTCGGCGTTCTCTTTGAGATAAATAGCGCCCTCGATCGGGCCTTGAGCCAAACCAGGCAACTGCTCAGGTTCCCCTTCCCCGTCATTCCGACGAAAGCCGGAATCCAGGACTTCTGCGGGCTTGCCCTCACTGGACACCGGCTTTCGCCGGTGTGACGAACGCAGAGGGACATGAGTAGTTACCAAACCAGAAAGATAATCCTTGAGGCGATGGCCCGCGCCATTAGCGCTCACGCCGTAAATTTCCAAGCGATTGCAGGTGGACAACAACCCCATCTCCTGCGCCAAACCGCCGGATTCCTGGATGATTTTATCGAACGTAGCGGCGCCCGAGGCGCCGACATGGCGGCTTAAGACCTCAAGCAACTCCAAGGAAGCGGTCTTGTGATTAATCCCGGTGACAAAAATTTTAGAAGCCGTCATTCGCTACCCTGAAAGATACCCGTGCAAATTAGAAAGAAAATTAACGCCGAAGAAAGTGAACAGCACGCTCGCGAAGCCGCAAAAATTCACCCAGACCGCGGAGCGGCCCTGCCAGCCGCGCATCAGGCGCAAGTGAAGATAAATCACATAAATCATCCAGGTAATCAAAGACCAGGTTTCCTTCGCGTCCCAGCCCCAGAAGCGGCCCCAGGCCCCCCAAGCCCAAATGCCGCCCATGGCAATGCCGAGGGTTAAAACCGGCAACGTGATAAAAATCATTTTATAGCTCAAGTGGTCGAGGGTTTCGAGCGATGGAATTTGCCATACGAACTCCCGTGGACGGCGCGATTTGATCTGCCACTCTTGCACAAGATAGGCCGCGGACACGCCAAAGGCATTAGTCAATGCCCCGTAAGAACCCATTAAAATCAATGGGTGAATATTGATCCAATAGCTTTGAAGAGCCGGAGCCAGTCCAAAAAGCGTGGAATCAGCCCAAATCAAAGCGCTCCCCTGAGCCATCAAGGAAAGCGGAAGGACAAACGCCCCCTGCACGCTGATGCCCTTGCTCCAGGCAAGATAAAGGCAAATAAAATTAGTGATCAGAGCCAAATAGGAAAGCGCGCCGAAAAACGAATTGATTGGCAAATAATAATGATTTTCCGCGTAAAGGCCCCAAAAGCCGGCGATACGCACCGCAAAGCTGGCTAGGTGAAGCAGGCAACCGGCCGCAAGCAACGCAGGCCAGATCTTCTCCCAATGCGTCGGCCGGCGCCACAAATACACAAGATTGGCCGCCAACGCCGCCGCGTTCGTCAAGAGTGAAAGCCGAAAAAGTAAAGACTCCACGGGAAGTGACCCTATTATATCACGCCCGCCGGAGCGGCTTGGCCCAAAAAATCCAAGCCAGGGCCGGGGGCGCGAGGCCAAAAAGAAGAACAGCCTGGGTGAATGTCAGCGGGCCTAGGCCGGGTTCCACAAAAGAATCAGCCCGGAAAAATTCCAAGCTGAATCTCAAAAAACCATAGAGAAGAACATAAATTCCCAGCAGTCGTCCCGGAAAACGCCACTCGAGTTTTTTTACAATGAAATAAATGACGATGAGGCCGGCGGCCTCGTAAAGTTGGGTCGGATGAAGCCGGATGCCCAAAAGTTCGGACGGCAGGACGCACTCGGGATTAGTGAAGGTAATTCCAGGAAAGGACTTGGCGGGCCGGCCCCAACAACAGCCCGCGGCCAAACAGCCCATTCGTCCGATCGCGTGGCCCACCGGCAAAACCAGGGCCGTCGCGTCCGCCACCTTTAGCCAAGGAACGCCTTTTTTCTTAAGATAGATCAGGCAGGCCGCAAAAGCGCCGAGGAGCCCCCCTAAAAACGACAACCCTCCCTGCCAAATCAGAAAAAATTCCGTCCAGGGAACCGGGTTGCTTAAAATATAAAGGATTCTCGATCCTGCAATAGCGGAGATAAGACTGATCCAAACAATCCGATCAGCAAGCTCCGGCGCCAGATCCCTCGCCACAAAACCCTTTTTAAGAATCCCCCCGCCAACCAAAAAGGCCAAGGCCACCATGAGACCGTAGGTCTTGAGGGTCAGGGGTCCGAGATGAACTAAGATAGGCCACATAAAAATATCTTCATCTCCGGCCTTTTAACCCTTTTGAACTATTAACCCTTTTAACCCTTTCTTTGCGGCGCGGCGACGGCTGAGCAACGACCCTAAAAGATAAAAGGCTACCCCGATGGAAATGGCGGAATCCGCGATGTTGAACACGGGCCAGACCTTAAGGTCCACAAAATCAATCACGCAACCTCTTAAAATCCTGTCTATGTTATTGCCGATAGCTCCGGATAAAATTAAAACTAAACCCCGGGACTCCCAATTGTTCAAGGCCCCAGCCAGGTCTCTTCGGCGCCAATAAAAATAAATGATCGCGGTAAAAACAAGGTTGACCGCGAGAAGCGGCCCGTTGCCGACGCCCTGCATCATGCCGAACGATATGCCCCTGTTTTCCACGTAAGTGAAGGCAAGAAATGGGGCAATATCCAAGGATCCCGCCAGGCTCAAACGCCCGACGACCAGGGCCTTACTCCACTGATCGGCAAGCACAATAACGGCGCAGGCCATGAGGGCTTTGAATAAACTGCGGCTCAAAAGTTTCAACCGAAAAGAACCTTGGCGCACTTAGCGCAAATCGCCGGGTCGCGGGAGTCGCCACCCACCGAGAGATGATACGCCCAGCAACGCGCGCATTTTGAACCCGAGGCCTTAGCAATCATGACCTTATATCCGCCGTTTAAGGCGGCTTGCTCCTTGATCTCCACGTCGGACACCAAAAATACCGTGGGCAAAATTCCCTGAAAAAATCGCAATCCCGGCGCCTGCTCTTTGGACGCCCAGATAGTCACCTTGGCTTGGAGCGAACTGCCCAACGCGCCCTCCTGACGCAGGGCGTCGAGTTGGCGATGAATTTCGCGCCTCATCTCCATCAGAGAAGGCGCCATTTTTTCAACTACAACGTCCTGCCAATCCGCGCAGGCCATGGGAAATCGCATCAAATGACATGAGTCCGGAAACTGGAGTTGGACATTGCATAAATCCAGCGGCTCGCGATCGCCAACGAGCGTTAAGAGTTCCCCCCAGGCCTCCTCCGTCGTAAAGGGAAGGATTGGCGAGAGCATGGCGATGAGATAATGAAGCGTGACGAAGAGCACGCTTTGCGTGGCGAGCCGGTCCGGGTCGTCGGGGCGGAAGGTGTAGAGACGATCCTTGGAAATATCGAAGTAAAAATTCGACAAATCATGAATTGCGAAATCCATGACCGCGCGCAACACCCCGGGGAAATCATAATCCTCATAGCCCCGGCGGCACTCCCCAATGACGCGCCTGAGATTAATCAAGGCCCAACGTTCGAGAAAACCCAAATCCCTCCAGTCATCCACGCCTTGCGATCTCGGATCAAAACCGGCAAGGTTCCCCAAAAGAAACCGCAGGGTATTGCGAATCTTCTTATAGTTTTCCCCGTGAAGGCTCATGAGGCGTTCGGAAATTCGCACATCGTCAAAGCTCGAAGCGCCGGCCGCCCAGAGCCTCAAAATATCCGCGCCCCAGGTCTTGATAATGTCCTGCGGGCTCACCACGTTGCCGAGCGACTTGTGCATGGCGCGACCCTGCTCATCCAAAACCCAGCCGTTTGTGTACACCGCTTTATAAGGCGCCTTGCCGCTCAGGGCTACGGCCGAGATTAAGGACGTCTGAAACCACCCCCGGTGCTGATCCGAGCCTTCCAGATAAAGATCCGCAGGATACCCCTTCGCTCCCTTTTGCAATACGGCGAGCCACGAAACCCCGGAATCAAGCCATACGTCCAAAATATTAGGATCGCGCACAAGCCCTCTCCCCTGGCACTTGGGGCAGGGAAAACGTCGGCCAAATTCCTCCAGAAAACGGCCTTCAGGCTCAAACCAAAAATCCTCGCCCTCGGCCTCGATTTTGGCGATCAGGGCTTCAAAAAGCTCTGCGCGGTCATTGACCGACTCGCAGTCTTTGCAGTAAAGAATAGGGATAGGCGCTCCCCAAATTCTTTGCCGCGACAGACACCAGTCAGGCCGCGTCTCAACCATAGAACGAATCCGCTCTTTAGATCCCGCCGGAAACCACGCTGTCAGGTCAATCGCGGCCAACAACTTGGCCCTTAAACCCTGCTGATCAATTTTCAAAAACCATTGCTCCGTGGCCCGAAAAATCAAGGGATTTTTGCACCGCCAACAATGGGGATAGGAATGCTGGATGCCGGCTGACTCCAAAAGCGATGGGCCTAGGAGTTGGAGTAAAAGCTTCGTCGTCTCTTCCTCGCTCACCCGCAGGCCGGTCAGTTCGCTCCAGCCCGCCTCGCCGGTGAAAGCGCCGTTTTCCGCCACAGGGCTCGCCACCTCCAGGCCAAAGCGCCGGCCCCAGACAAAATCAATCTCGCCGTGGCCGGGCGCGGAGTGGACAATTCCCGTTCCCTCCTCCAAGGAAACCGCCCCATCCGATATGACGGGAACCTCGCGCCGGGCCAGAGGGCTGGCCAGCTTCCACGAAAGGATCTCCCCGGCCGCGAAGGATTCTCCCGTGGGCCGGGCTTGAAGCAGTTGCGCTAAAACATTCTCGCGCTCCTTGACCACAATGACCCTGCGCTTATCTTGGAGTTCCAAAACAACATAGGTTGCCGAAGAATTTACGCAAACGGCGCGATTGGCCGGCAAGGTCCATGGCGTCGTCGTCCAAATTAATAAAAAGTATTCCGCTCTCCCCAAAACTGGAAAAGCCACGTGCACGCTGGGCGATGTCTTATTGGCGTACTCGACCTCGGCCTGGGCCAGGGCGGTTTCGCAGGAAATGCACCAATGCACCGGCTTGAGGCCCTTGGCCACATAACCTTTCTGATAAAGCCGAATAAACGCCTCGACAATGCGGCAGGCGTATGACGGCTCCATGGTGACATAAGGTTTTTCCCAGTCGCCCAGAAGGCCCAGGCGCATAAAATCCCGGCGTTGCAGATCAATCATGCGCCGCACAAACTCGCGACATTTTTGGCGAAAACCCACAGGGTTCTTCATGGCCTCTTTTTTAGAAATCTTCATCTCTTTTAAAAGCGCCTGCTCAATAGGCAGACCGTGGCAATCCCAGCCCGGCACAAACGGCGCGCGAAAACCGCATAGCGCCTTGTAGCGAATTACGATGTCCTTTAATATTTTGTTCAAGGCATGGCCCATGTGAATAGGGCCGTTGGCATAAGGCGGGCCATCATGAAGAATAAAGGCGGCGTCTTGGGCGCGGGATCGCTGGATTTGGCCGTATAAATCCTGCTTCGACCAAAACTCCAACCGGGAAGGTTCCCTCTTGGGCAAATCCGCCTTCATGGAAAAATTGGTTCTAGGCAGATTGACGGGATAAGATTTTTTTTCAGCCACGAAATCTCCAGACTCCTTTCTCCGTGACCACGGCCGAAATCAAATCATGCGGCGTCACGTCAAAAGCCGGATGCCAAACCGAAATCCCCGGCGGGGCCAAACGCCGGCCGGCGATAACAACGACCTCCTCCGTGGAGCGCTCCTCAACGACGATGTCCCTACCGCTTCCTAATGAGCGGTCAATGGTCTCCTCGGGACAAACAACATAAAACGAAACGCCATAATGTTTGGCCGCCAACGCCAAGGATAAAGTGCCGATTTTATTGGCCGTGTCGCCATTGGCCGCCACGCGGTCGGCTCCCACAAGCACGGCCGAAATGTTTTTTTTGGACATTAAATAAGCGGCCATGCCGTCCGTAATCAATGTTGAGGGAATCCCGGCTTGCCCCAATTCCCACATCGTCAGTCTCATGCCCTGCAAATACGGCCGCGTTTCGCAGGCGAAAACGCGTTTTAATTTACCTTGCCGGTGCGCCTCGTCAATAACGGCGAACGCCGTGCCCCGACCAAGCGTAGCCAAACGCCCGGTATTGCAATGAGTGAGAACCTGGGCGCGCGCTCGGAGCAAGCCCGATCCATGGCGGGCCATGGCCGCGGTGATATTTTCCCATTCCGTTTCTTGGGCCAACAAAAATTTTTTAAGAGTCCGCTTTTTATCGAGCAGGGTGGATTCCTCGTTGCCAAAGCGCCTCTGCAAGAGCTCAAGCCTCGCTTTGAGATTCCTGGCCGTGGGCCTGGCCAGGCCCAGCACGCGGGCCGCGCGGCGGGCCGCGTCCCCCCATCCGCGCCGATCCCTGACTCGGGCCAAATCCAAATACCAACCCCAAGCCGCGGCCTGGCCGATCAGGGGCGCGCCGCGAACGGTCATATCGCGAATGGCGCAGGCCACGTCACGGGCGCTATCGCAACGCCGATAGCAGAGTTTGGCCGGCAAGGCTTTTTGATCCAGGAGATAAAGAGCGTTGTTCTTAAAAAAAAGAGGACGGTAGTTCATAGCCAAAAAGGCCAAAGAGGCAAAAAAATTATTTATTGTTTTGCGTCTTTGGTGTTGTCGGCCTTTTGGCCTTCTTTCTTAAGGAATGGACTCCATGACGTAACGCAAATCTTCCTCAGAGCGCCCCGATATCTCAACTGTTTTTTCCTTGCCCTTGGCGCCGCGCAAAATGCTCACGGTATTGCTACGCACATCAAAATACTCAGCAAGATACCGGCGCAAGGTCTGGTTTAATTGGTCGTCGTTATTGCCTGGAGAGGCCACTCGAACGCGAAGAACACTGCCGATTCTGCTGATAACCTCATTGTCATCCGAATTAGGTATCACGCGCACTTTAACGATCATGCTCGATTCCTCCTCTCACCGAAAACCCTCTCATGGCTTGAAGATGGCCCGCCCTACGCGAACCATAGTCGCCCCCTCTTCAATCGCCACTTCAAAATCTTGGCTCATGCCCATAGATAAAATTTCCGCTTCCGGAAAAACTCCGATAAGTTCTCGCCATAATAACCGCGCCTTTTTAAAATAAGGCCTCATTTGCTCGGCCTCGCGCGCTTGAGGACCCATGCACATCATTCCGGCCACCCTGATTCCCTCCAAGGACTCGAGGGCCCGGGCTTCTCCAATCAGATCGGACGTTTCCCAGCCGTGCTTGGCCTGCTCACCGGCGATATTGACCTCGAGCAAAACATCTTGACGCGTGCCCCGTTCAAGCGCAAGCCGACTCAAGCGCCTGGCCAAATCCGCGCTATCCATGGACTGAATCGTCTCAAAGCCCAAATCCAAAGCCCTCGCCGCCTTATTGCCCTGAAGAGTTCCGATCAAATGCCATCGCGCGGGAACCGCCAACTGCGAAATTTTTTGAGCGGCTTCCTGAATTCGATTTTCTCCGAAGTCCCGAAGGCCGCTCGCGATAGCCGACCGAATCGCTTCAACCGCAACGCCCTTTGAAACCGCCACCAGCCGAATCTCGTTCTCGTTACGGCCCGAGCGGCGGCAGGCTTCGGAAATCCTGGCCCTCACCCTGGCGACATTATCAAAGAGCAAATTTACGCAAATCATTATATCACATCCGCTTCTTCCAGCGTTGCGGCGAGAACCAAAAATTGCTCGGGGGCCAGCTCTTGAGCCCTCGCGTCGAGAAAAATTCCGGCCGATTCCATGGCTCGAGCAATCCGAACGGAATTAAACTCTTTAAAACCCCGCTTCAAATTATTTAAAAGTTTCTGCCGTCGTGAAGCAAAAGAGACCCTCAACAGACGCTCCAACAACGGCGGGTTGGGCCGCGATGAAGACCGGATCCTCAGGCGGATGACGCTTGAGACAACCTCGGGCTCAGGCCGGAAAGCGGACGGCTCCACATTGAACAAAAGTTCGCCTTCGGCGCGAAGAAGAAAATAAACGGAAAAAAGGCTGTACTCGGAATCGCCCGGCTTGGCCAGGAGCCGCACAGCCAACTCGCGTTGCACCGTCACGATGGCGCGACTAAAACGCCCCCAGTCGAGAAGCCGTCTGATAGTAGGTTTGGAAACATAGTAAGGCAAATTGCCCAAAACAACGGGGTCGCGACGCATTCCGAGCGCCGCAAAATCCAAATCCCTGATGTCTTGCGTTATCACGCGAAAGCGTCCCGTGGATCCCCATCGCCGAGACAGGGCGGCGCTAAATTTTGGGTCAATCTCAATGGCCACGGCTTCGGACACATGGTCCGCGTAATAACGAGTCAATTCTCCGTGACCGGGCCCGATTTCAAGGACGGAATCGTCATTTTTCAAATCAGCCGCCTCGACAATCCGGCGCGCGATTTGCGAAGAAAAGAGAAAATGTTGACCCCATTTTCTCTTCATGGAGAAAAAATTTTAACGGCGCTTTTTCTGTGAAGAGGATTTCAGGACTGTCACCTCGGTAACCGGATGAATCTCCCAAACAGTTGGACGACCCTCGGTCAACTCGCGCTCTTCGGAGGACTCATCCTCATGAAACAGGTCATAATAAGTCCAGCCGCGAATCTCCACCAAATCCCCGTCCTTGGGCTGGGTCATAGCGCGGCCACGGATCCTCTGATACTTAGCGCGCCAACCCGGCGTGATTTCGCAGTGAATGGGAACAATATTGAACACAAAATCCCCGTCGCCGGCAAAATAATGCGCGTCACTCACGCGCCCCCGCATGAGCACGCCGACGCCGACATTATATCGGCCATCCATGAGGTTTTCCGGCTCGATCGGATCGTAAGAATCGGGAACGGACAGGCGATGTTTCATAATAAAAATCAAAATCGGCCCTTTTTTCTTGAAATCCTCAAGCGTCATATTGACCGGCAAAATCCGCTCCAAACTAGCCTCGTCATCCGGCGGCAAAATCAAATCCGTTAGCAGACGGCGCGAGAGATCATCGGCGCTTACAGCCCGATCCGCCGTCACCGTTAACTGCCGGGCAATAGCCCGGGTCGTACTACGCGGATGCTCCCGACCATAGGAACGCGCCGGGTACTGCGTTACCAACGTTTTTAAATGATCCAAGACGGCAATCAACGCGCTGGTTCGCTGAGGTGATCGTTTTATATTTTCGATTCGATCTTGAAGTTGCCTCACCATCTGGCCAACATTGCCCTTGAGGCGCAAGGATTCCCCTCGAAGCTCCTCGGCAATAACGGCCAACTCTTCGCGCCGGCGAATAAGGCTGGGGTCAACGCCGTCGCCCCAACTCACGCGACTGCCGCAAAAAAATACCCCCAGCGCCATGACTGCGCCCACCGACACCGGCATTGCCTTCATTAAAATCGTTCTTTTCATATTACTACCTCCTATCCCACTTATAAAAAAAGCGTAACATTTTAGCCGTCTGAAGCTTTAATCAGCGTTGTCATTCCGGCGAAAGCCGGAATCCAGCCCCTTAATTGAAAACCAAGAGCCTGGATACCGGCTTTCGCCGGTATGACGGAACTTCAAACCGCTAAAGTCTTACCCTTGATTTTAACTTTTTGACATTAAAAGAAGTGGTCCGCTCAAAGCCGGTAATGTAGAATAAGGAAGCTCTAAATGAAAATTTTTAATAACCTATGGCGCATGACCGCATGGCCCCTGTTGAGCGCGGCGCTTTTGAGCGCCTGCGGGCTGATCTACTCCAACGTGCATATTCCCTACGGCTACAACACGGCCACGCCCTCGGATGTCAAGGCCGGAGCGGACGACGAGACAGTTAACGGGGAAGCCTGCAGTTACTCCCTTCTCTATCTCGTGGCTTGGGGCAACGGCGGCTACGCCAAGGCCGCCAACAAGGCTCTGGGCGGACGCACCGACGTCATCCTCTACGACGTAAAAACCGACATGAAAGCCACGGCTGTCCTGCTGGGTCTTTACGCGCGCACCTGCACCGTAATCACCGGGCGGGCGGGCAGGCCTTGATTAAAAATTTCCCATTTTTTCTTCATTTAGCCGGTGTTCTTTGCCCCTTAGCCCTTTCAAATTCCCTTTGGGCCGATAATGCCAATAAGATCAAGCCGGCCCTTATTTCCCCGGGCGGAATTTTCGTAATCTATTACAATGCCCAAGGGCCGCTCGCCTACGCCACCATGACCCCCAAAAACCTGCCGAGCAACGCTAGTCGCCTCGGCGAGGTCAAGGCCGAAAGTTGCCAGTACGGCATTTCCATCCCGCTGACGCCGGACCTGCCGGGCATCAGAGGCCCGGCCATCACCGGCGCCGGGGGCAACGGCGGATTCAAAAAAATCCTCGAAAACATCCGCCAACGCCACCCCGGTCTCACCGGCATTTACGACGTCAAAATGGACCTCCATAAAACCCGCATCCTGAGCATCTTCTCGCGCTACTGCGTCGAAGTCACGGCCCTGGGCTTTCACTAGCCAAGCGCTTTAGAAAAAAATCCAAGGTGCGGCCATAGTAGTCAATGCGATTGTTGCGCTTGGTAAATTCGTGCCCCTCGTCGGGATACATCACAAGTTCAACGCTCCGGCCGCGATTTTTGAGCTCGGAATAAATCAATTCGCTTTCCTCTTTAGGCACATTTGTATCGCGCGCTCCATGAAAAATTAAAAGCGGGGAGCGAATTTGGTCAATAAAATTAATCGGGGAACGGTCCCGGAAAAGACCGGGCTCGGTCTGTGGCGTGCCCATTTCCGTGGCATACCAGTCGCCGAAGCCGTTTTTGCTGAGTTCATAATCGAGTTTTAAATCCGGCATACCAAAACCTTCGACTCCGGCGGACCAGACGCCGCTCGACTTAGCTAGAGCCATCAAAGTCAAATAACCGCCGAAGCTAACCCCGGTAATGCCGGCGCGCCGTTCGTCAATCTCTCCCCGCGAGGCCAAAAAACGCGCGCCCCAAATCAAATCCTGAAGGTCGCCGCCGCCCCAATCTTTATTGTCAAGATCCATAAACTCTTTACCGTAGCCGGTCGAGCCTCGAAAATTTGGCGCCAGGACAGCAAAACCGGCCTGGGCGAACGCCTGGCGTTGCGGATCAAATTCGTCCACGATCTGGTAATCCGGTCCTCCGTGCGCTATGACGACCAAGGGCGCGGGGCTACCCAGACGATTGACCATCGGTTTGAGATACAACGCGGGAATCAACCTGCCGTCAAAGCTGGGGTATCTGATAAAAACGGCGCGGGACATAAGCTCCGGCTCAATGCCGCTCGTCAAAAATTGAATCAAGGGGCCGGACTTTTTTGAGGTCTTGAGGCTCAAAAACCAAATATCCTGAGGATGCGTCGAGTTGCTCCAGACATAAGCCAGGGTCGAACCGGTTTCATTCAAATCTAAATGCTCGATATAGCCATCGGCTTTGAGCAGGCGCTCCGGTTTAGCCTTAGGGCTCATGAGGCGATAAATCGCGCTCGAACCCCCTTCATTAAGGGTAAAAACAATTCCCGTTTTGGAGCGATAACTAACATCCTGAACATCCCAATGGTCCGGACCTATAAATTCACCCCGGCCTAAAGCGAGGTCCAGCCAATAAAGTTGCATAAATCCTCCGGCGTTAAGCGCGGCGCATAAAAGAAATTTTCCGTCCGCGCTAAATTTCTGAGGGAAAATAATGCCGCCCGGGACCGGGGCCGGAATTTCACGCTTCATGCCGCCGGCCACGTCCACGAGGAGCAACTCCCCGCGCTGGCCGTCGCCGGAGCGGGTGACGGCGATCGTTCGGCTATCCGGGGACCACTCTAGGTCGCGGATATCCATGGGCTCGCGGGTCAACTGCCGCGACCTGCGCGAAGCCAAATCCATCACCATGAGTTGAAAAAGAAAGGACTGCTCAGGGTCGGCCGTATAGGCGATCCATCGGCTGTCCGGGGAAAAATGGGGGTTAGTCTGGGCCTGGGTCGAAGCCGCAAAATTCCCCTCGCCTGGGCGGTGAAAATCAATTAAAAACAAATTCGGCCGCTCATCACCGCCATGATCCGAGGTAAAAATAACTTTTTTTCCATCCGGAGAAAAATCCAAACCGCTTGCTTGCTCATTAAGAAAGGACAACTGGGTGGGCACGCCGCCGCGGGCCGGAACGGACCAAACCTCAAGGGCTCCTGTGACATCCGTAATATAAACCACGGTCTTGCCGTCCGGGGAAATAGCCGCATCCGTGATCCGGCGCAACTCGGCCAATTGTTTCGGGGTATAGGGCAATCGAGGCGCCGTAGCGCCCCTTGCGCTCAAAGGACTGCCCAATAGAATCAACGGCAACAGCAGTAAAAAACGGATTAAGGCCTTAATCTGCTCCCAGGCACAGGCGGTCATCTCATCGGCCTGGCCCGCCCCAAAAGAAAAGTTTCTAAACAAAAAAAGGCCGAAATAAAACGAATCATCGTCGCAAATCATATCGCTTTTTGTCCTTGAAAAATATCAGTAAAATACCGGCATGAGAAAATTTTATCCTCCGATTAAACCCTACCGGCAAGGGCGTTTGCGCGTTTCGGGCTTGCACACCCTGCACTTTGAGGAAGCCGGAAATCCCAAAGGAAGGCCCGTCGTCTTTCTCCATGGAGGTCCGGGTGGCGGCATTGACCCGATGTATCCGCGCTATTTTCATCCCAAAAAATGGCGAATCGTGCTTTTTGACCAACGGGGTTGCGGCAAAAGCGCGCCCCATGCCGAACTTAAAGAAAACACCACCTGGGACATTGTGGCCGACATCGAAAAACTACGAGGACACTTGGGAATTGAACGATGGGTCGTTTTCGGCGGTTCCTGGGGCAGCGCCCTGGCTTTGGCGTACAGCCAAACGCATCCGGAGCGTTGCCTGGGTCTTATTGTGCGCGGTATTTTTCTCTTGCGCCGTAGCGAATTGCTCTGGTTTTATCAGGAAGGGGCCAGCCATGTTTTCCCTGACGCATGGGAAGCTTATGTAAAGCCGATCCCGCCCGCGGAGCGAGGCGATTTCATAACAGCTTACTACAAACGCCTGAGAAGCCAGGACCCCGAGATACGCCGGGAAGCGGCCAAAGCATGGTCCCTTTGGGAAGGAAGCACGAGCCGTCTTTTCCAAAACCCGGAGCATTTGAAAAGATTCCGAAACGCCAAATTCGCCGACGCGTTTGCCCGCATCGAATGTCACTACTTTATCAATGGAGGGTTCTTGAAAACCGACGATCAATTGCTCGACAACGCCGGACGCATCAAAAAAATCCCCGGCGTGATCGTCCAGGGCCGCTACGATATGGTCTGTCCCATGCGCTCCGCCTGGGACCTGCACCGCGCTTGGCCCCAGGCCCAGCTTGTCGTGGTCCCGGACGCAGGGCACTCCATGATGGAACCCGGCATCCGTAGCGCTCTGCTCGAAGCCACCGACCGCTTTGCCCGTCTGTAACTACCCAGGTCCCCTGCGTCGTTGCGACCCGAGTTCCGTTTTTTGTTAAAGAAATTATCCCGGATTATGCGAAACAGCGCTTGTTTTTAAGGATCAACTGCGTAATCCCGGATGAGCGGAAAGATGATTGCTCCTCC
>CAYHKQ010000047.1:0-20489 GCA_964357255.1 uncultured Elusimicrobia bacterium
CTCCTCCGGCCTGCCGCCCAACCGGCGGCTTACGGTCCGGCCTGATGAAGCGACGGGTCAGGTTGAAATTCAAGTTGATTGCTTTGGCGATGTCAAGAAGTCGGGCCCCCTGGCCTTGAGCGTCACCGACGTTGGGGTTTCCCAGCCATTGGCTTTGGCCAGAGTTGAAGATTGCGCCAAAACACATTGGCCGATCGAGCGGATGATCGGCAAAAAGGCCGGTTCTGCCGCTTTGTTGCGTTTTGAATTGCCCGGCGATCGGTTGAGTTTTGATGACGGAACTCATTTCGTTTATACGCCCCCGGTTCGCGAAAGTTTTTTGATCGTGGATGGCGAACCGGCGCGCCGCGCTAATGAAAGCGAGAGTTATTACGTCCGTGAGGCGCTCCGGGCGATTCATTATCAAGGCCGATGGAGTTGGATCAGCCAGGAGGAGTTCGCCCGGCTGGCCCAGACTTCTGAAGCGGCGGGGCTTCGTCAAATTTGGTGGCTTCATCCCCAAGGGCTGGGCAAACTCTCGGGGTATCTCGCCCGTTTTATAACCGAACCGAGAAATCGTTTGTTCATCAGTCTCGGGGCCAGGGCGGATATTGAGGGTCTTTCCAAAATTTTAGGAGTCAGGCTCGGTCAGCCTCAAGGCGGCGCAGAGGGGACGCTCGAACCCTCGGAAATAACGTCCTCCCATTGGCTCGGGGGCGTTTCTTTAGAGCGGCTTCGCGCGTTTGACTTGAGCCATGTTCGCGTGGCGCAATATGTTCCTATTTTAGGCGGCGTCAATGCCGTAGCCACCGCTTTGACGCTTAAAACCGGCTCAGCCAGCCTGCCCTTATTGTCCAGACTGCCTGGTTTGGCCGCTAAAACTTTTATTCTGACGACGACGGCGGACGTGGAATGGACCAACCTGCCTTTGAAAGGTTTTTTTTTAAGCATGGTCAGAGGCTTGACCGACGAATTCGGCCATCAGGAAATTTCGGCCAACGTATCCTTGGGAGAGGATTGGACGGTTGAACTTGGCGCGGGTTTTCTCGAGAGCGGCGCATCGGCGCTTTCTCCATCCGGACATCGTCTCAAGGCTACGACCCGGGACGGTGAACTGCGTCTGGGGCCGCTTGAAGAGCTGGGATTTTATCAATTGTCCTGGCCGATTCCTTTTTTGGGAGAGCGTCCGCTTCCTTCCGCTCTGGCCACCCAACTTAGCGCCCATAGCAAGGAATCGGATTTAGCCCCGGCCGCTAAGGGCGGCCTTCGCGCGCTTTTGGGCGTCGAGGGGAACTGGGTGATCGTGCCGCTGGCTGAGATTCGCAAGAATCCCGCCAAGGCCGTGGCGCTTTTGGGTTCCAAAGATTTGTCGCGACCGGCCCTCGCCTTGGCGATTTTTTTGCTGGCCGCAGAGTCGGCGCTGGGGTTGTGGCTGGGTGGGAAGAAATGAAGAAGCGGTATTTTTTATTTTCACTTATCTTTTTAACCGCTTATCTTTTTAACCGCTCCCGTCTCCATGCTTTTGAGCCCGACCGACTCCGCATCGCTGTGTTGCGCTCGGGACAAAGCGATTCCTATGACCCTTACCCTACGATCTGGCGGGACATTGCCCGTGCCTTGGAGGGGGCGACCAGCATTGAGACGGACCCTCTTGTCAAGGATGTCATCCGGCCCAAATCCTTGGAACTCAAACGCCACGCCTTGGCCTTTTGGCTGATCAGCCGGCCCTTTGTTGGTTTTGACGAGGAGGAGCGCCGGGCGCTCGGCAATTGGGTGCGCCTTGGCGGCGGAATGATCGTGGCGTTGCGGGTGGAGAGCGCTAAGGACTATGGCCCTCAAGAGGATGACGTGGACCTTAAAGCCAGGAAGGAAATCGAAGCAATTTTTGAGGGATCAAAGCTGGAAGTCATCGCCTCGACACATGCCCTTTTTCGTTCTTTTTATCTCGTCAACCAAGTGGGCGGCACATTACAGCGCGCCCGCTCTCTTGAGGGCGTCAAGGCCGGCGAGCGTTATGGCTTGATCTGGAGCCGCAACGACCTTCTGGGCGCTTTGTTGCGCGATCCCCAGGGAAATTATCTCTATGGCTGTTATCCCGGCGGCGAGGCCCAGCGTCAGGAAACGTTCAAGCTCGTGATTAATGTGTTCCTTTACGCCCTGACCGGCACATACAAGGAGGACATTATTCATTCGCCCTTCATCGAGCAAAAACTTAAGTGGAAAATTCGGGGACCACAATGAGATGGACTTCCGCCGACGCTCTTTTATTTAGCGCCGCCTTGGCGGCCGCCGTCTCGGCCGCGGCGCTTCTGATTCAACTTGGGCCCAGGAGCGCCGCGCGGGTTTGGTGGGGTCCTGTCGTGTTGAGAATTTCGGCCTTGGCGCTCGCCTTGGGAGTTTTGGGCGGATTGGTTTTTAAAAAAGCGTCCCAGCCGCAAGGCTTGCCGCTTGTTGTGTTGCTGGACCGCTCGCAGAGCCTCTCGGACGAACAGCGTTCTCTTAAAAAAATTATCGTCAATATTGAGTCTTGGGCCGCGTCCCACGGCGTGCGCCTTCTTTTTTACGCCCTGGGCTCTTCCCTTGAGGAATTGCGGCGCCCGGCTGATTTTTGGCGCTTGAACGAGTCCAAAGAGACTCGAATCGCCGAGGCGTTAAATGCGTTAGCTCAGCGCCGGCCCGCGGGCTCCCCGGTTCTTCTATTGAGCGATGGCGTCGAGACCCAGGCGCTGGGAGCGCCAAAAACGCCGTTGGCAGTTTTCCCCGTGGCCATGGGATCGGTAATCAGCGGCGATCTTGAGCTCTCTGGGACGCGCTTTCCTCCGGCGGTGTTTGCCCGAGGGGAGGCTTCTTTTGAGCTTACCCTGCGCTATCCTGCCGGCCTGCGCGAGACGCGCCTGGTGAGCGTCAAGAATCAGGAAACCGCCGAGACGGTTTGGCAAACCACGGTGACGCTTTCTGGCGTTTCGCCTCAGGATGTCGAACTCACGCTCCCTGTCCCCCGCCAAGTGGGCCCGAAGCGCTGGAAGGTGGAAGTTGCGCCGGCTTCCTGGGAGAAATGGGCGTCGAATAATGCGGCCGCTATTCGCACCGAGGTTTTGCGCGAGAAGCTCAGGGTTCTCTATCTTGCCGGCAAGCCATCCTTTGATTATTCGTATTTGCGAGAGCTCGTTCGTTCAAGATCGTCGCGCGAATTGGTGAGTTTTGTAATTTTGAGAAACCCCGAGGATGTTCCTCCTTACGGCGAGTCCGAGCTTTCCTTGATTCCTTTTCCCGCCCAGGAGATATTCAGCAGGAGCCTTAATGAATTCGACCTTTTTATTCTCCAGGATTTTGCGTTTTCCCGTTTTGCCCTGCCCCTGGCTTATTTGGACAATATCCTGGCCTTTGTGCGTTCCGGCGGCGGACTGATATATCTGGCCGGGCCCAATTCCCAGCGCGCCCAAGAGGGCCAGGACCATTTTTTGCCCGAGGCATTGGGGGTTGAACTGGAAAAGCAAAATCCCGTGACCGGGGAGGCGGTCTGGACCGTTGAAGATCGAGGCCTCTGGAATCGTCTGTTTCTTCTCGTGCCGGACCCGGCCAGGAATATCCAAATTTGGCAAGAGGGTTTAGCCTCGTTATACACCGTTTTTCCTCACCGGCATTTGCGCGCAGGGTCCCAGGCTTGGCTCTTAGGTCCGCCGCGCCAGGTGAACTCAGGATTCTCAACGGAGTTGGCGCGCCTGGGCGTACGCGGGGAGAGCCAGGGCCGGCCGGCCGTGATCGTCAACCGAGTGGGCAAGGGCCGCTCCGTTTGGGTTGGGTTTTCCGGAAGCTGGATGTGGAAATCAGCCTACGGCGCCGAGCGCCGTGGCCCAGATTTTTACGACGCTTTTTGGGAAGGTCTTTTGAGCTGGGCGAGCGCAGAGGATTCCGGCCACGATAATTTGAGGGTTTATCTTGATAAAACGGCGGACGGCCGTCTTAAGGTGACGGCCAAAATGGAGGCGGGCCCCAAGGGGGAGCTTCGCGGTGAGATTTTACCGGGGAACCGGCCGCTCGTCTTGGTTGAGTCCGTGCCGGGAAGCGGCGTTTATGAGGGATTTATTGAGGAGGTTCCAAACACCTCGGAACTGACGCTGCGCGTTCGACACGCAGGCCAAGTGTTTCAGGCCAAGGCTCCGCTCGGAGCAGGCGGACCCGGCGGCGAGCTTCGCGCCTCCCAAGACGAGACTTATTTGCAAGCCATCGCTTCCGGAAATAACGCTCAGATGCTGGGCGCGGGCGAGGAATGGGAGAGCGGCGTGCCGGAAGCCTTAGCCCACGTGCTTCTGGCCCGGCTTAAATCCTCTTCGGGAGCCGAGGCAGTTTCCTCCGATCAAAGCGTCTTGACCCGATGGGCATTGGTCTTGTCCATCGCGCTACTGATTCTTGAATGGGCCTGGCGGCGCTTCAAGGGCCTGACGGCCTAAGGGTCCGCGCAAGAATAACTTCCCATTTTTGACCGCCGATGCATCCCGCCTGGCAGCGTTGCTCGTCGCTCACATACCTTCGGGTATGCTCGCTCCTCGCGCCTTGCCAGACGGGCGCCTCGGCGCCCAAAAACTGGGAATTTATTTTTGCGCGGACCCTGACCGGCAAAAAGGGTAAAATAAAGATTATGGACTTAGCGTTGGAAGTTTTGGAATGGGCCAAGGATAAAAAGGATTTGGCCGAGGTATATTACGAGAACAAATCAGGGTCTGCCCCAGTGGCGATCCGCTTGGTTTTTGACGCGGCCTCGTCCGCGCCTTCGTCCGGCGGCAAAAAGTTCGCGTATGTCCACTCGCCGACCATCGGCGCCTTGGCGTTAAACAAAGAGAAGGTTGCGCTGGGTTCAAAAGTCACGGCAGGCGATTCCTTGGGCCAGGTTAGCGGTGATAAAGAAATGGCTCAAATTACGGTTCCCCTGAGCGGCAGGGTGGTGGAAGTTTTATCCCGAGACGGCGCCGGCGTCGGCTTTGGCGAGCCGTTGGTTCTTCTTGAGATTTAGTTTGAGCCGGTCGCAGATCGGCAGGCAGGCGCCGGGGTGAAAGTCCTCGTAGCCAATCGCGGAGAAATTGCGGTGCGCGTTATTCGCGCGCTCAAGGAGATGGATTTTAAATCCGTCGCTGTTTATTCCGAGGAGGATCGCTCCAGTTCCCCTGTGGCCATGGCGGACGAGGCGTGGTGTTTGGGGGCCTCCCCGGCCAAGGAGAGTTATCTTAATATCGGCCGGATTCTGACCGCGGCCAGGCTTTCCGGCGCCCAGGCGGTTCATCCTGGCTACGGATTTTTGTCGGAGAATGACGTTTTTGCCTCAGCTTGCGAAGACGCGGGGCTTATTTTTATCGGTCCCAAGGGCTCGGTGATGGCCAATCTCGCCAATAAGGCCGAAACGAAACGCCTGGTTAAAAAAGCCGGCGTCTCTGTCATCCCGGGAAGCGAAGGACCCTTAGGCAACGCTCAGGAGGCCATGACCCAGGCCCGCGAGACCGGCTATCCCGTGTTGCTTAAAGCAAGTTTTGGCGGCGGCGGCCGTGGTATTTATTTGGTCCGCGACGAGGGGGAGCTTTCCCGCGCATATCAGATGGCTCAGTCGCAAGCTAATGCCGCCGTGGGTAAAAAGGAATTGTATCTCGAAAAGTTTTTAGAAAACACCCGGCATGTCGAGGTTCAAGTCGCCTTGGATATTAAGAGCCAAGGCCAGGCTTTCGTGGAACGCGATTGCACCATTCAGCGCCGCAACCAAAAGTTGATCGAGGAAAGTCCCTCGCCTTTTCTTGGGGAGCAAGCTCGCGCCAAACTGCTCGAAGCCGGCCTTCGCGCGGCGCAGGCCTGCGGAATCTCCACGCTGGCTACGGTGGAGTTTCTTCTTATGAGTGACCGGAAGACTTTTTACTTTATGGAAATCAATAAACGTATTCAGGTCGAGCATCCAGTCACGGAGGAGCTCTTGGGGATTGATCTTGTGCAACTCCAGATCGCCTTAGCCATGGGGCAGAGATGGGCGCCTGTCGCGGCCAAATCAGACGCGCGCCATGCGATCGAGGCGCGCATTAATGCCGAGGATCCGGCGCAGAATTTTTTGCCGTCCGAAGGCGTTGTCACGGCTTGCCAATGGCCGGGGGGACCGGGTATTCGCGTGGATACCTACTTGACCCCTTATTCGACGCTCGGCGTTAGTTATGACAGTCTGGCCGCAAAGATTATCGCGAGTTCCCCTCATGGACGTTCCGGCGCCGTAGCCCGGATGCGTCGGGCGCTGGGGGAACTCAAGCTTGAAGGATTTTCCACAACCGCGTCGCTTCATCAAGAGCTTTTCGCCGATTCTTTTTTTGCCGGAGGTGAACAATGGTTCTCAACACGTTTTCTCGAGGAATGGCTGGGCCGTCGGAAGTTCAATTAATTCGTCAGCGGTTCAAGGAAAGTTCCGCTACGCTGGGCATGGCTTCTTTGAATGTGAAATTTATCAAAATCATTCATGTCATCGCCCAAAAAGTTTCGGCCAGCCTAAAAAAAGGCGGACGGGTGCTTATTTGCGGCAATGGCGGCTCCGCGGCGGACGCGCAGCATTTTGCCGCGGAGCTTGTCGGCGGATACACGAATCATAATCGCGCTCCGCTCGATGTCATAGCGCTTTCCACCAACACTTCAAATTTAACGGCGATCGGAAATGATTACCGTTATGAAGATATTTTTTCCCGCCAGGTTGAGGCTCACGCCCGAAAGGGCGACGTTGTCATTGGGATTTCGACCAGCGGTAATTCGGCCAATGTCGTCGAGGCGATTAAAGTCGCCAAGAAAAAGGGCGTCTTAAGCGTGGTCTTGACGGGGGCTTCGGGCGGCAAGATGAGGGCTTTGGCTGATTTGACCCTTCGCGCTCCATCGGACTCCACCCCGCGCATCCAAGAGGCCCATATCGTGGCCATTCATTCTGTTTGCGAATTGGTGGAGCGATCCCTTTTTGGTCCCCAGGCCGATCATCGAGGCTGATGTTACGGCCTTTATCAACTCAATCTGCGGCCCGGTTGGCCCGGCAATTTAAGAGTCAAGGCAAAAAAATTGTTTTCACTAACGGATGTTTTGATCTGTTGCATCCCGGCCATGTCAAAATTCTTGAATTTGCCAAGAGCCAGGGCGATGTTTTATTTTTGGGTCTTAACTCCGACGCGTCAATCCGGCGCTTGAAGGGTCCTGGCCGGCCGGTATTGCCTTTGCTTGCTCGGGCCAAGCTTGTTTTAGCTTTGAGGGCGGTGGATTTTGTCGTGCCTTTTGCCCAGAGCACCCCCTTAAAGCTCATCGCCGCCATCGGGCCGGATGTTTTAGTCAAGGGCGCGGATTGGCCGGCAAAGCAAATCGTGGGGCGCAAATACGCCCGCCGTATCGTCCGGGTTCCTTTGGCCTCGGGATTTTCCACCACCTCCCTGATCCGGAAAATCCGCGCGGGTCGCTGATGCAGTTTCTGGCCACCTCCCTAAATAAAAAGGACGGCTCCTTTGTCGTTGAGGGGGACGAGGCCTTTCATATCGTCCGGGTGCTCCGTAAAAAACCGGGCGATATCCTGCGCCTTTTTGACGGACGGGGGGAAATTTTATGGGGCAAAATTACCGTCGCCGAAACCGGCCGCATTTGGGGCCGGCTTCTTGAATCTCCTCCCAAGAACTGGTCCGGCGAGCGCCATTATCCCTTCGAGCTTCATCTTTATCAAGCCCTTCCCAAGGGCCAGAAATGGGACTGGGTTTTGGAGAAAGGATGCGAAATAGGTTTTGATCTTTTTGTTCCCTTAATCACCTCCCGCGTGATCGCTAAACTAGATCCCGCTCAACTCGCGCTTAAACAAGAGCGCTGGAAGCGCGTGTTAAGCGCGGCCGTCAAGCAATGCGGCCGCGCCAAGGCGCCGGAGTTGGCCCCGCTTATGAATTTTGATCAAGCCGTCAAGGCATTGACCCGCCGTCAAGGCGTCTTAACCCTTTTTGCCTGGGAATCGGAACTCGCCCCGAATGCGGCCAAAGCGCTCGGGCATCTGCCAAGCCCGCCATCCTCTGTCGCTATTTTTATCGGCCCGGAAGGCGGCTGGAGCCAAGAGGAAGTTCGCTTAGCCCAAGAGGCCGGGTTTCAAATGTTGAGCCTGGGCCCCTACGTCCTGCGCACAGAAACAGCCCCCCTGGTCGCCGCCGGCATGGCGATAGCGTTGCTGGTTCAATAATTTCGACGAAATTTTTATTCATTATGTACCACTATTTACGTTGCTAAGCAAAGATTTCCTCAAAAAATTCCTGGTAGGGCAGGGCCAATTCCCCTTGGGAGAATTTTTGGCGGGTATCGCCACGGTACACAAGATATTTTTGCACCGGCTTGTGGGCGATCTCTTTAAAAGAGCGCAGGCCGCTCATCTGGGCTTCGCCCGCTTGGCGGGAGTATTTGCATTCAATGGCCACAAGCCGGCTACCTTGGTCAATGATGAGATCAACCTCGGCTCCTGCGTCGGTCCTGTAAGAGCTTAACTTCCAATCCTTGCGGTGAGAGCGCATGAGATAGAGGCATTGCAGGATGATCCATTGTTCAAAAAGTTGGCCTTTTTCCATGGGACTTAAGGGCTGGCGGTGAATTCCGAGCAAGGCATTGCGCACTCCAACGTCGAAGAAGATAAAACGGTCGCGCTGGCTGACGCGTCTTTTGGATTGCTTGGCCTTAAAAGGGGGAATCCGCACCGCAATCAGCGTTTCTTCGAGAATACCGTAGAAACGGCGGACGGTTTCTTTGGGAATTTCCGCATCGCTCGCGATTTTGGAGTAGTTGACCCATTGGCCGCTCGCCTCGGCCGCCGCATCCAGGAATCTGGCGTAGGCGCCGAGATTGCGGCTTAAGGCTTCGGCTTGGATTTCTTCGCGTAGATAAACCGCGGCGTAACTAGCTAAGACATCCGGCCCCTCTTTGGGGTCAAGGCAGATTCCAGGTAGCGTGCCAAGCCGGAGAGCAAGCTCCAGGTCAAATGAAGGGCCGAGCTCAAAAAGTGAAAGAGGGTCAAGGTAGTCGAGCAGGATTCGGCCGGGCAGGAGATTGGCTCCGCCGCGCTTGAGCTTCCTGGCGCTTGATCCGGTGAGAATAAAACGCAAATCACTCGATTCGTCTAGGAGGGCTTGAACGGAGTTGAGCAAAGCCGGAATTCGTTGCACCTCATCAATAAAAATCAGGGATGGTTTCTGGAGCGTTATGAGTTCGCGCCGGAGTCGCCCGTGGTCTTTGGAGTAGGCAAGAAAAGACGCCTCGTCCGCCAGATTGATAATGCGCTTGGGGTTGAGGGAGCGGCAAAGAGTGGATTTGCCGACCTGCCGGGGACCCAACAACAGGATGCTTTTGGCGCTTTGTTTTAGGTGAGCGGCTATCTCTCTAACCAACATATAGGTATTTTACCTTGTAAATGACCTACATTCAAGACGATATAAGTAATTCCCCTATGCCTTATGTTGTCGCTCTGAAGGGGGAATGTTAAAATGAGTTGCACGCAATGAAACTTTTTATTCATTCCTTCGGTTGCCGGGTCAATCAGTATGAGGGGGAAAAAATCCGGCAGGGTTTTGAGCGCGGCGGGTTTGCCGCGACGGATGATTGGCGCGAGGCGGATGTTTGCGTCATCAATACTTGTTCGGTTACGGATCATGCGGAGCGGGACGCGAGGGTTCTGTTGCGTAAAATTACCGACGCCAACCCTTCCTCGCGCGTTGTGGTGACGGGGTGCTGGGCCAGCCGGGACCCGGGGGCGATTGGAAAAATGTTTCCCCAGGTCACGCTCGTAGGCAATGACGGCAAGGAGAATATCCCAGCCCTTTTTGGCTGTTCGATGGGCTTGGGGGACGGGCGCGATGCGCTGGGGTCGTTTGCGCGGCATACCCGGGCATTTATCAAGGTTCAAGATGGCTGTAATATGCGCTGCGCCTATTGCATTGTTCCTGTAACGCGGCCCGCGATGTCCTCGCGTCCGCCGCAGGCCGTTGTAGCGGAAATTAGCGGGATGATTGAGTCGGGTTACCGGGAATTTGTGCTTTGCGGCGTCCGTTTGGGGCGGTACTGGGCGCGGGAGGGAGAGGGGAAGATGGGGCGAGGGGGAGATGGGGGGAAAGAGACAAAATGGGTTGATCTCTTGGGTTTGATTGAGAGAATAGCTGGTTTGCCGGGGGATTTTCGGATCAGGCTGTCCTCGATCGAGATTACGGATTTGACGGACCGTTTTTTGGGGGGTTATGCCCGCACCCCTAAAACCGTGCCGTACTTTCATGCGCCGCTTCAGTCGGGTAGCGACCGCGTCCTGGTCGCGATGAAGCGCTGGTACACGACGAAATTTTACAGCGAGCGTCTTAGCGCCGCGCGTCGGGCATTGGGCGATGATGTTGCGATTTATACGGATTTTTTGGCGGGATTTCCCACGGAAACGGAGCGGGATTTTGAGGACTCCTTAAATTTTGTCGGGGCTATGGGCTTGGCCGGTTTGCATATTTTTCGCTTCAGTTCGCGAACGGGAACGCCGGCCGCCGCCATGGCGCCGGTTTATCGGCCCAAGGAGCTTCGCGAACGCATGGAGCGCGCCCTTGCGCTCGACGCTAAACTGCGCAGAGCTTTTGCCCGTCGGTTTGTCGGACGCACCCTGACTGTTTTGTTTGAGGAGGCATATCGTGACAGGAATTATTACAGGGCCAGGGCTGAAAATTTTCTTGAGGTGCTGGTGCCGGCGGCGGCCAAAGAGCATGATTGGCGCGCGGTTGAGGCCGGCGCCGTAGTCCAAGACGGCCGCACGCCTTTTTTGGTGGCAGAGACAAGAGAGGGTTAGAGAGTGAAAAGAGAATTGGAACAAAGGTCAATTCCTTCTCCAAAGCCTCCAATCCCAAACTCAATCCACTCAAGCCCAAATGCTCCGCATCGAAGGAGCCATGGCCCTCATTCAAGAACAGCTTGTCCCTACTCCTATGACGCCGCAGACTCCGACCCCGACCCTTGACACACACACACCAGTTGTATCATCAAAACGATAAATATCGCAAAATTTTTAAAAGTCGGAGGCAATCATGTCAAGGGAAATCAAATATGATTCCGTAGGCGGGGACTCCAGCACGGACCCGATCGTTAAGTTTCTTGATGGTTCCACGGAAAGAGCCAGAATTACCCAGGATGGCAAGCTTGGAGTGGGAGCAGCAAGTCCCGGCGACACCCTGGACGTACAGGCTGCAACTGGCACAGCAAGGATAACATCAACGACTTCCACCAACAGAGTCTACCTAGGCATTACCAACGCAGGCACTTTAACGATAGGTAAAGCAGGCAGCACAGCAAACAGTCTGTTGGATTACGAAGGCATTGCTTATGCCGGAGTCATAGAGGCAAGCGGCAGTAATTCTCTGCAATTAGCTACAAACGCCACAGCCAGATTAACTATAGATTCCTCAGGAAAGGTTGGCATCGGCACAAACGCCCCGGGAGCCAAGTTGGAAGTTAACGGCCAAATTTCTGCCAACGCCGGCTCCGTTTCCTCCCCCGCCTATGGGTTTGTTAATGACCTTAACACCGGCATGTATTCCCCCGGCGCGGATAGCCTTTCTATCACCACCGGGGGAACGGAGCGCCTTAGGATTAATTCTGACGGCAACGTTGGTATTGGAACTTCGACTTTTGATGGCGTGAGCGATAAATTGGTTATCAGCCGCAATGGCATGTCGACCGGCGATATAGTTGAAACTATATTAGGTGATCGCTCTGTTTCTAGCTTCGCTTTACAAATTCGCTATGAGCACAATTCGACGGAGGGTAGTCGGCGTGCCTTATTTTTTATGCGGGGCGATGACACGGCCTCTGGCGTAGGAATTATTCTTAAAAAAGGCGGTAAGGTAGGCATTGGAGCCAACAGCCCGACAAGCCTGTTGCATCTGCGCGCCAGTAGCGCCAAACTTACGATTGAGGACACGGCAGCGAGCCCCCTTGACACCATTCAGTTTGGTCCCGATGGTAGCACGGAGGCGTCTTTTAAGTGTGATCGCAGTAGTGCCCATACATTCACTATCGGTCATGAGGCTAGCGGCCTTCAAATCAAATTTGATGGAGGGGGTGGCCCGATAAAAATGGGAGGCGCTAGCACGGAGATTGTCAAGATTACAAGTATAGGAACATTGATTTTACGCAATTACGACGGTTCTGGGGGTGAACCGACGGGTGAAACTGGTGCCCTGTATTTCAGGACTGACACGAATAAGATTAGGGTTTATTACAGTGGCGGATGGCATGATGCATAAAAAAATATTTTTAGTATCAACTGTATTTTTATTCTGCGGCGCAAATGCCTATTGTCTCCAGTTGAGCTTGGGGTATGAGCCTTTTTTAGTCAAGCAAATTAATAGCAAAGATACCGTTACTTACTCGAATGGCGTTAAAACGAGCTCCATCTATTCTCAAGACTCACAAAGCTTGGTATTTTCCTTGTTATCTTTGAGACTTTCCGAAAAATTGGTAGATTGGCCCGGAAGCATTCGTCTTTCAGGAGAAGTCGGTATTTCGGCTAACCCGCTTTCTTTGAGAAAGACTTGGTTTTTGGCTGCGCAAGACTCAAATTTTTCTGGAACAGTTGTCATTCCATATTCAGACAGCGGAGGCGATTTCTGGGGTGGGCACAGTATGGGTTTTGTTCCAGACGGGCACGATTGGTATCTTGTCGAAGAAACGTCAATAATGCGAATTCCCGTTATGATCCATTTGGATAAGACGGTGGTCCTGGAGCCTGTGGACCTGGGGTTCGGAATCAACGGCGGCTTTGAGTTTATGGATATTTTTATGTTTAGGAGAAGAGGCGTTGCTCCTCAGGAAGAAATCGTGTCATATACGCATCTGGCAAGAATTTTGGGTATTACCGCAAAATTGGAATACGCTTTGTTTTCGAATGCCAAAGCGTTTTTTAATATTGGTTATTCTGGGGTTCAGGGCCTTTCTTCATTTCGTTATAGATACGCGACAGCTTTTTTTGACGGCTACCGCTTCGACGGCCTGCGCTATAACGCCAAGATCGGGGTCTCATGGAAAATCTAAAGCCCAAGGAAAAGGAAGCCGTTGGCCTTATCAGCAAAGAATCCCTCCAAGCCCGCCTCATGAAGCTCCAAGAGGAATGGAACAAAGGCCAATCCCTTCTCCAAAGCCTCCAATCCCAAACTCAATCCACTCAAGCCCAAATGCTCCGCATCGAAGGAGCCATGGCCCTCATTCAAGAACAGCTTGTCCCTACGGACAAACTCGCCTCCAGCGGCTAAACCCGGGTTTGACGGGGAAGTTCCTGCGTCGCGCAAGGACGAAAATAATTGCGAGGGCTGGTATAATCCTGAATATGACCGATGCCAAGTGTCTTTTTTGCAAAATCGTCAACGGTGAAATTCCGTCTAAGCCCGTCTTTGCCAACGAAGAGATCGTGGCTTTCCGGGACCTCAATCCCATGGCCCCCGTCCACATTTTGATCGTGCCTAAGAAGCATATTCCGGCCTTGAGCGAGGCCAGGGCCGAGGATCAAGAGGTCTTGGGGGCCATCCAAATCGCCGCCAAGACCATTGCGGCCGAGCAAAAACTTGAGGGATTTCGTCTTGTTCTAAATAATGGTAAACTAGCCGGGCAGACGGTGGATCATGTTCATTACCATTTGCTCGCAGGCCGGCGGATGTCTTGGCCTCCCGGGTAGACAGGGAAAAGCGAAACGCGATAGCGTTAATTTTTTACGGTTCACTTTTATATTTTAAGGTGGTGATTATTAGTGCCAGAGGTTAGAATAAGAGAGGGAGAGATGCTCGAAGAGGCGATTCGCCGCTTTAAGCGTGAATGCGAACGCGAGGGAGTTCTTCAAGAAATTCGTCGCCGCGAGTGCTACGTGCCCCCGTCCATCCGCCGCAAGCAAAAGTTGGCGGAGGCGAAACGTCGGTTACGCCGGCGTCGGTCGTTTTCCTACTGAGCCAAATCGAGTTGATCTCGTTGCGAGCGAGCCCTTACTCTATTGCAAAAAGACATTGAAACATTGCGCTCCCGGCTGGATATTCTTGATATCGCGCGGGAATATGTGAGGGAATTGCGCCGTTCCGGCAATTCCTGGGCCGCGCTTTGCCCTTTTCATGATGAAAAAACTCCGTCGTTTCGCCTGGATCATCAGCGCGGGCTGTATTATTGTTTTGGCTGTCACAAGGGAGGCGACGCCATCGGGTTCTACATGGAGATCGAGAACATGGATTTTAAACAAGCGGTGGAATCCTTGTGCGAACGCGTAGGCTTGCCTCGGCCGTCTTGGTCGTCAAAGGGCGGTTCGTCCGAAGGTGAATCCAAAGCGCGCGCCGAGATTCAAAAAGCCTTGCATTTGGCCTCGACTTTGTACGCAGAGGCCCTTCTCATGCGCGAAGACCCTCCTTCCGAGAGGGCCCGGAGCTATTGTTTGAACGCGAGGCAGTTGGAAAGGAAGATAATTCAGGGCTATCATATCGGCTTCGCTCCCCAGGGCGCTAACTGGCTGACCACGACCTTGGTTACAAAACATGGAATCGAGCCTGGGATTTTGGCCAAGGCCGGACTCGTCGCCGTTTCAAGCAAGGACGGCCGTTATATTGATTTTTTTCGAGGGAGGATTGTGTTTCCTGTTATTGATTTGCAAGGCAAGGTTTGTGGTTTTGGCGGCCGTATCCTTCCGCAAGAAATCGTCCCGGCGATGGGACAGGGCGCAAGTTTAAGGCCCGGCCCTTCTTTCGGAAACGAAGGGCCAAAATATCTTAATTCTCCGGATACGGCCTTTTTTAAAAAGGGCGAGACCCTCTATGGCCTGGCCCAGCATAAATCTTATATTCGCGAGGCCAATAAGGCTTATATCGTGGAGGGCTATTTTGACGTCGCCGGATTGGCCCAGGCGGGAATTACCTTGGCGGTCAGTCCCATGGGCGGCGCCTTGACGCTGGCCCATGCTAAAATTTTGGCCAGGTTTGCGAAAACTATCGTCTTGGTGTTTGATCCTGACGCGGCCGGCATTTCAAGCGCGATTCGCGCCGGACGGATTCTTCTTAGCCAGGGGTTGGAGGTGCGCGTGATGCATCTTCCTTCGGGGTTGGATCCGGACGAGTTCGCTCACGCCCATGGGCGGCAAGCTTTTTTTGATTTGGAGGCCAAGGGATCCAAGGCCCTAGTGGACTTTGAGCTGGAATCTTATTTGGCCGGGCGTTCGTTGGCGGTTTTTTCCGTAAGCGAGCGTCTCGCGCT
This sequence comes from uncultured Elusimicrobia bacterium, assembly GCA_964357255.1. Taxonomy (GTDB): domain Bacteria; phylum Elusimicrobiota; class Elusimicrobia; order JACQPE01; family JACQPE01; genus JBBTIS01. The sequence continues at coordinate 15,232 of CAYHKQ010000047.1, forward strand.
GGCCAAGCGCCTGCTTCCTACCATGGCCGTCATGAGCGGCGAGATCGAGGCCCGCGAGGCGGTGACCCGCGTGGCTCAGGCGCTTCGTCTGGATTTGGTGGGTCTCGAGAGGGAGCTTTGGCGCTTTTCTTCGGATTCGTCTTCGCGCGGGTCCGCTTACGGCGCGCAGGGCGCCACAAGCTCTGCAAGAGGGGGCCGCGCCAAACCGGCCGGCGCGCCGGCGGATTCATTCGCGCAGTCCGGCGCGCGCGCGTTGAGTTTGGAGGAATCTTTGTTGGGAATGGCGGCCGTCAACCCTGATGCCGTTCGGCGCGTTTTGCAAAGCCACGGGGTCGGCAAGGAAGATTTTGTGGAGCAACGGATTGCCGGTTATCTTTTTGACGGGGCCATGGTCTCGCCTGAGATGGGCCTGCCTGATGACTGGGGAAAAATTTTTAGCCGCGCGGTTTTGGGCCATAGTCAGGAGTTGGCGTCCGGGGAGTTTGAAGAGCTTCTGGGCGGTTATGCCGGTGAAATGCGCCAGCGTTCCTTGGTGCGCGAATTGCGCGAACTACGCGAGATTATTCGCATGCGTCGGAAAAATAATCAGCCGTGCGAGGAAGCGCTGTTGATGAAGTTTCAAGAAATTTCCAAGCGCCTTAAAGGTTCGCGACCCTAACTTTACCGCGCTAAGGGGAATGGGTAAAAATACGAGTTAGATGAAGGAGGCTTAAAGTACGATGGAGAGTCGGCATGTTCTTAAAGATCTTATTGAAATTGGGAAAGAGCACGGATATTTGACGTTTGAGGAGATTCAAAAATCTCTTTTTGGAGCCGTCAGCCTCGAGGATATGGACAATTTTCTCGAGACGCTCGAGGATTTGGGCATTCGGGTCGTGGACCGGGATCAGGCGCGGCGTTTTCATGTCAGAGGTCGCGAAGAGGGGGTGGCCCCGGCTCCTTCCTCCGTGGAAACGCCCAAGGGTCCGGAGACATTGAGTTCCATTCGGATGTACCTGTCCGAGATGGGTCGCGTTCCCTTGCTAACCCGTGAAGAAGAGGTAAGTTTGGCCCGTAATGTGTACGAGCGTAATCGCGCCCTGCGCTTGTTGGTGCTGGAGTCCCCGATTACGTACAGGGAAATTGAAAACTGGGAGTCTTTGATCGAGCAGGAAGAGATGACCCCCAAGGAGCTTATGCCCCGGGGCAGGCGCACGGATTCCGAGCTCAGCCGCATGCGTTCTAAAATTCGAAAGACGGTTCGCTATATCAAAGGCATGGAGGCGAAAATCGTCCAAGCCAACGCCGAGCTTGAGCGCGCCGTGTCCGAAAGCAAGCGAAATAGCTTTAAGCTCAGGCTTTATAATTTTAAAAAGGCGATTTTGGAAAAAATTATTGATCTTAATCTAAATCAGGAAAAGATCAAGCGCGTCACGAACAAAATCAAAAATCTTTCTATCAGGATTCGCGAGTGCGAGGCGGAGGTCGTCCGCTATGAGCAGAACGTTGGGATGCCGTGCAAGGAATTTTTGGCTCTTTATGCCAGCGCGGAAAAAGGCAGGATATCGGCCAAGGAGTTTCACGCGCAGACGGGTTTTAATCCATCCGGGGCCGAAACATTGGCCGCGAATCTTCGTCTTGTGATGGACCGGCGCGTGAAACTCGCGTCCGGACTGCCTGTTAGCCGCAATGAACTTTTGGCCCTGGCTCAGAATATCGTGGACCTCGAGGAGAAGGTCCTCGAGGACAAGCTAAAGTTAATCCGCGCTAATTTGCGCCTAGTCGTTTCCATCGCGAAAAAGCATTTGGGCGTTTCGTCGTTGGAGCTTTCCGACTTGATTCAGGAGGGGAGCCTGGGGCTCATTCGCGCGGTCGAGAAGTTCGAGTATAAGAAGGGTTTCAAATTTTCAACGTACGCCACCTGGTGGATCCGCCAGTCCATTAATCGCGCCATCGCGGATCAGGCGCGAACCATTCGTATACCGGTTCACATGAAGGAGTTGATTTCCAAGCTCTCCAAGGTTCAGAGAAAATTCCGCCAACAGCTTGGTTTTGATCCGACCGTGGGGGATTACAGCAAGGCATTGCGCATCTCGCCGGACAAAGTGCGCGCGGCTTTGAAAATTATCCCAGAGCCCCTTTCCCTGGCTATGCCGATCGGCGATGACAACTCCCGCCTTGAGGATTTTGTCGAGGACAAGGAGTCCGTGGTGCCGATGCACTCGGCGGTCAATTTTTTAAAGCGTCAGGAGATCGAGAAGGTCCTTCGAACGCTTTCAACGCGAGAAGCCCAAATCGTGCGGCTTCGCTTCGGCTTGGAAAGCGGATATCCCCGCACATTGGAGGAGGTGGGCCGTATGTTCAAGGTCACGCGCGAGCGCGTGCGTCAAATCGAGGCCAAGGCGATCAGGAAGCTCCGCCATCCTTCGCGAAGCAAGCTACTAAAAGACTATATAGAATAGCGGATAAGCGGTTGAGTAAAAATTAGGAGGAATAATGATCGAATCATCTGTTCTTGAAAAACCCGCCACCATCGAATCTTATGTTCAGGCCAGTGTCCCTCAATTTCTTGAAGAATTGTGCGAGTGGCTCAAGATCCCCAGTATTTCTTCGCTACCCCAGCACAAAGCCGACATATTGCGCTCAGTGGACTGGGCCTCGGCGGCTCTTGTTAAGCTTGGATTTAAGACCGAGATTTTAAGGACCAAGGGTCAGCCCTCCCTTTATGCCGAAAGGATCGAGGATAAGCGATGGCCGACCTTGCTGGTTTATGGCCATCTGGATGTGCAACCCGTTGATCCTGTGGAACAATGGATTAGGCCACCTTTTGAGCCATGCGTGCAAGACGGCCGCCTTTGGGGCCGAGGCGCGGCTGATGACAAGGGGCAGACTTTCATTCATATTAAGGCGTGCGAGACATGGCTAAAAACCAGGGGCCGCCTGCCTTTGAACGTCAAATTTATCATCGAGGGCGAGGAAGAAATTGGAAGTCCGAATTTTGAGGCGTTGGTTCGGGAGCATCAGGGCAAGCTCGCCGGCGAAGCCGTTGTCATCAGCGACACGGCCATGCTGGCCAAGGGAGTCCCGACGGTCTCTTACGCCACGCGGGGGCTTGTTTATTTTGATGTTGTGGTCGAGGGTCCGAAATTGGATCTTCATTCCGGAAGTTTTGGCGGGGCCGTGCTTAATCCCGCCTTGGTCTTGGCTAAGATTTTGGCCGCGATGACGGATCGCAAGGGCCGTGTCGCCATCCCCTGTTTTTATCAGGATGTCGCAAAGCTGACTAAGCTTGAGAAGAAAATGTTTTCGCGCGCCCGTTTTGTGGCCAAGGAGATCGAGGCAGTGGCCGGTGTGCCCTGCGTGGGCGGGGAGAAGGGTTATAGCGTAGTCGAGCGTGTCTGGGCCAGGCCCACTTTTGAGGTGCATGGTTTGACCGGCGGATTTCAGGGGGAGGGGTCCAAAACAATTATCCCCCAGCGCGCCGGCGCCAAGGTCTCGATGCGTCTGGTGCCCAATCAGAACCCCGGCAAGATCGTCAAGAGTTTTGAGCGCTGGGTGGCCAAACTGACTCCCAAGGGAGTCAAGGTTCGCGTGTCCATGGTTCCCGGCGGCGGCCCGGCCTTTGTGGAAGATCTTGACCAGCCGGTTTTTCAGGCGGCGTTTAGGGCCTTGCGCAGGGCCTTTGGCGCTGAGCCGGTTTTTGAGCGTTGCGGCGGCTCGATCTTTGCGCCCGAGATTTTTAAGAGGGCCTATGCGCAAACCCCTGTGCTGATGATGGGATTTGGCTTACCCGGCGAGAACGCGCACGCTCCCAACGAGTGGCTTGATTTAGATAACTTTCGTCTCGGCATTATCGCCTCGGCTTATTTCTATGAGGAATTCGCTAATAAAGCGAGAAATAAATAGTAGGGACTAAAGTCCTATATTGAACTAGGACTAAAAAAGCTGTTTTTTTGCCCTAAAGTCCCTTCCATTCTTTTTTATTTTGGCGCATGCTATGGGCATGTCCCGAAGGACACAGATGAGTAAAGTGAGGTAAATGCAATGATGAAACTAAAAACCGCGATCACGGCGCTCTTGATGACAACCGTTCTTGGATATGCTTACGGTGAGGGCATGAGCCGTTTGGACGTTATCGCCGCCTTTTCGGACGTGGCCAAGACTTCCTTATCCCAAGGGGAAGCCCAAGTGGCTTACGACCAATTGATTGAAACTACCGAGCGAAAATTTTGCATGGAAGAAAAGGGTTGTTTAATCCCGTTTACCGAAAGAATTACTGTGAACGTGGCTCAAATGCGTCAACGCCTGACGCGCTATGATGCGGCTTTCGCTCTCGCCAATGCTCACGCCGCGGCCGTTGTCGCCCTGCTTAAGGACCATGAGGCCGCGGGCGGGTATTTGCCGCCTGTCATCAATGTCGCGTATCTTGAAAATGTCAACGCCAAGCTGAGGAAGAATTATGACGAGATAGGCGTTTTGGACGCGATTCGGGATTCCAAGAAAAGCGCCGCCGGGTTGGTGGACGTGGCCGTGGGCTCTAAAAACTTTCTGGGTTATCGAAGCGGCTCGAGCATCCGCGACCTTATTGATTCATCGAGTATGAGATCGCTCAAGGCCGCCTTGAATTTTTTGGCGGACCCTAATTTAGCCGTTAAGCTTCAGAAGATAAAAAAAGCCGAGGAGGCCCGTCGTCGCGCCGCGGCCGAGGCTGAAAGATTTTCTAGAAAACCATTTTTGCCCTACGCCAAGGAATTTTTTTGATTAGGAGGTTAATATCATGACATCACTTTATCTTGTCGGACTTCTGGGCGCGATACTTAACGCCGATCCCTCGGTTGGGCCGGTTGAGCCTTGCCCTAAGGGCGACCAAACTTGCGAGGTCAGGCGCATAGGCGTGTCCAAGCTTGACCGGGCTAAAGTCGCGGCCGGCCGCATGTCAGAGCTTTTAAATCAGCTCAACGAAGCGCGGACCGAGCTCGATGGCATGATGAAGGTTTGGCCCAAGGAAGAGCGTTGTCGCGCTGTTTCCCACGGCGAAGTTATCTGCCGAATGGTCCCGGCTCGCGCGAGCTTCCCCGACGCGGACGGGCGCATTAGCGAGGCGCTCTTGAGGATTCACGGCGCGATTTTGGCGTCCTTTCCTGAACTCAGGGCCGTTGATGTCGAGTTGTTGGATTATAAAAAAGTTGTCGAACAAGCGGGGTTTGTGGCGAGCTTGCCCGCTGTCTTAAATCAGGATTCCTCCAAGCAGAATCGTTTGGCCCGGCGCTACATTGACC